>JBQTHI010000012.1:0-78743 GCA_052390035.1 Actinomycetota bacterium | reverse complement strand
GCCGGGATGAAATCCCGGAATCGCCGCGGCCGCGATTTCATAGTTGCCGAGGCCCAGGCCGCGGGCAACCAGCCGCCATACTGCGGCAGCCGTGTAGTAATCGACCGCTCGGCCCTCGCTCCCCAGCGCCGACGGGCCGGATCGGCCCACGGCCGCGAACCCCAGGCGCTCCGGTTGGGAAGGCACCCGTCGGTCCTCCAGCCAAGGGTGGGCGAAGAAGACCCGCCCGGTCTCATAGAGCGCAACATCGGGGATGCCGCGGGTGATGTTGTAGCGAAGGGAGCGCAACAGGCCGGGGACGAGAGACGTGCGCAGCGAAGCTAACTCGTCGTTGAGGGGGTTTTTTACCTCGATCACATCACGGCCCTCATGGTCCGACGGGTAGGCGAACGCCTCGAGGTCACCCCGGCCGAGAAAGGCAAGGTTGAGAGCCTGGCTCAATCCAGCGCCGCTCAGCAGGCGGCGGAGCGTGCGGAGCCGGCGTTGCTCGACCGTCCATCCCCCTCCCGGTCCCTTGGGAAGCGACTGACCGAATCGCTCCAGGCCGTAGAGCCGCGCCACCTCCTCGGAAAGGTCGACGGGACGCTCCAGATCGCGGCGGAACGTCGGGACCGTCACCCGCAAGGGATCGTCGCCCTCGACACCAAGATGCAGCCTTCCCAGCAGCCCGGCCACTTCCGTTACCGGGACATCGGGTCCCAACACTCTGGTGATTTCGGAGAGACTGGCTTTTATCGTCGCTGGGCGATGCTCCACCGCCACCTCGTCGATCCAGGCAGCCGGCGTCTCTCCTCTGCCCAGCTCCAGCATCAACCTGGCGGCCCGCCCCACCGCAAAGGGGGCAAGATTGGGATCTACTCCTCGTTCGAATCGAGCCGAAGCCTCCGAACGGAGCCCGTGGCGGCGGCTCATGAACATGATGGTGGGCGGATCCCAAGCTGCGCCTTCGATCAGCACCCGCGAGGTGGGCGGGCCTACCTCGGAGTCCGCTCCTCCCATTGTGCCGGCCAGACTTGCCGGCCTGATCGCATCGGCCACCACCAGGTCCTCGGAGGTGAGACGCCGGTTCACTCCGTCAAGGGTGACAAGGGTTTCACCAGGCTCGGCACGGCGCACAACGATCTGTTCATCCGCCATCTTGTCGAGATCGAAAGCATGGAGCGGCTGGCCCAACTCCATCATCACATAGTTAGTGATGTCGACGATGTTGGAGATGGGCCGCACGCCGGCCAGCCTCAGGCGATGACGCAGCCAAAACGGGGACGGCCCGATGTGAGCCTGCCGCAACTCGCGGGCTACAAATCGATAGCAACCGGTTGGATCTTCGATCTTGACTCTGATGTTGGTGTGCCCGGATACGGTGAGTGGCTCGGACGGTGGCAGCTTCACGGGCATCTGATAGAAGGCGGAAAGCTCTCGAGCAACCCCCACCATCGACATCACGTCAGGCCGATTGGGGGTGATGGACAGGTCGAGCACCGCGTCGGGTAGTGCCACCAGTTCGGCGAAGTCGACGCCCAAAGGGGCATCGGGATCAAGCACCAGAATCCCGGCGTGGTCATCGCCGAGTCACAGCTCTCGTTCAGAGCATATCATGCCCGCCGATTCGATCCCGCGGACAGTCCGCCGGCCAATCTGATAGCCGCCGGCCAGCACAGCCCCGGGGATGGCAAACGCAACCTTGGCCCCAACTTCGAAGTTCCAAGCTCCGCAAACAACTTGGGTCGACTCCCGTCCCGTGGTGACCTGGCATAACCGCACCTTGTCGGCGTTGGGATGAGGCTCGATCTGATCGACCCGGGCGACGTAGACGCCTTTCCAGTCGGCGCGCTTGATCTCCACCCCCTCCACCTCATGACCCAAAGAGGTCAAGGCGGCCGCCACGTCGGTCGGATCGTCGGTGGGAAGGTCGATGTAGTCGGAAAGCCAGCGGAGCGACACCTTCATCTGAACTGCCTCAGCACCCGGAGGTCGTTGTCGATGAAGTGCCGGATGCTGGCAATGCCGTGGCGAACCATGGCGGGTCTTTCGACCCCCATCCCAAAGGCAAATCCGGTGTAACGCCCCGGGTCGTAACCGACCGCCTCGAAGACGTTGGGATCGACCATCCCACACCCGCCCATCTCCAGCCATCCTTTCCCTTTGCAGACCCGACAGTCGAGGCCGGTTCCCCCGCAGACGAAGCAGGAAACGTCGAGTTCGGCCGAAGGCTCGGTGAACGGGAAGAAACTGGGCCGAAGCCGGATCTTCTGTTCGGGTCCGAAATATTCACGAGCGAAATAGGCGAGGGTGCCCTTCAGATCGGCGATGGTCAAACCTTCGTCGACGGCCAGTCCCTCGATCTGGTGGAAGACCGGGAGGTGGGATGCATCGATCGGGTCGTTCCGGTAGGTCTTGCCGGGGACCACCACGTACACCGGCGGGTCGTGACTCTCCATGTAGCGGGCCTGCATCGGCGAGGTGTGGGTACGCATCAGCACTTCGTCTGCCGGGTCTCCGTAGTCGAGATACAGGGTGTCGGTCTCGAGCCGGGCAGGGTGAGTCGGGGGGGTGTTGAGAGCGTCGAAGTTGTACCAGGCCAGTTCGGCCTCCGGACCCTCGGTCACCCGGTAGCCAAGGGCGAGGAAGATCTCGCAAATGGCGTCGATCGTTTGGCTGATCAGATGTTCGGTCCCCTCGACCAGCGCCCAACCTGGCAGGGTCACGTCGAGGCGATCGCTCGCCAGAAGGCGATCGGCCGCAGACCGTTCCAGTTCGATGCGGCGGCTTCGGATCATCTCAGCCAGCGCCTCGGACACCCGGTTGACATCCGCCCCGGCCGCCGGTCGCTCCTCGATCGGAAGCTGCCCCAACTGCCGGCGAGCCTCGGCCAGAGGACTCGAGCGTCCGGTCAACTTAGCCTCAGCCCGTTCCAATTCCGCCAGGGAGGCCGCCTCGGCGAGCACAGTAGGAGCGGAATTCAGCAGGGCGTCTAGGTTCATGATGGGCCGTGGAGGTTACCGACGCTACGTCTCGCCACTTCGTAACCGACGATGGCCGCCGTGGTGGCGGCATTGAGGCTTTCGGTGTGTCCCGGCATTGGGATTGTCACCCGCCAGCCTGCCGCCGCTACCAGATCAGCCGGCAAACCGTGGGCCTCGTTACCGATCATCACCGCCAATCTCCCTTTTGGTAGCTGATCCGGGGGTCGGCCCTCGTCGAGAACTGTCGCTACCAGCTCGGCCCCGGCGTCCCTCGGGTGGCGAATCGTCACTACTGCGGTGTGAAAGTGCGCCCCGGCCCCCGCCCGCAGGGTCTTGGGGGCCCAAGGGTCGGCTCCATCGCCGACGCCGATGTCCAAGCCAAAGGCTGCCGCCGTTCGAATCATCGTTCCCAGGTTGCCGGGGTCGGCGATCTGCCAGGCGACGAGGGCGCTTCTCGTGGGATCGAAGGCGTGGGCGGGGATTGGTATGACCGCCACCGGGCTCTGAGGGGTCTTGGTCCCCGACAGCCGTTGCAAGGCGGCCTCCGTCACCACCCACCCGTCGAAACCCGCGCCAGGGTCGAGGACAAACAGTTCTCTGGGTTCGATCCCGGCCGCCAGCGCCTCCCCGACCAGATGTGGACCTTCCAGGAGCGTCATGCCCCGGGCTCGACGCTCGGCGGCTCGATGGAGCTTGGACGCCTCCAAGACGCGGAGGTTGCGCGCTGACAGGCCCGACGTCACGGACTCGTCAGATCAGGCGTTCTTGGCCAGTTCGACCAGTTGGGAGAAGGACGACGGGTCGTTCACAGCCATGTCCGCCAGTAGCTTCCGGTCCACTTCGACCTCGGCGGCCTTTAGTCCGGCCATGAAGGTGCTGTAACTCATCCCGTGCTGGCGGGCAGCAGCGTTGATCCGCGTGATCCAAAGCCGACGGAACTGACCCTTCCTATCCCGGCGATCCTTGTAGGCGTCCTGCATCGCGTGCATGACCTGCTCGTTGGCGGTGCGGAACCGACGACCCCGGGCGCCCTTGTATCCCTTGGCCCGGTCGAGAACCTTCTTGTGTGACTTCTTGGCGCTAACAGCTCGTTTGACGCGTGCCATGAGGACCCTCGCTCACATTCCCAAAAGCTTCTTGGCGGCTTTGGCATCCCCCGGGGCGAGCTCAACTTCGCCCGACCGGCGGCGGAACACGCTGTTGCCTTTGGCCAGCTTGTAGTGATTTTTGCCGGATTGCCGGCGCATCAGCTTGCCGGTTCCGGTGACCTTGATTCTCTTGTTCGCCCCGCTGTGGGTCTTCATTTTCGGCACGTTGGTTACTCCTCGACGGGTTCGTCCACTTTGTCTGCGACCGGCCCATCCGTGATAGATGGCGCGGCTGCACCGACCGGCTCGGCTGGTTCGGCTGTATGGGCAGTCTCGGCTCGCCGCTGGCGACGGGAGGGGGCCAGCACCATCGTCATAAGACGACCTTCCTGCTGGGGGGCCTGTTCGATATTCCCGTTCTGTCCGATCCCGACGGCAAGCCGGTCGAGCAGACGTCTCCCATACTCGGGGCGTTCTTGTTCTCGGCCGCGGAAACGGACTGTGACCTTGACCTTGTCGCCGTCACCAAGAAACTCCAGCGCCTTGCGGAGGGTGATGTCGAAGTCGTGATCCCCGATCCTGGGGGCCATGCGCAGCTCCTTGACCACCGTCCGCTTTTGGTGCTTTCGCGCCTCCCTTTCCCGGATCGACTGCTCGTACTTGTATTTGCCATAGTCCATCAGCCGGCACACCGGTGGTTTGGCCTCCGGAGCCACTTCCACCAAATCGAGTCCAAGTTGATCGGCCAGCCACAAGGCTTCCGCCAGCTTCTTGACCCCGATCTGAGAACCGTCGGGCGCCACGAGGCGCACCTCGGTTGCACGGATGTACCCATTTATTCGCAGCTCGGCGATGTCCAACCTCCTATTCGTCAACGAAAAAGCAGCAGGCGGCGCCTGCTGCTCGAGCCGGGGAGGCCGTCAAGGTCATGAACCCTGCGGTATACCCTGGCACAAACCCGGCGCACCGCGGGTGGCCAGGTGGGAAGCAGCAAGCCTCCGCTTGATCTTGTGGATGGCGAAATCTTAGCGGGCCGCCGGTCATGACTGGCCGCGGATGGCGAGGGCCGCCGCCACCGCCGCCTCGGCGGCCTCCGCTCCTTGGTTCCCAGGTCCCGGCTCCGATCGATCCCAGGCCTGATCGAAGTCGTGCGCGGCCAAGACCGCGTTGCCGATTGGAACCCGGCGCTCGAGAGCCACTTTGGTGAGACCGGCGGCGGACTCGCGCACAATAACCTCGTAGTGATCGGTGTCGCCCCTGATGACCGCTCCGATCGCCACTACCGCCCCACACCCCCTGCTTATCAACTCCGAGGCGGCCACGGCCAATTCCCAGGCACCCGCCACCCGGAGGATCATCGCCTCCGCTATGCCCCGGGACTCGAGGGTCGTCAAGGCTCCGCCAAGAAGCCGGTCGGTGATCGCCTGGTTGAAGTTTGCCACGGCGAGGCCCACGGTGAGCTCCGATGCCTCATCAGCCGGGTGGATCTCAGAAACGTTCAAAACTCGATGCCGTCGTCGTCGAAAAGATGCCCGAGCTTGCTCGCCTTGGTGTGCAGGTAGCGCTCGTTTTCCGAATTGGGGGACACCCGCAGTGGGATCCGCTCGACAATGGAAAGCCCGTAACCCTCGATCCCGGCGCGCTTGGTCGGGTTGTTGGTCAAGAGCCGCATCGAGCGCACACCGAGGTCATAAAGAATCTGTGATCCAACGCCGTAGTCACGGGCATCAACCGGTAGCCCCAGATCGAGATTCGCTTCGACGGTGTCCCGATCCTGATCCTGAAGGTTGTAGGCCTCAAGCTTCTTGAGCAAACCGACCCCCCGCCCCTCATGACCCCGAATGTAAAGGAACACCCCCCGGCCTTCTGAAGCGATCTTGGCAAGAGCGAGGTCTTTTTGGGTTCCGCAGTCACAACGCCGGCTGCCAAAAACGTCGCCTGTCAGACATTCGGAGTGGACCCTAACCAGCACTTCCTCACCGTCTCCCAGGTCGCCTTTGACCAGCGCCAGGTGATGTCGATCGTCGATCAACGAGCGATATCCAACGGCTCGGAACTCTCCTAATGAAGTGGGCACCCTGGCTTCTACGGCCCGCTCCACCAGTTTCTCAAACCTGCGGCGGTGGGCGATGAGGTCGGCGATGGTGCCCAGCAGCAGGTGATGTTCTTTGGCGAATCGCTCGAGGTCGGGGAGGCGTGCCACCGTCCCATCGTCGTTCATAACCTCGGCAAGTACTCCGGCTGGATAGAGACCGGCCAACCGGGCAAGGTCGACCGCGGCCTCGGTGTGACCGGCTCGCTTCAACACCCCGCCCGGTTCGTAACGCAGCGGGTAAACGTGGCCCGGCCTGGCGAGGTCTTCCGGTGCGGTTTGCGGATCGATCAGGACCTTGACCGTGTGGGCCCGGTCTGCCGCCGAGATTCCGGTGGTCGTGCCACTTCGGGAATCGACGCTAATCGTGAAGGCGGTCCTCCGCCGATCAGTGTTGCGATGCACCATCATCGGCAGGTCGAGGCTATCCAAACGTTCCCCCAGCATCGGCACCGTAAGGATCCCGCTCGAGTGCCTGATCATGAACCCGATCTTGGCGGCATCGACGGTTTCGGCAGCCACGATGAGGTCACCTTCGTTCTCCCGATCAGCGTCGTCGACCACTATGACCATCTCGCCGCGGGCGATGGCCGCCACCAATTCGTCGATGGGGGCAAAGCTCATGACCGTTCCGCCAGCAGTCGCTCCACGTATTTGGCCAACACGTCAAACTCCAGGTTCACCGGGTCGCCGACTTTGCGCAACCCGAGTGTCGTGACGAGGAGGGTATGGGGGATGAGCGCCGCCGCAAAACCATGTTCGGTGAGTTTGGCAACGGTCAGGCTCACGCCGTCCACCGTCACCGAGCCTTTCTCAACGAGGTAGCGGGAGAACCGGGGTCCAACATTTATTGTGATCATGCGGCCGTCCCCGTCGGCTTCGACGGTGATAACCGCCCCAACTGTGTCGACATGGCCTTGAACGATGTGTCCGTCGAGCCTCCCGTCGGCGCGAAGCGGCTGTTCGAGATTGACCCGATCGCCGGCCAACAAGTGTCCGAGGTTGGTCCGCCGCAGGGTTTCGGCCACCACGTCTGCCTGAAACGAGTCTTGGCTCACCGAGATCGTGGTGAGGCAGACCCCGTTGACCGCAACCGAGTCACCCGTCTTGAGGTTCTCCAGGTTCGCCCTGGTCTCAAGGCGCCGGCCGTCGGCAGATCCGTCGATGGTGCGAATAACACCGATTGTCTGAACTATTCCGGTGAACACTTTGACCCGTTCTAATACCTTCGCCCCTGATTTATTCCCGTTGTGATGGGCCCGGAACGAATTCGGCTGCCGTGAAGTCGACCCGAAGGTCGGGACCAAGCTGTAGCACCGAGGTTATCTCCACCGGGCGGCCGTCAGACACGGTCGGCCAGCTCCCGGTAAACACTGGGTGCCCGGCGCCCCCGGCGACGAGGCCGGCGAGGTAGAAAACCCCTCGATCAATCAGGTTCCGGTCCCATAGACCGGCCGCGAGGGTGGGTCCTCCCTCAACCACGACATCCAGCAACCCGAGCTCGGCTAGGGCGCTAACGGCGGCGGCGAGGTTGGGCAGTCCCCGGTCGTCGCCTTCGACTGTCAGCAACTCAGCATTGGCCACCACCACGTCATCTGGCCACGACCAGGGAGCGGCGACCACGACTACAGGGTTCTGGTCCCAAATCGCCGCCGACTGGGGCAGCGACCGTCGCCCGATCACCACTACCGGACGGGGTTGATGGCCGATGTATCCAGGCAAGCGAACGTCGAGGCGGGGGTTGTCAGCTAATACAGTCCCTGCTCCGACCATGATCGCGTCGGCTTTCGACCGCAACTGGTGGGCGTCGGCTCGGGCCAGGGGACCGGTCAACCAGCGGGATGACCCGTCGGCGGCGGCCGTTTGGCCATCGATGGTCAGGGCGGTCTTGTAGGTGATAAGGGGACGGCCTCGCCGGCGATGGTGGAAGTAAGCGGGGTCGATCTCTTCCGACGCGCCAGCAAGCACCCCTTCGATGACGTTGATTCGCCGGGCGTTCAGACCGGCTACACCTTTACCAGAGACCCGTTTATCCGGATCGCTGGCCGCGATCACCACCGCCGAGATGCCGGCCTCAGCTATTGCATCGATGCAGGGCGGGGTACGCCCGAGGTGACTGCACGGCTCCAGGGTTACAACCATCGTCGCGCCTTGCGAGAGGGCGCCCGCCTGTTGGATTGCCAGGATCTCTGCATGGGGGTGGCCGGGGCCGGCATGAGCGCCCTCCCCTACCACCTCACCGGCCTCACTCAGAAGGACGGCGCCGACCCGCGGGTTGGGATGGGGGTAATGCGCCGAAGCAAGATCGAGTGCCCTTCGCATCGGCGCCGCCCATGTCGTTTCGGCGTCAGAGGGCGGATGGTGACCTCCCGGCACCTCAGGTGGAGCGACGGTCGATTTCGAACGAGGAGCCCGATTTCTTCTTGGCGAACTCCTTCATTTCAACGGCAATGGCCGAAGCCTCCCACTGCGAAGTGATAGGCCGCAGAATGTTGTTCGCCACCCCCAACGAAATCGACACCATCGGAAAGGCGTACCGCTCTCCTCTCCGGTCGATCACCTCGATGTAGCCCCGGAGCGCATCGGCGGTGTCGTAGTAGTCGAGGATTCCGTCATCGAAACTTTCGATCACTCGTTTGCAGAACTCTTCGGCCTTGTCGGCCGACAGGAGAGCAACGAAGTCGTCGCCGCCAATATGGCCGACGAAGGCGTCGGGCTCGCCGATCTCTTCGGTGGCTGTCGCCAGGCAACGGGCACAGAAGCGGATCACCTCGTCTCCCCGCATGAAGCCGTAGTGGTCGTTGAACGCCTTGAAGTTGTCGAGATCGCAGTGAATCAGGGCAAATTGCCCACCCGCCTCGACCCTTTGCTCGATTTCCTGTCCGATGCGGAAGTTGCCGGGAAGACCGGTGAGCGGGGAGAGGTCCCGAGCCGCCTGGGTGCGACGAAGCACGGCCTTCACGCGGGCAACCAGTTCGTTGATCTCGAAGGGCTTGGTGACGTAGTCGTCGGCCCCCAACTCCAAGCCCTTCACGCGATCCTCCGGTAGGCCGCGGGCCGTCAGCAGGATCACCGAGGTGTTACCGGCAGGCCCGTGGGCGCGAATCCGGCGGAGGGCGGTCAGACCATCCATCCGCGGCATCATGATGTCGAGCAGAATGAGATGGGGAGGGTCGACTATGGCCTTGTCAACGGCCTCTCGGCCGTCTTCGGCGGTGTCGACGTCAAAGCCCTCCAACTCCAGATTGATCTTGACCACCTGAAGGATGTCGGGGTCATCATCTACGACGAGGATGCGTTCGCTCACCTCGCTACCTCGATCGCCCGTCGCAGGAGGCGAATGGCTTCGGCAGGGTCGGAGGCGCCAAAAACTGCGCTGCCGGCCACGAAGACGTTCGCCCCGGCGTCTCGGGCGGCGCCAATGGTGCTGGCCGTGATGCCGCCATCGATCTGAATATCGGTGTCGAGCCCATGAGACTCAATCCAATTCCGAGCAGCCCTCACCTTTCCGAGTACCTCCGGCATGAACTGTTGGCCACCAAACCCCGGGTTTACCGACATGATCAATATGAGATCGGTCCCTTCGATGAAGGGGATGATCGCCTCGATTGGAGTGGGAGGCGATACGACCAGGCCGAAGCCGAGTCCGTTTGCTGCCGCCTTCTTAGCGGCGAAGGTGGGGTCGGGAACGGCCTCGATGTGCATGGTTACGAGATCGGCACCTGCCTCGGCTAACTCCTCCAGGTAGGCGTCGGGGTTGGTGGTCATCAGGTGGCAGTCGAAGATCAAACGGGTCTGACCTCGGAGCGAAGAGATGACCGGGATGCCGAAGCTGATGTTGGGCACAAAGTGGCCATCCATGATGTCCAGATGGAGAAGGTCGGCTTCGGCTTCAACGGCCGCCACCTCATCCGCCAGTCGCCCGAAGTCGGCGGCCAGCAAGGACGGGGCAAACCGCATGGGACCCATGGCTGAATTGTACCGGTGCCCTGTTCAGCCAAACGGTGATGTCCTGGCAACCGATGAGATAGTGAACTCAATTTCGACGGTTTACTCCACCATTGGTCGCTTTCAGGTGACCAGCGTGGGGCCCGACCGCCGCCCCCGCAACCACTCCGCCACGCTCATCGAGCGTTTACCGGCAGGTTGCAGCGATAGGACCTCCAGGGTGGTGCCGCCGGATCCGATCAGGAGGCGGGTCCCTTCGACGAGGAGGGTGCCGGAGACCATCTGGCCCGAATGGGCGATCGCAGTCAACAGTTTGGTCCGCTCCCCGTCGAAGATCACAAATGCGCCGGGTTCGGGGGCGAACGCCCTGATCCGACGACAGTTCTCCGCCGCCGGGCGAAAGAGATCGATCGCCAAGTCTTGTGGCCGGATCCTGGGCGCATTGGTCGCCGCACCGCCAGGTTGGGGGGTCGCCGTCAATTCGCCCGCAACCCAGGGCGCCAGCACCTCCCCGAGCAGGCTGGCGCCCAAGTCTGCCAACCGCCTGGTCAGCTCTCCCCCGGTCTCAGCGGCTCCGATCGGAGTGGGACGGGCGGCGATCAATGGCCCAGTGTCAAGTCCCTCGTCAAGGGACATCACCGTCACTCCAGTCTCATCATCGCCGGCGGCGATGGCTGCGGTTACCGGCGAAGCGCCTCTCCATCGGGGCAGCAGGGAGAAGTGCACATTGAGGAATCCGGCGGCGGGGATGGTCAGCGCCTCGCCCGGGATGACCATCCCGAACGCCGTCACCACCGCCACGTCGAGCGGGCCGGATGCCGACACCACCCGCACCAGATCGTCGCGCTTCTGCGGCGCCGCCACCCTCAAACCCAACTCGAGCGCGGCCTTCTTGACGGGGGGCGGTGAAGCGGCGCCCGAACGACCCTTGGGACGATCTGGCCGGGTGATGACAATCTTCACCGTAAGTGCAGCATGGAGAGCCCGAAGCGAAGGGACGGCCGCCTCGGGAGTGCCGAAGAACGCGGCTGTGGGTCGATTCACCGGCCTTACCTATCGACGGACAGGCCCAATGCCTCGTTGCGGAGATCTCGCAAAGCTTGCTTGCGAGTCTTCTTGTCGAGCCGTTCGATTAGCAGGATGCCGCCCAGATGATCGATTTCGTGCTGGAGAATTCGACCTAGCAGGCCGTCGCCGGCGTATTCGATCTCGCTTCCGTTGAGGTCCAGACCCCGCGCCCGGGCGAAGCTGGGTCGGACAACCGGCCAATAGTGGCCCGGCACCGACAGGCATCCTTCTTCGAATTCATAGTCGCCCGACGTCTCGATCAACTCCGGGTTGATCAACGCGTGGGCTCCGGAATCGTCTTGGGCGTCGAAGACCACTACAGCCTTCGAAATTCCGAGTTGGGGCGCCGCCAGACCGACGCCGGGCGCGTCGTACATGGTTTCGATCATGTCGGCCACCAAACGGTGAACGACGTCGTCGATCGACTTGACACGGGTCGCCGGCATCCGCAACACCGGGTCTCCGAAGGTTCGGATGGGGAAAAGCGGCATTTGGGTCGCCACAATAAGCAGTGAGCGACGGGCTCTCAGGGTCCGATTGGCCCAAAGTCCTGCGACTAGAGCTCCAAAGGATCAACGTTGATTCGCATCGTAACGCCAGCGTCTCGCCAGCGTTGGACCAACGGACGAAGGGAGAGCCGGGTCGGGCCCAAGTCGAGGCCCTGCACCAGCCAACTCTGCCGGCCGTTGCGAAAATCGGGTCCTAGCACCGTGGCAGTTTTCGTCGCTTCCGCCAGCGCAGCTTCGGCCCCTTTGGGAAGTTCGCCGCGCGCCTCCAGCACCAAAAGTTGGGAGTAGGGAGGAAATCCGAGATTGCGCCGAGCCCCGAGCTCGGCCTCGGCGAAAACTGCGGGGTCGCCGCTGCGAAGCGCAAGCACCACTGGGTGGTCGGGCATGTACGTCTGAATCAATCCGCGACTTGACGAGCCGCCGACCCGCCCGACCACCCGGGCCAGGATGCGCAGCGCCTCCTCGGCAGACCGGAAGTGCGATCCCAGGATCAAGCCGTCGGCGTCGACCGCCACCGTCAGATCCTGACGGCCGAGACCGGCCAGGTCGGCCTCACTGCCAACCTGCAAATGGGTCGAGGAGGGCGCCTGTCCCACCTCCGCCCCGAAAAAGCGCCGCAACTCCTCGGCAACCCGTCCTACCCCCGCCCCCAATGGGACAAATCGGTCGTGCCCGCCGGAGAGGCAAGGGCCGAGCGCGGCGCCGCAGCGAGGACAGGACGGTCCCGGCTCCGGTCGGGAGCCGCAACGCTGGCAACGCCGGAGGGTTCTGCACCGTTCGCAACGGGAGGCCGGGGAATACCCCCGGCGATGAGCAAACACAAAGACGTTCCCTCCGCGACCAAGGACCGCCCGTATGGCCGCTAGAGCAGAGCTGCCCACCAGGCCGGGCGTCGGCGGCTCGTCCCGGCGATCGACCACCTCGACGGCAGGCCACGCCCGCCGGCTCGCACGGACCACAGTGGCTCCCAGAGCGATCGTTTCGAGAGTGGGGGTGGGACCGACGAAGGCCAACCCGAATCCGGCGAGTGCTGCCCTGGTACGAACCAGGTCCCGAACCGCCACTGTGGGTGTCTGGCGATCCTTCATTGCGCGCCGACCCTCCTCCACGACCAGCAATGCAGCCAGATCGGGAGCCGGCCATGCCGCTACCCGAGGAGTGCCTATGAGCAGCCGGGGGGGTGATTGGAGGGCGCTCCAGGCGGCGGTCACCTGGGAGTCGGACATTTCCGGCATGACCGCGGTCGGCGCCACTCCGAGCCGCCGGGCGAATTCTGAGAGCGTCCCGACCTCAGCGCCAGTGGCGGCAATCACAACGACACTTCGACCAGATTCCAGCGCTGGTGTCGCGGTCGTGGCCAGCCATTCCATATCCCCCCATCTTCCGAGATAGGCCACCGGCGGCCGCCGACCGCCAGCAGCCACCGCCTTTGCCCAACTCGCCAGCGGGTGACGGCTGGTGGGCGGGGAAGCCACAGTCGAGGAGGTTGTGGGCGGTTCGGAGGCGTTCACCAGATTGGGGGGAGAGGCGCGGTCCAACATCACCGACTTGGGGGCTACGTAGCGCAGCGCCGCCCATTCCAGCGCCGCCAGCAACTGCCCGTCGAAGAGCGGGATGACCATTGAAACTGCCGCGACGGGCTTCAGGCGTGCCGGGTCTCGCTCTCCGGTTTCGACAACGTATCCACGCACGCGCCGACCTGACAAGGGCACGCGCACCATCGTTCCGGTTCGTACGAGTCTGGACTGCTCGGGGGTCAACGCGTACCAATATCCGCCATCAACTGTGAAGCTGGGGACGGCCGGGATTACCCGGACGGCCGGGATCAAAGCGATTGTGCCGCCTGTCCCAGAGCATTGGCTTGGAAGGTCGTCTCCCAGGGAAAGTCGGGCCGCCCGAAGTGCCCGTAAGCAGCGGTCGCCCGGTAAATCGGGCGTTGCAGGTCAAACCGTTCGATGATCGCCGCCGGGCGGAAGTCGAAGAATTCGGCGACCAACCGTTCCAGTCGATCGGGAGCGATGTTTGAGGTTCCGGCGGTGTCGACGTAAATGGAAAAGGGTGCCGCCCGCCCGATGGCATAGGCGAGTTGGACTTCACAGCGACCGGCCAAGCCGGCGGCCACCACTGTCTTGGCGGCGTTGCGGGCGGCGTAAGCAGCCGATCGGTCAACCTTGGTCGGATCTTTCCCCGAGAACGCTCCCCCACCATGACGGGCATAGCCGCCGTAGGTGTCGACGATGATCTTCCGACCGGTCAGACCGGTGTCGGCATGGGGGCCACCGACCTCGAACCTGCCCGAAGGGTTGACGTAGAACGAAGCCTCCGGGTCGAGCAGATTGGCGGGGATCGAACTGACCACCACCTGCTCCCAAAGGTCGTTCTTCATTCGACCATCGATGTCGACTCCGGGTGCGTGATGCGCCGAGATCAAGACACTCGCCACCCGCAGGGGCCTGCCGCCCTCGTATTCGACCATGACCTGGGTTTTGCCGTCGGGTCTCAGATAATTGAGCGTGCCGTTCCGGCGCACGTCGGCGAGGCGTTCGGCGAGGCGGTGAGCCAAGAGGATCGGCACCGGCATCAGTTCCGGGCTCTCGTCGACGGCGAACCCGAACATGATCCCTTGATCACCTGCGCCCAACTCGTCGAAGCGATCGGCCGAGCCGGCGCGCGCCTCCTCCGCCCTCGCCACGCCGGCAGCGATGTCGGGGCTCTGTTGATGGACGAGGACCTGGACCTCAATGCTGTCGGCGGCGAAGTCCGAATCTCCGACATATCCGATGTCGGCGATCGCCTCCCTGGCAACCTTCTCGACCTCCACCGATGCGGTGGTGTTGAGCTCGCCCGCCACCACCACCTTGCCGCTGGTGACCAGGGTCTCGCAGGCGACCCGTCCCTGCGGGTCCTGAGCGAGGACGGCGTCGAGCACCGCGTCGGACACCGCATCGGCGACCTTGTCGGGGTGACCCTCGGTCACCGACTCCGATGCGAAGAACCAGCGACGCATGGCCGGGGAGCTTACCGACCGCCCTGCCGGGCGCCGATCCTCTCCTGCACCATGTCCCATAGGCGCTTGGCCACTTCTGTTTTGGACATCAACGGCCAGTCCTCGATTGAACCGTCCGGGAAGATGATCGAGACACGGTTGGTGTCGACGACAAAGCCTGCCCCGGGCTCGTTTACGTCGTTGGCCACCATCAAGTCCACCCCTTTGCTTGCCGCCTTTTCGATCGCCCGCTCGAGGTTTCCGGTTTCTGCCGCAAACCCGACTATGAAGGGGCGCGGACGGCGAGCACCGATCGAGGCAAGTATGTCGGGCGTCTTCTCCAGATTGATCACCGGCAGACCCGCCGACCGAGCCAGCTTGGTTTCGGCAACCGTGGAGGGACGAAAGTCGGCGACCGCCGCCGCCATCACTGCCACGTCTGGTTCGACTCGGGCGCACGCCTCGGCCATCTCCTGAGCCGACTCGATCCTCACCACGTCGATGTCACCATCCACCGGTTGATCGCTGGCAGTCACCAACACAACACCGGCGCCTCGTCGCGACGCTTCGTTGGCTATCGCATGTCCCATCTTCCCGGACGATCGGTTCCCAATGTAACGGACCGGATCCAGCGCCTCGCGTGTTCCACCGGCGGTCACCAGAACTCGCCACCCCTGCAGCGGTCCAGCCAGGGCCGCCTCGATCGCCGCCAGAATCTCCTCCGGCTCGGCCATACGCCCTATCCCGTGGTCACCCCCCGCCAGCGCTCCTTCGCTTGGTCCGACGATGTGGTGCCCATCTTTTCTCAATTGCTCAAGGTTGCGCACGGTCGCCGGGTGTTCCCACATCTCTGTGTGCATGGCCGGCGCAATCAGAACCGGTGCCCGGGTAGCCAGGAGGGTGGCGCTCACCACCTCCTCCGATATCCCGTGGGCTAGCCGGCCAAGTGTGGCGGCAGTCGCCGGCGCAACGACGACCAGGTCGGCCCAGCGGCCAAGGTCGGTGTGCGGGCTGACCAGGTCGGCGTTGAAGAGGCCGCGGACCACTGTCTCACCAGTCAAGGCTGAGAAGGTGGTGGGCCCGATGAAGTTAACTGCCTCGTCGGACAGCACCACCCGCACCCGGGCGCCGGCCTCAACCAGCCTTCGGGTCAAAATCGCCGATTTATAGGCGGCCACTCCTCCGGTGACGGCAAGAACGATCCGCCTACCGGTCAGCCCGGCCACGCTGCGGTCAGCTCTCAGCCGTTTCGGCGGTCACCTTGCCTTCGGCAATCTCCTCCATGGCGATGGTGAGCGGCTTCCGGGAGAGCGTGTTGACCTGGGGCGGGATGTACTCCCCTATCCCACCGCCCAGCTGCGAGTAATAAGCATTGATCTGGCGGGCCCGGCGGGCGGCGACCACCACGGTGGCGAACCTATTGCCGATCGTGTCGATGACGGTTTCGATTTTCATGTTGAACCATTGGGTAGGAGATGGACACCCGGATTCTAACCCTGAACGAGTCTCACGCCGATTCCATGAGTCGGTCGATCTCGTCGATGCAACGGGAAAGGTCGTCGTTGATCACGGTGTGATCGAAGAGCCCCTCCGCCTGTTCGATCTCCCGGCGAGCGATCTGGAGGCGTCGGTCGATTTCTTCTTCCGCAGTATCGCCTCTTCGTCGCAGTCGCTCGCCTAGATCTGCGAGCGTGGGCGGCATCACAAAGAACATGACCGCCGCGGGGTGCGTGAGTCGGATCTTACGGGCGCCCTGCACCTCGATCTCGAGCAACACATCGTCCCCCGCCGTCAGGCGTTCCAGCACTGGTTGGCGGAGCGTGCCATAACGGTGACCGTTGTATTCGGCCCACTCGAGGAGGTCGTCGTCGGCGATCAACGCCGCGAAGTCGGTGGGCTCGACGAACCAATAATGGACGCCATGTTTCTCGCCGGGTCGTGGCAGGCGGGTGGTGGCCGAAACTGAAAAGTAAAAGGGCCGACGGTCTTTGAGTCCACGAACGACCGAAGATTTTCCTGCCCCTGATGGACCCGAGATGACGAACAATCGACCCCCATTGCCGATCGGGTCGGGTTCAGGAGGTCTCACTGATGAGGGCGTCCCGCTGCCGATCTCCCAGTCCTTGCAGTCGGCGGTTGGAAGCGATGCCGAGACGCTCCATAAGGCGTTTGGCCTTTATCTTTCCGAGTCCAGGCATCGACTCGAGCACCGACTCCACCTTGATCCCACCGACGTAGTCATCGGTCTGCGCCTTCGCCAGGACCTCGGATAAGGAGAGGGTTCCGGTTTTGAGGAGCTCTTTGATTTCGGCACGGATCCTTCGTGCTTCGCCGGCCTTGGCGAGGGCGGCGGCCCGCTGTTCTGGGGTGCTGACCGGTGGGGTAGGCGGCTCCATGGCCGGATGGTAAACCCGCTGTTTCCTCCCACGAGGCAGCGTTCAAAGGACTGCGGGCCGTTCCACGGGTCGTTTTGAAACCAGACCCGCGGCCAACACCAGGCCAGCCACCGCCACGGCCGAGAAGCTCGCCAGCCAGTGATAACCGATCGATTGTTTGATCAAGCCTGAGGTCAAAGCCGCCAACCCAGCCAGCACGCTGAGCAACGCATCCGAAAAGCCCTGAGCGGTCACCCGAAATTCTTCGGCGACCGCCCCGATTAGAAGGCTCGATGCGGAGATCAGCCCAAAGCTCCAACCCAGGCCGAGGAGAAACAGTCCGGCGAAGATCAACACCGGCTGATATCCAGCGATGACGGCGGTGAGCACCCCAGAGACCAGTATCACGCTTCCCGCTCGAATCCCATTGAGCGGTCCCCAGCGGTCGATGGCTCTTCCAACAAGAGGGGCGAGACCAAACATCCCCACCGCGTGAAAACCGATCACCCACCCGGCCAGCCCCGCTTGACCGTGGTCCCGCATGTGAAGGGGCGTCATCACCATCACTCCTACCATGGCGGCCTGCGTTATCCCCAGGGTGGCGACTGCCAGGATCGCCCGCGGATGTCCGGCTACCTCCCGAACAGTGGCGCCGAACCGATGATGCACGGCAGCAGCCTTGGCCTGTCGCTCCTTTCCGACACGCAGTCGCTCGGGGCGAAGCCAGCCGGCCACCACCCAACCGGCTATTCCAAACAGGACCCCTGCTACCAGCACCGGGGTTACCCACAGCCGTAATCCGAACTCTGCCCCCCAACGGTTCTGGGATTCGGCCAGGCCGGGGGCGAGGGCACCACCTAGGGCAGACACCCAAACCACCAACGAGATGGCCTTAGCCCGATGTTCCGGCTCGGCCAGGTCGGCGGCGGCGAACCGGGTCTGGAGGCCGGCCGCCTGTCCTCCGCCGAATATGAACATGGCCGCCAGCAGCAGCAGAAAGGCGCCCATCTGTCCCGCCAGCACCCCCAGGCCAGCACCGGCAACCCCAAACAGATACCCGGTCCAGAGGGCTGGTCGCCGTCCCTTACGGGAAGCCCGGCGGGCAAGGGGTCCGGCAATCAATGCAGTGCCGAGGGTGAGGACGGCGGCGGGTATCCCCGCCAGCCGATCCTGGCCTGTCATCTCGGCGGCGAGCAAGGCGAGGATGGCTGCCACGGTTATGTTGGCGGCCGAGCCAAAGGTCTGGCTGACCATCAAAGTCGTGAGGATCCTTCGCTGGATCTGGGCGGTCGAACGGAGGTCGGCGACGGGAGTCGGGGTCACTTGGCGAATGTAATCGGACGATTCAGCCGATATTCCACGCCGTGGCTATGGCCTCGTACACTACTCCGGCCAACCTGATGGCACCTGCTGTGGTGAGGTGGATGCCATCGTTGAGGCGCATATCGATGAGGTTGCCTCTCTCGTCCGTCAGGTACTCGGAGTATCCGCCATCGGGACCGGTGAACAGCGGCCAGCTATCGATGAACGTCACCTCCTCGAACCGGTCGGCCTCCGATCGGTAGATCTCGTTCATGACCGCCACCTTCTCTCGGAACTCCTCGGATCGAACGATGGGCAGCCCGACCCAGTAGACCTCCCGACCGTCGGCGGCTAGCTCAGCCATCAGATCTCCGACCCGCTTGTGGTATTCCGCCGTCCATTCGGGAGTTCCGAAATTGTGCCAAGCACCGTCAACTTGGATGGCTTGGGCATCGTTGCCCCCAAGGAAGAGGACCAGCACCTCCGGATCCTGGGCGATACTGATCTGTCGCAGGCGGGCGGGCCAGTCGACGAAGTCGCGACGGGTGATGCCGGAGGAGAACTCGTAGAGCACCTCGGTCACCTCCACCTGACCATTTTCTTCGGCCACGTTTTCCAGCATCGGGCCGAACTGGCCGACCATTGAATCGCCGCCGATGAACAGGCGAAGCGGTTGGGAGGGGGTGATGGCGCGCCGGGCCGGAACCGTGGTAGTTGTGCTCGGCGCCGCCACCATCGTCGTCGTTGTGGAGGGGACGGAAGGTGACTCGCCACTCGATCTGCCCAGTGCCGTATCGATGAGGTTGTGGGGCCGGTCGAAGAAGATGGTGTGGCTGAACCAGGCGAACGGCTTGGTAGCGGCGACTCCGAATCGCCGTTGCCAGCCTTCCTCCTGACGGTTGGCGGTTTCCAGGATGTCGGGGGCATTTAGAACCAACCCGATCATCAGGGCCACCAGACTGACCAGGACCACCTCGCCGGCAGGCATCATCGGAACATGTCGCGGTTCACGCCCCATGGTCAAAATTGGAAGTAGATGAAGGGAGCCACGCCCTCTGGGCCAAGAGCGTCTAGGACCAGCAACAGCCGGCCCAGGGCCGCCACCATCGCGACCGGATGTAGCCGGGCGAACACACCTTTTGCCTCGATTCGCCAACGGGTTGGGAGGTATTGGACCGCGATCCCGATCGCGGTGAGGGCGACCACGACCGGGGTGAGGGCCGGAGCCGGGCCCCACTCGCCGAGGCGGCCGAGCACGGTTCCGGCGGTTGCGAGCGAATCCGCCCTGAACAACACCCATCCCAGGCACACCACATGGAATGTGACGAGACGCCGACCAGCCCGCCAGAGCGCCGTGTTCGGAAGCGCCCGACGACGGTGTTCCTCTCGCCACCTCTCCCAGGCGAGCACCGCTCCGTGCAGCGCACCCCACAGTACGAAGGTGGAGGCCGCCCCGTGCCATAGGCCGCCGAGGATCATGGTGATCATCAGGTTCCGGTAGGTAGCCCCCCTGCCACGGCGATTCCCGCCCAATGGAATGTATAGGTAGTCGCGGAGGAAGCGGGACAGAGTCATGTGCCATCGCCGCCAGAAGTCCTGAAGGGAGACAGCGGTGTAGGGCCTGTTGAAATTCTGGGGGAAGCGGAATCCGAGCAAGAATGCAAGGCCGATGGCGATATCGGTGTAGCCGGAGAAGTCGCAGTAGATCTGGACGGCATACCCGTAGACGGCCCCAAGCACCTCGAGCGCCGAGAAGTTCTGGGGGGACGCAAACACGGGGTCCACTATCGAGGTGCCGAGGGTGTTGGCGACCACAACCTTCTTGAGGAGCCCACCTGCGATCAACGAAAAGGCGGTGACTCCCGGCACCCGGCGGGGATCGTGGGCGTGGCGGAACTGGGGGAGAAACTCGGACCCCCTGACGATCGGACCGGCCACGACATGGGGAAAAAACGACACGAACACCGCGAAGTCGAGCAGGGGAACCGGTGCCAATTTCCCTCGGTATATGTCGATTACGTAGCTGAGGGATTGGAAGGTGTAAAACGAGATCCCCACCGGCAGGATGATCTCGACTATCGGTAGCGGGAGGTCGAGGCCCAGCGGCCGGAAGAGGTTGATCAGGGAGCTGGCAAAGAAGTCGTAGTACTTGAAGTAGGCGAGAACACCGAGGCTGATAACCAATCCGAGGGTGAGAATCCGGCGGCGGCGCCGTTCGTCTCTTGCTCGGTGGATGGCGCCCCCCACCGTGGGGTCGACAATCGTGGTGAAGGCGATCAGGCCCATGAAGCGCCAATCCCACGATCCATAGAAGAAGTAGCTGGCGGCCAGCATGAACACCTTCCACCGGCGGGGATGGGGCAACAACAGCCAGTTGGCGGTCAGCACGACCCCAAAGAACAGGGCAAATTGAATCGTCGGAAAGATCATGGGAAGCGGCCGGTCATGCTATGGCACTCGCCGCCCACGCGAAACCCAGGGGCCGGGCGAACCTGAACGAGCCGCCTCGGCGAGTGGGGCGGCCCCGGCTACCCTGGGGAGCCCTGCCGTCCACCCTCTTTGACCTCCCCTCCCCTCACCCCCGCTCGAGCTGTTCGTTCACGTCGCCGGGGCCGGGTGACCCGGCGTGGCTGGACGGTCCTGGTCCTCATCGTCGGGTCGGCGGTGGCCACACCTCTCTTGGCCTATTCACGGCAAGCGGTGGTTACGGTCAGTGGGTTGGAGGAAGGCGAGATCTTTAGTGCACGGGAGCCTTTACCGACTATTCGGCTGCACTTCGATCGGGCGGTTGGATCGGTGGCGGCGTCCATCAACGGCGCTTCGCTGGTGGTGAGTGGCGAGGGATTAGAGCGATCGGTTGCGGCCGGCCAGCTTCCCGACGGCGAACACACCTTGGTTGTGGTGGCGGATCGTGGGCGACTGGCCCCGGCCGTGACGTTGGAGCGACATTTCGTCGTGGACACCACGGCGCCATCGATAACCATCCTTCAGCCGAGCGAACCGGTCCCGCCGGTGGGAGTTGTCCAGCTCCTCATCGAGATCGATGATCCCGACGCGGTCGTCACCGTCGGCGGCGCACCGGTGAATTCCCAGGGCGGCCGCTTCGGCGCGGAGTTTCCGGCGCCGCCCGAAACCCCAGTCTCGATCACGGCGACAGATCACGTCGGGAACAGCAATTCGGTAAATGTGATATTCGACCTCGCCCTTCCTGGTATGGAGGGAAACGATCCGATCCGGGGCGTCCACGCCTCGGGCTATACCTGGGCCACGCCGGTGCTGAAGGGCCCGATCATGGAAATGATCGCCGCCGGCCTGATCAACACCGTCGAGATCGACCTCAAGGATGAACAAGGCGAGATTTGGTGGCCGGCCGGGGTGACGCTCGCCGAGGAGATCGACGCGATCACCGAGCTTTGGGATCTGGCCGACGTGGTCAAGGAGTTGCATGCCCTCGGGGTACGAGTGATCGGCCGCCTGGTGGTATTCCGCGATCCGAAGCTGGCGAATTGGGCCATCGCCAACAACAGGATGGAACTGGTGGTGCAGAATCCGGATGGAACGCCTTACGGCCAATACGGTGGGTTCACCAATCTGTTCCATCCCGAGGTTTGGGAGTACAACATGGCCATCGCCGAGGAGGCCGCCCGCCTCGGGGTCGACGACATTCTTTACGACTATGTCCGCCGCCCCGACCAGCACATCGAGTTGATGCGATTCCCCGGTCAGGGGGATCAAACGCCGAGCGATGCCATCGTCGGGTTTCTTGCCGCCAGCCGCACCCGGATCCACGCCGCCGGCGCCAGGCTGGGCGCCTCGGTGTTCGGAATCGCCGCCACCCGCCCCCACGAGATCGCCCAAGACATCCCCCGTATCGGAGAAACCGTCGATTACGTCGCGCCGATGGTCTACCCATCGCACTGGGGACCGGGAGAATACGGCGTTGCCGACCCCAACTCCCAGCCCTATGACATCGTCTACCGATCGATGGTCGAGTTCCAGAAACAACTGGCCCCCACCGGCGCCACGGTCGTCGTCTGGCTCCAGGACTTCTCGCTCGGAGTCGACTATGGGACCGCCGAGGTAAGGGCCCAAATCGAAGGTGCCGCCGACGCCGGGGTCTTGGACTTCCTCTTGTGGGATGCCGCCACGACTTACACGACCGGAGCGCTCACTCCTTGAGGTCGCCCGCCTCGAGCCAAGGCAACTTCGGAGAGGATGGCCTTGGCAGCTTTCACCGGATCAGCTGCTCGGGTCACGGGACGCCCAACCACGATCAGATCGGCGCCGCGGGCGATCGCTTCCGACGGGGTAGCAGCCCGGACCTGATCGTCCTGGAGCGAACCACCCGGCCTGATGCCAGGACTGACCCGCAAAAGGCCTGGCGCCACCTGGTGGACGTCACCGAGCTCCTTTACCGGGCACACGATCCCTTCGGCACCGGCCGAAGCAGCCAATCGGGCCATACGGGCGACCTGGCGGCCGACGCTCCCGCCGAGGCCCACGCTGGAGAGACCCGCCGCATCAAGGCTGGTGAGTACGCTCACCGCCAGGATCCCGGCTTGGTTGCCCCGGGCGCCCTCGGCCAGGCCTGCGACCGCCGCGTCGATCATGGCGGCTCCCCCACCGGCATGCACCGTCACCCAGCGCGCTCCCAGCATGCCAAGGTGGCGGGCGGCGCCTTTGACCGTGGCCGGGATGTCATGCAGCTTGGCATCCACAAAGAGGGGCTTTCCCAGGTAACGCACAGCCGCCACCACGGCTGGTCCGGGACCCATGAGAAGCTCGAGACCGATCTTGAAACCACCCACCCACGGGGCGAGCCGTTCGGCGTGACGCACCGCCTCTTCGGCCGAGGAGAAGTCGAGGGCGACCAGCAGCGGATTGGCTAGCGGAGAATTCTCAAACTTCACCACTCCTCCACCGCCCCGATCAACTCCGCCACCGTCTCGACCCGATGACGGAGCATCCACCGGCGGAGCTCCTCGATGATCCGC
The DNA here is from genome assembly GCA_052390035.1 of Actinomycetota bacterium. GTDB lineage: Bacteria > Actinomycetota > Acidimicrobiia > Spongiisociales > ZC4RG35 > JBQTHI01. The sequence goes on along the minus strand of JBQTHI010000012.1, from coordinate 55,418 downwards.
CGCCCTGCCCTCGGCTCGGCCAGATGGACAGTCCCGGCAGCCACCGCCCTCGCGCCAGCCAGGAGATATTCGACCACATCACGACCGGTCGACACGCCTCCACATCCGACAATGGGCAGATCGGGAAGCGACCGGCTCACTTCGATCACAAAGCGCAGCGCGATCGGCTTTAGTGGCGGCCCCGAGTAGCCACCGACCACTCCCGACAACAAAGGCCGGCGAGTGTCGGAGTCGATGCCGGCGCCCCAGATCGTGTTGGTCAACGTCACCCAATTCGCCCCAGCCAACCCGCAGGCAGCCGCCACCGGCACTGGATCGGCGGTATTGGGTGACAACTTCGCCCCGATCGGTAGCTGCACCGCCGCCCGTACCTCGCTGACCACTTGACCGGAAGCTTCGGGGTCAAGGGCAAAGAGATGGCCGGCGAGATTGGGGCATGACAGATTGATCTCGACCGCTGAAACTCCGGCCTGCTCAAGTCCCCGGGCGACCCGGGCGAACTCTTCTGGGGTGGTCCCCACCGCCGAACCCCACACCGGCACCGCCAGTGCACCAAGACGAGGTGTCATTTCCGATACCCACGAGTCGATGCCGGGATTCTGAATTCCGATCCCGTTGAGCATGCCGACCCCGGCCGGGGCCAAGCGCGGAGCCGCCCGACCGTGCCACGCCTCGCCGCTGACGCTCTTAGCTACCGCCGCCCCGTAAGCCGAAAGGTCGGCGATGCCATCGAGTTCCACGACCGAGCCCACCGTTCCGGAAGCTGCTACCAATGGGGACCGGAGGTCGATTGGCCCCACCGTCGTCGTCAAGTCCACATTCACCCATGCCACTCCTGCAAGCTCCGTGGCCTGCGCAACGCTCCCGGACCCGATCGCAGACTCCTTGCCACCGCCAGGGCCCCGGCGATGGTTGTAACACACGGGACGTCGAAACGGCGGGCGGTATGGCGGATGAGCCGGCCATCCCAACGGGCCCGGCCCCCACGAGGGGTGTTGATAACCAGGTTGACCTCACCTGCCTCGATCCGGTGCCGGGTGTCATCGGGTCCTTCCCCGACCTTGTTGACTACTTCGGCGCTGATGGCGTGGTGGGAGAGAAAGCGAGCTGTGCCCCGGGTCGCCACCAGCTTGAACCCGAGCATCGAGAAGGCCTGGGCGACGGCGAGACCCATGGGCTTGTCGCGATCCGCCAGGGAGAGGAAAACCGTACCGCGGGTAGGCAGGACATGTCCGGCCGCGAGGAGAGCCTTGGCATATGCCACTCCGACGTCGGCTCCGATGCCCATCACCTCCCCGGTGGAACGCATCTCCGGGGTGAGCACGATGTCTTCCTCCGGGAAGCGATCCCAGGGAAGCACCGCCTCCTTAACGGCCACGAATCCGCCATCTCGGGGCGACGGCAGCACACCTTCGGTGCGGAGGTCGGCCAGTTTGGATCCCATCATGACCCGCGCCGCCACCTTGGCGAGAGGAATCCCCGAGGCCTTGGAGATGAAAGGAACCGTGCGCGAGGCTCTCGGGTTGGCCTCGAGGACGAAGACCTCATCCCCTTTGACCGCGAACTGGATGTTGATCAGACCCTGCACCTCAAGAGCCCGCGCCAGGGTTTCGGTGATGGAAGTGATCTGCCGGGTGGCTTCCAAATTGAGGGTGGGCGGCGGGGTGACACAGGCCGAGTCGCCCGAATGGACGCCAGCCTCTTCGACGTGCTCCATGATCCCACCCACCAGTAACTCGACCCCGTCGTAGACGGCATCAACATCCACTTCGGTCGCCGCTTCGAGAAACCGGTCGATCAACAGGGGGGCATCGGTGATATCTGGCTCGGTGGCGCTCCCATACAGATCGGTGAGGTAATCGGACAGCTCGTCGTAGCCGTAGATCACCTTCATCTTGCGACCGCCCAGCACATACGAAGGCCTGATCACCACCGGCAAGCCGACCTTGTCAACGACCTCCCCGGCCTCGAGCGGCGAGTGGGCGATCCCGTGTGGCGCCAACTTGATCCCAAGCTCCTTGCACAGTTCGGAGAACTTCTGTCGATCTTCGGCCGCTTCGATTGACGCTGGCAAGGTGCCGGCGATCGGGACACCGTGCTCGGCCAGCCGGCGAGACAGGTTGAGCGGGGTCTGCCCGCCGAGTTGGACGATCACGGCCACCGGGGCTTCGGCCTCAACCACGGCCAACACATCTTCTGTTGTTAGCGGTTCGAAGTAGAGACGGTCGGAGGTGTCGTAGTCGGTGGAAACCGTTTCCGGGTTACAGTTGATCATCACCGTCTCGTAGCCCGCATCGCGCAACGCGAACGAAGCATGCACGCAGCAGTAGTCGAATTCGATCCCCTGCCCGATCCGGTTCGGCCCCGAGCCCAGCACAACCACCCGTGGTCGGTCGGCGGGCGGCACCTCGTCTTCATCCTCAAAGGTGCCATAGAGATAGGGAGTCCGGGCGGCGAACTCGGCGGCACAGGTGTCCACCGTCTTGAAAGTGGTGCGGATCCCCTGATCAAGGCGAATCCGGCGTACCTCCCGTTCGGGCAGGTTCCACAGGTAGCCAAGCTGGCGGTCGGAGAACCCGGCTCGTTTGGCGGTTGACATCATCGCGATTTCTGGTCCGGCGGCCTCTGCGCGGGTGCGGATGTCGACGAGCTCTGTGATCTGCTCGATAAACCATAGGTCGATCATCGAGGCGGCGGCCACCTTGTCGACTTCCAAACCGCGACGGAGCGCCTCGGCCAGTTGGTAGACCCGATCGGGGGTTGGTACGGCCACCGCCGCCAAGAGGTCTTCGTCGGTGAACGATGCCAGCAGCCGTTCGGCGGGGTCGGCGTTGAGCCCTGCCCTCCCGTTCTCCAAGCTGCGAAGGGCCTTCTGTAGCGCTTCTGGGAAAGTCCGCCCGATCGCCATCGCCTCACCGACGCTTCGCATTGAAGTACCCAGCTGAACTGGGGCGGAAGGGAACTTGGCGAAGTCGAAGCGGGGTACCTTGACCACAACGTAGTCGAGGGCTGGCTCGAAAGAGGCAGGGGTGGCGCCCGTGATGTCGTTGGGTATCTCGTCGAGGGTGTAGCCCACCGCCAGCAGCGCGGCGATTTTGGCGATAGGGAACCCGGTCGCCTTGGAGGCGAGGGCCGATGACCGCGACACCCGGGGGTTCATCTCGATGACCAACCGCCGCCCGGTCCGCGGATCGACGGCGAACTGCACATTGGAGCCGCCAGTGGCTACCCCGATGACCTCAAGCACCTTGATTCCATCGTCTCGCATCTCCTGGTATTCCCGGTCGGAGAGGGTCTGGATCGGGGCGACAGTGATCGAGTCTCCGGTGTGTACCCCCATCGGGTCGATGTTCTCGATGGAGCAGACGATGACGGCGTTGCCGGCGGTGTCGCGCATCACCTCAAGCTCAAACTCCTTCCATCCGTAAACCGACTCTTCGACCAGAATCTCCCCAACCGGTGAGGTGTCGAGCCCCTTGCGGGCGATCTCGACGAAGATGTCCCTCTGGTAGGCAATTCCGGTTCCGCCGCCACCGAGGATGTAGGAAGGCCGGATCATCACCGGGTATCCAATCTCGTCGGCGATCCGCATCGCCTCCGGCATCGAGCGGGCATAACCGGCCCGGGGAACGGCGAGGCCGGCCTCCTCCATCACCTGCTTGAACCGGCCGCGATCTTCGGCCCGTTCAATCGCCTCGATTCCTGCACCGATGAGCTCTACCCCGAAGCGGTCTAGCACCCCCGCCCTATGCAGCCTCATGGTGAGGTTGAGGGCAGTTTGACCACCGAGGGTGGGGAGGAGGGCGTCGGGCCGCTCCCGGACAATGATCTCCTCCACTACCTCGGGTGTGATCGGCTCGATATAGGTGGAATCGGCGAACTCAGGATCAGTCATGATCGTCGCCGGGTTGGAATTGACCAGTATCACCCGGTACCCCTCGCGGCGAAGGACCTTGGCCGCCTGGGTGCCCGAATAGTCGAACTCGCACCCTTGACCGATGACGATCGGTCCCGAGCCGATGAGCAGAATGGACCGGAGATCGTTGCGTCTAGGCAAGGTTCATCAGCATCATGAACTGGTCGAAGAGGCCCACGGCGTCATGCGGACCGGGAGCGGCCTCCGGGTGGTATTGGACCGAAAAAGCCTCCACGTCGCGACACGCCATGCCCTCCAACGTCCCGTCGTTGAGGTTCTGATGGGTGGCGGCGAGGACGCCGACTGATGTTTCGACCTCTGCGGGGAGCAGATCGGGACCGGGCAGGCCATGCCGTTCGGGACGAGGCCGGCCGGTCAACGACCACAGGTCGACCGCAAAACCGTGATTCTGGCTGGTGATCGACACCCGTCCGTCGGAGAGGCGCCGCACCGGGTGGTTACCACCGTGGTGGCCAAACGGAAGCTTGTAGGTGGTGGCACCCACCGCCAGGCCCAAGACCTGGTGGCCGAGGCAGATACCAAAAACCGGAACTCTTCCCAAAAGCTGTTGAAGGGTGATGGCGGTTGCCGCTAGCGGCTTGGGATCCCCCGGGCCGTTGGAGACGAACACCCCGTCGGGCTGGTAGGCCAGCACCTGGGCGGCGCCGGTGGTGGCCGGCACCACCTCCACATCCAACCCGCGAGCCGCCAGCTGGCGAAGGATGTCGGACTTGATCCCCAGATCAATCGCGACCACCCGGCCCCGGCGTTGGCCGGTCGCCGGCACCGCATACGGCTCCCGAGTGGATACGGAGGTGGCCAGCTCCTGGCCTTCCATCCGGGGAGCCGCCGCCGCCGCCTCGACCAGTTCCTGGTGATCGACGTCGGTGCCCAGGGCTACCGGCATCGCCCCCCTCTCCCGGATGTGTCTGGTGAGACGGCGTGTATCGACGTCGGCAAGCGCCACCAGCTGATGCCGATCGAGCAGTGCGGAAAGCGACCCCTCCGCCCGCCAGCTGGAGTGGCGTGCGGACCAGCTGCGGACCACCAGGCCCCGCGCCGCCGGACTGACGGCCTGATCGTCGGCCGGCGAGGTCCCGTAGTTGCCGATGTGCGAAGTGGTCATCACCACGACCTGTCCGGCATAAGACGGGTCGGTCAACACCTCCTGATAGCCGGTCATCGAGGTGTTGAAGACCAGCTCGCCGGTAGTCATCCCGTTGACCCCCACCGACCGGCCGCGGAACAACTCTCCGTCGGCCGTAGCGAGCAGCCCGTTCACGAACCCACCGATTCCCGCGCATGGGTCAGGCGGCCTTCAAAGATGGTGGCCAGCACCATCCCCTGCAGGTCTCTTCCGAGGAACGGAGAGTTGGCGGCCTTCGACCTGAAGGATTCAACCCGCCAAATCAAGTCAGGGTCAAACACGACCAGGTTGGCGATGTTGCCCTCCTCAACGGGCAGGCCCTGGTCGGCAAGGCCGGCGATCCGGGCCGGGTCGATCGACAGCCTCGCAAAGAAGCTCTCCGCCGCCAGCCCAACCGAACTGTTAACCGCCGCCGCTGCCGTCTCCAGCCCGATCACCCCTCTCGGGGCCTCTTCAAAGGGGACCTCGGTCTCGAAGGCGGCATGGGGAGCGTGATCGGTGGCTACCGCATCGATCGTCCCATCGCGTAAGCCATTAGCCAGGGCGGCGGCATCGGTGGCGGTTCGCAACGGGGGGTACATCTTGTAAGCCGGGTCCATCGTCAGGAGGTTCTGCTCATGGAAGGAGAGGTGATGGGGAGAAACCTCAACGGTGATCGGAAGCCCAGCGAGCTTGGCGGCGGCCACCATGGAGACGGTCTTTTGGGTGGAGGCATGCTGGACGTGATATCGCACGCCGGTCACCTGGGCGAGGGCGAGGTCACGGGCCACCACCACTTCCTCGGCAAGAGCTGGGATGCCCCTGATTCCCAGCCATGACGAGACCGCCCCCTCGTGCATGTGACCGCCGTTAGACAGCCCTAGGTCTTCGGCGTGCTGAGCGATGACGCCACCCTTCTCGGCGACGTAATCCATAACAAGGCGGAGGAGCCCGGCGTCGCTCACGGAAGAGCCGTCGTCGGAGAATATCCTGACTCCCGCCTCCCACATCTCCTCGAGATGAGACATCACCTCTCCTGATCGGCCCATCGTGATCGCCCCGGCGGGAACCACCTGGCAGAGGCCAACTTGGCGGGCGCGCTCGATGACATAACGAGCCCGGTGGCCTGCATCGATGGCCGGCTCGGTGTTCGGCATAGTCACCACCGCGGTGAACCCACCGCTGATGGCGGCTCGCGAACCGGATTCGATGTCCTCCTTCCACTCCTGTCCGGGCTCCCGAAAATGGGCGTGAAGGTCGACCAGACCGGGTCCAACCCATGCACCTGCCGCATCGAGTGTGGTGTCGGCGTCGAAGCTGCCGCCGACCCGTGTTATCCGATCCTGGTCGATTAGCAGATCGGCTTCGATCATCCCGTCCCGGGTGAGCACCGAGCCGTTGCGGATGGCGATCACGTTCCATCTCCACCGGCCAGCAGCCGGAAAAGGACCGCCATTCGGGTCGCAACCCCGTTGGCCACCTGGTCGAGGATGAGCGAGTTCGGATGATCGGCAACGTCTGGTGCGATCTCCACCCCCCGATTCATCGGTCCCGGGTGCATGACGACCGCCTCGGTCGAAAGGGCCGCCAGGCGCCGCCGGTCCAGGCCGAAACGCCGCACGTATTCTGGGAGTGACGGCAGGACCGGCCCTGTACCCCTTTCAAGCTGAATGCGCAGCAGGTAGACGATGTCGAGTTCCCCCAGGTTGTCATCCAGCGAGTGGCTGACCGAGACCGGGAACATGCTCAGGTCTAAGGGGAGCAGGGTGGGTGGAGCGATAAGGGTTACCGATGCCCCCAGGGTGGTGAAGGCCTCGATGTTGGACCGGGCGACCCGCGAGTGACGGATGTCGCCAACAATGCCGATTCGCAGTCCTTCCAGCTTCCCGAACCGGCGACGGATGGTGAGCGAGTCCAGCAGCGCCTGAGTGGGGTGCTGATGGGCACCGTCCCCGCCGTTGATCACCGGACAGTCAACCCAGGAGGCGACCCGGTGGGCCGCACCGGCCGCCTCATGGCGGACCACGAGCAGATCTGCCCCCATCGCCTGCAAGGTCAGGGAGGTGTCCTTGAGGCTCTCTCCCTTGGTTACCGATGACGTGCCGGGAGCGAAGGTCATCACGTCGGCAGACAGGGCCTTGGCCGCCCGTTCGAACGACAGACGGGTGCGGGTAGACGGCTCGAAGAAGAGGGTCGCCACCGTCATCCCCCGCAGCGTGGGGACCTTGGGAATGGCGCGGCTCAGCACCTCGGAAAACTGATCGGCCAGGTCGAGGAGGTCTTCGATTCCGGCGCGGTCGAGGTCACCGATCGAGAGGAGGTGCTTCATGGGGCGCCCCGCTCGATCCACACCCCGGCTTCCCCGTCTACTCGTTGGACCCGGACGGTGACCCGTTCCTCCAAAGAGGTGGGCAGGTTCTTTCCGACATAGTCGGCTCGGATTGGCAGTTGCCGGTGGCCACGGTCGACCAGCACAGCGAGCTCGACCTGGGCGGGCCGCCCGAGATCGGACACTGCGTCGAGCGCCGCCCGTACCGTCCTCCCGGTAAAGAGCACATCATCGACCAGGATCACCGTCCGATCCGTCAGGTCAATCGGCATCAGGGTGCGGCCAAGGCGGGCAGTAGGACGATGGCCCAGGTCGTCGCGATACAGCCCGATGTCAAGCTCACCAACCGGAACTTTCGTGTTCTCGAACTCGGCGATGGCGCTGGCGATCTCATCGGCGAGAGGAAGACCCCGGGTGTGGATACCAACCAGGACGAGATCCTCCACCCCATGATGACGTTCGGAAATCTCGTGGGCGATTCGCCGCACAGCTCGCCGCACATCGGCGGCATCCATCATTTGAGGCACTGACTCTCCTTCCCGGCCTCTCCGGACCGGACTTAAAGGGTGAAGGTGACGGTAGCAGGAAGGACGCGTTTCTAGGCCGACAAGCCCCGTTCAGCACACCCGGAGCCGCCCGGTGTCAATGGACGAGATGGACATCGTCGCTGACCTTGGTGTCAGGTCACTCATCGTTCCTTGCTGAGGCGCCCGAACGCTCCCGCTCGGCCAGGGTGGCAAGCACGCCGTTGACAAAGGCGCCGCTTCGCTCGGTGCTGAACGTTTTGGCGAGGCGTACAGCCTCGGAGATAATGACCGGAGTCGGCGTTTCTTCGTAACGGAGTTCATAGAGCCCCAAACGGAGGATCGCCTTGTCGACGACCGGCATTCGCTCAATTCTCCAGTTTTGCGAAGCGCGGTCGATGTCGTGATCCAGTTCGGCCACGTGTTGGAGGACGCCGGACACCAGCCTCGCCGCCTTGGGAGGTAGGTCCACTTCGATCATGGAGAGGTCGCGTTGATCAGCCTCGTAAAGTGCCTGAACCGCCAGATCACGGGGCTCGGCGGTCACACCCGGGTTAGATAGCTGCCGCTGCGAGTGTCGACCTTGATCCGGTCGCCAATGCTGACGAAGAGGGGCACCTGCACGACCAACCCGGTCTGGGTGGTGGCCGGTTTGGTCGCAGCTGAGACCCTGTCACCCCTGACTCCCGGTTCGGTGTAGGTGACCTCCATCTCCACCGAGGCGGGAAGTTCAACCGAAATCGGATTCCCCTTGTAGAGGGCAAGGGTGATCGTCATTCCATCGATCAGATAGGAGGCGGCCTCGCCGGCGTCTTCTGGACTCATCGCAAATTGGCTGAAGTCGTCCAGACTCATGAAGTGGAGGCCCAAGTCGTCTCGGTAGAGATAGGTGTGATCGCGACGCTCGATGATTGCCTGGGCCACATCCTCGCCCGCCCGGAATGTCCGGTCGAGCACCTGGCCGGTCTCAACGTTCCGCAGCTTCATCCGGACAAATGCTCTGCCTTTTCCCGGCTTGACATGTTGGTATTCAACGATCGTAAAGATCCCGTCGCTGAGATCGAGCGCCTGGCCCGGGCGAACGTCGTTAGTCGATGCCATCGTGTGAAGGGGCGGAAGGATACCCGGCCCGGCATTCAGCCGATGCCGACCGCGGCGAGACCGCGATGAAGCTCATCTTCGGTGACATCGACAACAACGGGGTCGGCTATCCCCCGGAGGAGAACCATTCTGATGCCGGTGCCCGAGCGTTTCTTGTCCCGCTGCACCATGTCCTTCACCGCCCGCGCCGAGATTCCGTTGGCTGCCACCGGCAAACCCAAAGAGAAGATCACATCGTTCTGCCAGTGGTGGGGAAAGCCGTAACGAAGGGCCGAGATTGTTCCCGCCGCAACCATTCCCACGGCTACCGCCAGGCCGTGTGGAATACCGGACACGTTCTCAACCGCGTGGCCGATGGTATGCCCGTAATTGAGGATCGCCCGGCGTCCCGCTTCGTATAGATCGCCTGCCACCACCGACGCCTTGACCGCCACCGACCGGGCTACGACCTCGTCGAGGGGCGCCGTCCCACCCTGGCTTGCCAGCAACTCGACCAGCTGGGGGTCCCCGACCAGACCGGCCTTGAGTGCCTCGGCCAAGCCTTCCAGCCGAAGAGGCAATGGAAGGGACTCAAGGACCTCCACGTCGATCACTACCCGGGTGGGGAGATGAAAAGCGCCCACGAGGTTCTTGCCTGCAAAGTTGACGCCGGTTTTACCGCCGATGGCGGCGTCAACGGCAGCCAGCAGGGTGGTAGGAACCAGGACGGCCTCCACACCGCGTAGCCAGGTCGCAGCGACAAACCCCGCCAGGTCGGTCACCGCTCCCCCGCCGACTCCCACCAGGGTGTCGCGGCGGCCCAGGTCGATTGATGCCAAGCGGCCGTACAGGCTCTCGGCCACCGCCAAGGTCTTGGCTTGTTCCCGATCGGGCACCTCGATCACTTCTGCCCCGATGAGCTCGGCGACCCGAGCGGCGAAAGAGGCGGCGCCTGGCTGGCTGACGACCACCGCCATTCCCCGATCTTCCCGAGGGGCCAGGAGCGGCGACGGCAATCCGCGTCCGATAAGGACCTCGCTGACCGTGGGCCGCTCCACCCCGGGGATGACTATCCGCTTGATCAGTTCCAACTAGTACCTGCTCAACCGGTCGCGGTACCTTTTCATCGCCTGCTGGAAATCGTCAACGGTGTCGCCGCCCAACATCCGTTGGCACTCCTCTGCTAAGACAACCGCCACCACCTGCTCGGCGACCACCCCGGCGGCCGGCACGGCACAAGTGTCGGATCGTTCGTAAAAAGACCTCTCGGCTGCCTTGGTGTCCACGTTGACCGACTGGAGGCCTTTGAGAACGGTGGAGATGGGTTTCATGGCAGCTCTCACCCGCAGCAACCCACCGATGGTCATGCCCCCCTCGATGCCCCCAGCCCGGGTGGTCGGGCGGTGGAAACCGTCGCTAAAGAAGATCTCGTCATGGGCCTCCGATCCTCGCCGACTTGCCGACTCCATCCCGTCGCCCACCTCCACGGCCTTGATCGCCGGGATCGACATGAGCGCCTCAGCCAGCCGGGCGTCGACCTTACGGTCCCAATGAACATGGCTTCCGAGCCCGGTCGGCAGGCCATAAGCGATGACTTCGACCACTCCCCCGATCGTGTCACGGTCGGCTCGGGCGGACTCGATCTCGGCTGCCATCACCTCCGCTGCCTCGGGATAGAAGCATCGCACCGGGGACTCGTCGATCGCGGCCAGGTCTGAGAACGCCGGCAGCGGAGAATTAGGGGCAGTCGCCTTACCGATAGCGACCACATGGGACAACACCGAGATACCGACGGATTGCAAGAGCTGCTTGGCGAGATAGCCCACCACCGTGCGAGCCGCCGTTTCCCTCGCCGAGGCTCGCTCCAGGATGTCGCGGGCGTCGTGAGTGTCGTATTTCAACATCCCGGTGAGGTCGGCATGTCCCGGTCGGGGGGTGGTGAGACGTTCAACCGGGTCACCGACCGGTTCGGGATCCATCGTCGTCTGCCAGCGGGGCCACTCGGTATTTCGAATGATGATCGCCACCGGCGACCCAAGAGTGCGGCCATGACGAACCCCGCCCAGGATCTCGAACTCATCCCGCTCGATCCGCATCCTGGCTCCCCGCCCCAGCCCCAGCCGGCGGCGGGCAAGCTCGCGAGATAGGCCAGCAGGATCGACCGCCAGTCCGGCCGGGAGTCCCTCGACCACGGCGACCAATCCCGGTCCGTGGGACTCTCCCGCAGTCAAAAAGCGCAACATGTGGCTGATGCTATAGCCGGGTCATTTGCCCACGAGTCGGTGGGCTAAAAGGATCGCCCCCCACGCCCCCAGGATGAGAGGAGGACCGTACGGAATGGCGGTCTTGCGGCCACGGCCCATCGCCAGCATGACAATCGCCGGCACCCCACCCAGGATTGCCGTGATCAGCAGGGCTGAGGCGAGCAGACGCAAAGCTTGGTAACCGGTGAAGAGGCCGAGAAGAGCTGCCAGCTTGACGTCACCGAAGCCGAATCCGTCACCCCGGGCAGCGAGAAAGACCGCCAGCAGCAGCGCGAAGTAGATGGCTGCCGCCACCAATCCGTCCCGGAGCGACAACCATTCATCTTCGACCCCGGCCCCGATGGTCAGAAGTCCCAGGCACACCGCCGAACCCGGATATAGCAGACGGTTGGGAATCCGGAAATGGTCGAGATCGGTGATGATGAGCATGGCGGTAAGCGCCACCATCACCAGATGGGCAGCTAACACCGGTCGCCAGCCAACGCTACTGGCGAAGGCGGCAAACATCGCTCCCACCACCAGCGCAGTCACCAGCTCTCGCCAGCGAAGCCGCCCACACCCACAGCGCGTGATGCCGCCACGAGTTTGCGACGGGTGACGGGGGCAGGCCGGACTCAGCGAGAAGGATTGGTCCGCTCCTGCTTCAACCGCCCAGCCGTGCAGCAATGGTCCAAGCAGGAGCCCGGCGAGGCCGGCAAAAGCGATCGGCACCTCGGGCGAGGACGTTAGAGCGCTTTAGTCGTCGAGCCCGACCGAACTCATCCGCCTCCGCTTGAGAAAGCCATGTCCGACCGTCGACGATTCGTTAGCGGGGCTCTCGGGGCTTTCATTGAGTTGGGCGAAGACTTTGTCGAGAAACGACTCCCTGGATTCCTCCTCGGTAGGTGCGGTCTCGGCAGCCTCCCCCGAGGGTTGATCGGCCGATGGCTCAAATGCCCGGGGTACCCCTGATTCGGCGAGGGTGGTCTCACCGGCGACTGGTTCCTCTGTGAACGTCTCTTCGGCGGGTCCCTCCTCGGCGGTAACGGGCTCATCAACCGGTTCCGTCCACCACCCTCTGTCATGACTTACTTCGCCCGGTGACTCGGCAACCCGCTCGGGCGGGACCATCTCGGCGACCGGTTCAGGTGCCAAGGTCACCCGGGGTGCCTCGGCTGCCGGGGCCGTCACGACCGGTTCCACAAGTCCGGCGCGCACCAAGGCGGTGAGATCCTTCGCCGTACGGAATCGGCTCAGACCGAGGCGATCGGAAAGGGCCCGCACCGACGAAGTCCCCTCGAAGCTGGCAATCAGCCGCCAGGTGTTAGGAGCGAGCGTCACCGGCTCATTGTTGGGAGCGTTGGGGGCGATCCGCAGGTTCAGGTCGATGGTCGGGATCACCGACTCGACATCCGCCCATTCTGCCGCTCGCCGATCGGCTTCCGACACGCACAATTCCACGTCGAACACTTCTTCGCTCCGGTAGCGAGGCGCTACGTCCACGTTGAACACAAACTGGCCCCGCCCCGGTCGGCGAATCCGATAAAGACTTTCGACTATCTCCTCGCGAAAGAGGTCCCCAAGCTGGTTGGCATTGAGGGTGGACCCAGATAGTGATCGACCGCCGATCTCAGCCGCCCGCAGGGCCTCCTCGCCGACCAACTCGGACGAAATAAGCTGCCGCCGGAGCTCGTCATCCGTCCCCACTGTGGCGAAGGAGAGCGAACCGCTATTGAGGAAGATCCGACCGTGCACTTCCGCCGAGTCGACCCGCAAGCAGCCGCTCTTGTACGAGCGCGCCAGCAGGCGGAGAACTTCCTCCAGCGGAAAAACATCAAGATGCCCGGTCAACGACATGGCTGGAACCTTCTCTTCGGGGTTATGGCGTTGGATTCGGCGCAGCAACAAGCCTGCTTTAGGGATTTTCCACAGCCAAGCGCATCATTGCAAGGGGAGCCGGACGGTCGGTCCAAATCGCAAAAGAGCGTGCGGCCTGGCGCACCAGAAGCTCGCGCCCCTCGACCACCTGGTGGCCGGCGGCCCTTACCGAAGCTGCGGCCGGAGTCGTTTCGGGGCCGTAGGCGAGATCGAATAGGCCCGAACCCAGCTCCAGAACCAGCGGTGGCAATGTTTCGCCCTTCATACCGAGGGGGGTGCAATTGACGACCACCGCTCCCACCACCGCTACCCCCCACAAGACCTCGCCGAGATCAAGGCCGGTCCGGTCACCCAATTGGCGGCCGGTGCCCGGCCGGCGGGCCGAGATGTAGGTGGGGCGGCTGGCCAGGGCGATGCAACTGGCCGCGGCGGCTCCCCCGGCCCCCAGAATCAGCACCGGGCCAATACCGGGAAGCCCGTTCCAGGCGTCCTTCATCCCGGTGATGTCGGTTGATGTGCCTTCCACATTTCCGTCTCGACGCCACACGGTGTTGACCGATCCGGCCCGGGCCGCGAGAGGATCGAGCCGGTCGCAGAGCGAGGCGGCCAAGGCCTTATGAGGCATGGTGACGTTGATCCCGTCGATTTCACCGTCTCGGAGTTCCCGAAAAGCCGCCCGGACCCCGGCCGCTCCGACCCGGCGGGCTTCGTAACTTCCGCTGATCCCAAGGTGATCCAAGGCTGCCTGATGAATTCGAGGGGAAAGGGAGTGGGCGACGGGGTCGCCGATAAGGACCAACCTCATCTCCCGAGGATAAGAGCCCTGTTAAGGGATGATCCCCTCGGCCCGGGACCGCTCGATGTTGGCTAGATGTTCGTCGTACGTCACGGCGAAGGTGTGTCCGCCTTCGGCGGTCGAAAGCACGTAGAACAGGTAATCGCTAACGACCGGGCCGGCGGCCGCTTCGAGCGACGCCCGCCCGGGGGCGCCGATCGGGGTAGGTGGGAGGCCCAGATACTTGTAAAGGTTGTACGGCGTGTCGGACTCGTTGTCGAACAGGCTCACATCGCGGGTACTCAAGCCGTAGAGGACCGAGGCGTCGATCTGGAGGGGCATCCCCTCGTTTATCCGGTTGAAGATGACGCTGGAAACGAGCGGCCGCTCCTCGGCCACCTTCACCTCCGACTCGATCAAGGAGGCGATGATGATTCCTTGATAAACGTCAAATCCGGCGTCGGTCAAGCCGGTCCAGTCGACCGTGCCGACCCGTTCGCGCATGGTGTCGGCCAGGACTTGCAACACTTCGGCGGCAGGAGTGCCGCGTAAGAACTCGTAGGTGTCGGGGAAGAGCAGACCCTCCCAATCAGCCAGGGTTGGATCGGCCGGCATGGCCCGGAGTTCGGCCACAACCCCACCGTCGGTCAATGCCGACTCGAAGTCTTGGCGGGGGATGCTGGAGACTTCGGCCAACACGTCGATGATTTCGGTGACCCTAAGACCCTCGGGAACCGTGACGCGATAGGCATCGGCGACAGGGCCGCGGAGCAGCACAGGCAGGACATCTGCCACGGCCATCCCGGTGATGAGCTGATAGGTTCCGGCGCGAAGCTGATTGGCGATCCCCTGGTCACGAACCGTCAACTCGAACTCGTTGGCCGAGTCGATCACCCCTGCCTCGGCAAGGATGTTGCCGATCTGACGGCCACTGGCACCCGCCGGGATGGTGACTTCGATGTCGAGGCCGGGGGCAACCGAAACGGCGGTCGATGCGGCTCGGTCATTGCCAACCGCGCCGCCGATCAGGCGCGCCAAACCTGTGGCAGTCACCACCACGACAAAGGCGCTCACCCCCAACCCGAGGGCGACGCGAACCCACCGCGACTGAAAAATGGAAGAAGGACTCATCGAGAGCGGTCCAGGAAGGTCTGGAGGATAATGGCGGCGGCGACCTTATCGATGTTTTGGCGGCGGCGTCTCCGCCTGATACCGCCCTCCAACATCACCTTCTCCGCCGTCGAGGAGGTAAAGCGTTCGTCGACCATTTCCACCGGCAAACCGGTGGCGGCACCCAGGTCGGCGGCAAATGCCCGGGCCGCCGTGGCTGCCATCCGTTCGGTTCCGTCGAGGGAGGTGGGAAGCCCAACGACGATGGTGTCCACCTCGTAGCGGGAGGCAAGTTCGACGATCCGGGCGACGGCGCGGTTTCGCTCCACCACCTCAAGCGGTTGGGCGGTGATGTGAAGTGAATCGGATACGGCCACCCCGACCCGTCTGGAGCCGTGATCGACCCCGAGGATTCGCCCGCCGCCGCCGGAGCTGCTCAAGATCGAACGGTGAGCCGGGCGGCGGCCGCCTCCCTGACCGCGTCCAGGGCGGCCGCCAGCCTGCCACCCTGCGGACCGCCGGCTTGGGCGAGGGCGGGATCGCGACTGCCCCCACCGCCGAGCACCTTGGCCCCCACCGCCGCCAGATCGGCGGCCGAGATCCCCTCGGCGACCAGCTCGGGGCTGACCGTCGCCACCAGGGACCCTTTCCCGTCGGTGGTCGAGCCAATGACGATCACTCCCGCGTTGAGACGGTCGCGTACAGCGAGGGCCAACAGGCGCAGCTGTTCGGGGTTGAGGTCGGGCCAGCTTTCCACCAGCAAGGCGGTCGCCCCGACTTGCTGCGACCGCGAAACGAGGTCGGCGGCGGCCGACTCTCGATCGCGCTGTCGATAACGGTCGAGACTGTCCTCTAGTTCCTCGATCCGGCCGAGCAGGGTCCTAACCCGGTCGGGCACCTCCGATGGGGCGGCGCGCAGCGCACGTCCGGCTGTCGTGAGGTCTGCCCGCCACTCGGTGAGCTGGCGATAGGCGAAATCCCCGGTGAGGGCCTCCACGCGACGAAGGTTGGATCCGATCGATGCCTCACCGATCACCAGGAGTGGGCCGACCTGGCCGGCCGTGTGGGTATGGGTGCCTCCGCACAGCTCAACCGAGAAGCCGCCAATCCGGACAAGCCGGACGGTGTCGCCGTATTTGTCCCCGAAGAAGGCGAGTGCCCCTTGCCGCTCGGCCTCCTCCTTGCTCGTGATGCGGGTGGTCACGGTTCCGTTCTCGATGAGGCGTTGGTTGGCCAGGGATTCGACCTCGGCCAGTTCGGGGGCGGCCACCGCGGCAAAGTGGGAGAAGTCAAAGCGGAGCCGCCCAGCTTCAACCAGGGAACCGGCTTGATGGGCATGAGACCCGAGCACCGCTCGCAGCGCCCAATGGAGGACGTGGGTGCCGGTATGCGATTTGCGAATTCGCTCTCGTCTGGGGCTGTCGATCGCCAGCTCAGCGTCCTGGCCGGTCTCGAGGTGCCCCGAGGTGATCTTTCCGCGGTGACTGTGAAGCCCCGCGACGGCGAGCTGGGTGTCGTTCACCGCCAGCACCCCGGTGCCGGTGACAATCGATCCGGTGTCACCCACCTGTCCCCCCGATTCACCATAAAAAGGCGATGTGTCACAGAAGACCTCGACTTCCTGGCCGGCATGGGCTCGTTCGACCGACTCTCCTTCGCGCAGGATGGCCAATACCCGGCCCCGATCGGCTTCGAGCTCATAACCGGTGAATCGAGTTAGTCCCACCTCGTCGAGGACCCTGGTGTAGAGCTGACCGGCGGCGATGGTGTCACCGCCCCGCCAGGCCTTGCGCGCTCGGTCCCGCTGCGCCGCCATCTCCTCGTCAAACCCATGGCGGTCGACCTCGACCCCGCGCTCGGTGGCGATCTCGGTGGTCAGCTCTATCGGGAATCCATAGGTGTCGTGCAGCCGGAAGGCGACGCTTCCCGCCAGGCTCGACTTTCCCTCAAGCTCGACATCGAGCAGCTGATGACCGGAGGCCAGCGTCCTCCGAAAGGCTGACTCCTCGCGCTCGACGATCGACATGATGAGGCCGGCCCGATCGACCAGGTCCGGATAAGAGTCGCCAAGGTTGGCCACGACCGACTCGACCAGGGCGGGGGTGATCAACCTGGCGCGATCGTGATGGTCAAGCTGCCAGGCGTGACGTACCGCCCGGCGAAGTATGCGACGCAGCACATATCCCCGCCCCTCGTTGGACGGGACCACCCCGTCACCGATCAACATCGTCATGGTTCGGCCGTGATCGGCCAGGATCCGCAGCGAGACATCCGACCCGGGGGCGGCGCCATATGCCACCCCGGTGGTGCGGGCGGCGGTGTCGAGCGTCGGCTGAATCGCATCGGTTTCGAAAACGTTGCTCACGTCCTGCAGCACCGCCGCCATCCGTTCGAGCCCCATACCCGTGTCGATGTTCTTGGCAGGAAGGTCCCCGATGACGTGGTAGGGCTCGTCTTGAATGTTCTGCATGAAGACGAGGTTCCAGATTTCAACGAACCTCTCTTCACCGCCTCCGATCGGCCCACCCGCCGACCCGTGGCTTGGTCCTCGGTCGTAAAAGATCTCCGAACACGGTCCGCACGGCCCCGGCACCCCCATCTGCCAGAAGTTGTCTCGGCCTCCGAGCTGCACCCTCTCCTCGGGGACTCCGACCTGGTCGATCCATATCGCCTTGGCTTCCTCGTCGGTCTCATACACCGTGAACCAGAGCCGGTCGGGATCGAGGCCGAAGCGGGTCGTGACCAGCTCATAGGCCCAAGCGATCGCTGACTCCTTGAAGTAGTCGCCAAAACTGAAGTTGCCCAGCATCTCGAAGAAGGAGAGATGCCGCTCGGTGGTCCCGATGATGTCGATGTCGACGGTGCGGGCAACTTTCTGGACGGTGACCGCCCGCCGATACGGTGCCGGCTCCTCCCCCAAGAAATAGGGCTTGAAGGGGACCATCCCGGCGTTGGTGAGGAGCAATGTCGGGTCGAGGGGGATCAGCGAAGCCGATGGACGAATGACATGGCCCCGCTCGACGAAGAAGTCGAGAAACGTGCGGCGAATCTGGTGGCTGTCCATCGGGATGAGCCAGGTTACCGATCGGTCCCAAGCCAATTGGCCTCAGGGGTTCTTGGGCCTCACCAGTCGAGCGGTCAGGGCGAGCACATCGGCCGCGGTGACGGTGGACGCCGCTCGAAGGTCCGCCAGCCCTGGCTTACGGCCCAGGGCGCGCACGGTGACCACGGCCCCGGCGACCAGCCCTGCCACGAACCACCAGATCCGATCGAGCATCGAGATCCGAGACTACTGCCGTTTCCCGACGAGCTTTTTGACTGCGCCGTCGTAGGTGAGGACATAGAGCTCGCCGTCGCCGTCGAGGCCGAAGCTGTTGACCTGACCCACTCCCTCGAACCGGGTCTGGTGGTCGACAACCTCCCCTCCCTCATAGACAAAGCTCCTGATCCATTCACCGCACCAGTCCGAGTAGAAGTAGTGGCCGGTCAACTCGGGTATGCCAGACCCTCGGTATACGAATCCGCCGGTAACCGAACATCCATCGGCGTGGGTGTATTCGACCACTGGCAGCGTGAGGCTCTCCGCCACCGGATCACAGCCCCGCTGGAAGCAGTGGGTGCCTTCCATTCGGAGCCATCCGAAATTGTAAGGGGCACCGCCGAGAGGAACCACGTCGATCTCTTCGTAGTCCGAATGTCCGACGTCGGCGATGTAGATCAGGTTGCCGTCGATCGAGAATCTCCACGGGTTGCGAAGGCCCTTGGCCCACACCTCGGGAGCGCCTCCACCGTCCCGGTAGGGGTTGTCGGGCGGGATGCCATAAGGCTCTCCCTGGTCGATGTCAATGCGGAGGATGGCCGACAGCAGCCTGTAGGGATCCTGGGAATTGATCGAGGCGGCGCCACCCTCCCCGAGCGAAAGCCAGAGAAAACGGTCCGGCCCAAAAAGGAGCATCCCGCCGTTGTGACGTACCGTCGGCTTGTCGATGGTGAGCAGCGGTCGTTCGCTCTCCGCGGTCTTCTCCCCGACGGTGAACTCGGAGAGTCGTGTCTGCTCGACACCCTGGCGGTAGTAGTAGACGAAAAAGCGTCCGTTCTCGGCAAAATCGGGGTGGAAGGCCATGCCCAGAAGACCTTGCTCGATGCCGCCGCTGTTGACCCGGTCACGCAAATCGAGAAAGGGCTGGGGCTGGAGGATCCCGGTTGGGTCGAGCACCCGCACCACCCCGGTCCGTTCCACCACCATCCGCCGCGACTCCCCCGGAGGGCTCAGGAGAAGGACGGGCTGAGTAAGCCCATCGACCACGGTTTCCAGCTCGAGTCCGAGGAGCGGGGAGATCGTGGTGGTCGTGATCGGCTCCGGCGCAGTGGTGCCCACTGGTTGCGGGGAGGTCGTTGAGGGTGCGGTGGTAGCGGCCGAAGTTGGGACGACCGGGCCACTCGCCGGAGCGACATGGACGGTCCCCGAGGATGGGGTGTCCGGCGATTGTGCACAAGCCGCCACGATCAGCAGCCAATACACCAGCCTCGCTTTCATCGCTCTTTGCCCAGCGTCCGGTCGTTTCCGGCTTGTCGGTCTTTTATCCGGGCTTCATCTCCCAGGTCTCCCGGTCGGTAGAGGATGCGGGGTTGATCACCATCGGGCCAATATTGCTGGGCGACCACATGGCCGGGGCGATCATGCGGGTAGATGTAACCCTTCCCCCCACTCGAGCGAAGATGAAGAGGTACTCGGGGGGAGTCGGCAGCCGCCACTGCCTCGTTGGCGAGCCCGATGGCGATCGCCACCGAATTCGACTTGGGGGCGGTGGCCAGGTAGAGGCAGGCCTGGGTGAGGTTGTATGAGGCCTCGGGGAGACCGACATAGGCCAGGGCATGAGCGGCGGCCACCGCGATGGGGAGGGCCTGAGGGTCGGCCAGCCCGATGTCTTCAGAGGCGAAAATCACCATTCGGCGCGCTATGAACTCGGGATCTTCGCCGGCGTTGATCATGAGTTGCAGCCAAAACACCGCGGCGTCAGGGTCGGAGCCACGCATGCTCTTGATGAACGCCGAGATGACGTCGTAGTGCTGATCGCCGGTCTTGTCATAACGGATGATTCGCCGCTGTAGGGCCTCTTCCACGTCGGCCGCTTCGATCAGCCGCGCCCCCCTTCCGGTGGCGAGATGGGCGGCGACTTCGAGGGCGTTGAGGGCTAGCCGGGCGTCACCGCCGCTCCGACCGGCCAGCGCAGCTTTCGCCTCGTCGTCGATCTGAAGTTTGAGACTCCCCAGGCCCCGCCGATCGTCGGCGAGAGAGCGGTCGACCAGAACTGTGATGTCGGCGGCATCGAGGGGTTTGAGCCGAAAGATGGTGGAGCGGGAGATGAGCGGCGAATTCACCTCGAAGAACGGGTTCTCGGTCGTGGCGCCAACCAGGATGAGAGTGCCGTCCTCGACGCCCGGGAGTAGTGCATCCTGCTGGTTCTTGGCGAATCGGTGAATCTCGTCTAGGAACAGAACAGTTCGCTTCTCTTCGCCGGCGAGCCGCTCCCTGGCGCGGGCCAGCACCTCACGGATGTCTTTGACCCCGGCCGAAGTGGCCGACAGGGTTTCGAAAACGGCGTTGCTCTGGTCGGCCACCAACCGGGCCAGGGTCGTCTTGCCGGTGCCGGGTGGACCCCACAGAATCATCGACACCGGCCTACCCTGTTCGACCAACCGTCGGAATGCCGCCCCGGCGCCGAGCATCTCCGGCTGACCGACCACCTCCCCTAGGCTGACCGGCCGCATCCGGGTGGCGAGCGGGGCACCCTGAGCCAGCACCTCTTCCGCCCTGGCCGAGAAGAGGTCGCTCACCCGGGAACCAGGCGGATTCCCAGCTCGTCTAGCTGGCCCTGCTCGACCGGGGTGGGTGAGCCGGTGAGCGGGTCAAGTCCGGTCTGGGTCTTGGGAAAGGCGATGACTTCGCGGATGTTGGCTTCGTTTTGGAGGACCATGACCAGCCGATCGATGCCAAAGGCAAACCCGCCGTGGGGAGGAGTGCCGAACCGGAGGGCTCGCAGAAACCAGCCGAAACGCGACTCCTGTTCCGCCTCGCCGATCCCGAGGATCTCGAAGACCTGACGCTGAACCGCCGGATCATGGATCCTGATCGAGCCGGATCCCAGTTCGATTCCGTTGACCACGACGTCATACGCACGGGCAAGGGCTTCGGTTGGCCTCTCACCCATCACGGCCACGTCCTGGGGTGATGTGAACGGGTGATGGAGGAAGGTCAGGCCGTCGGCGCCCTCTTCGAACATGGGAAAGTCGGTGATCCAGGCGAAGGCGAGTTGGTCATGGCCTTCGGGACGGCCCAACTTGAGCCGAAGAAGTCCAAGCACTTCGACCGCCGTCCGCCACCGGTCGGCTACCAGAAACAAGACGTCTCCGGCCTTGGCCACCAGTTGGTCTTTGATCGCTTGAAGCTCGTGCTCGGACAGAAACTTGGCGACCGGTGACCGCAGCGACCCATCCTGTTCGACCACTAGCCAAACCAGGCCGGTGGCGCCCGCCGTTTTGGCGTCCACGGTCAGAGCCTCGGCTTGGGATCGTGAGAACGGCCGGGGACCGCTGTTGATGCCTCTTACCACCCCTCCGGTCTCGAGGCTGGCGGCGAACCCCTTAAAGCCGGTGTCGGCGAAGACGGCGGAGAGGTCGGTGATCTCCATCCCGAAGCGCAGATCGGGCTTGTCGACGCCGAACCGCTCCATCGACTCCTGCCAGGTGATCTTGGTAAAGGGCACCTCGGGTGGTTCATCCCTTAGCTCGGTGACGACCGCGGCGATGGCCTCTTCGATCGAGGCCTGGACGCCGGCCTCATCCCAAAAGGCCCCTTCCAAGTCGAGTTGGGTGAACTCGAGCTGGCGGTCGGACCGGAAGTCTTCGTCCCGATAGCAGCGGGCGATCTGGAAGTACCGTTCCAACCCGGAGATCATCAGAAGCTGCTTGAACAGCTGGGGTGACTGGGGAAGCGCGTAGAAGTTTCCCGGTCGGAGGCGGCTGGGGACGAGGACATCGCGGGCCCCTTCCGGGGTCGACCTGATCAGGGTGGGTGTCTCCACCTCGAGGAAGCCCAGCCGGTCAAGGGCGCGGCGGATCGCTGTCACGGCCCGTGACCGAGCCCGCAAATTGGCAGCCATCCGGGGACGGCGAAGATCCAAGTATCGGAACTCGAGGCGGGTGAGCTCGTCGACTTCGGTCCGGTCATCAAGCATGAACGGCAGTGGGTCGGCCGTGCTTATGACCTCGATGCCCGAGGCCGCTACCTCCACCGCTCCGGTCATCAGGTCTTCATTGATGGTGCCGGGTGGTCGAGGTCTGACCTCCCCGGTGACCCTGACGCAATATTCCATCCGCAGTTCTTCGACGACTGCCAGAACCGCCGGGTCGGCGACGACTTGAACTAGTCCGGACGAGTCGCGCAAATCGAGGAATGCCACCCCCCCGTGATCGCGACGTTTGGCTACCCAGCCTGCCAGCGTGACCGCCTTGCCCACCTCGGCGGTGGTTTCGGCGGCTAGGTGGGTGCGAATGATCATCGCCGCTGATCCCCCGACAGCTTGCCCTTGACAGCGGCGACCAGACCGGCGGCGGGTACCCGCTGTTGGTCGCTGGTCCGGAGATCCCGGATCAGAACCATCCCACTGGCGCGCTCGTCGGGGCCTGCCACCACCAGAAGCCTGATACCGGCCCGGTCGGCATGTTTGAGCTGATGCACGAGCCTCGCCGGCTCCATGACCGTCTCGGTGTTTATGCCACCCTCCCGCAGATCGGTGGCCATGCGTAGAGCAGGGGTCAACCCGGCCTCGTCGATCAGGGCCACCATGGCGGTGACCGGGCTGGCCTCTTCGTGCAGTAGACCTGCCTCGCGCAGCTGCCAGAACACCCGCGTAAGGCCGATCGAGATACCCACCCCGGGTAGACGGGTTTTGGTGTAGAGCCCGGCAAGGTCGTCGTACCTGCCTCCTGAGCAGATGCTTCCGAGCCCCGGGTGGCTGGTCAAAGTCGTTTCGTAGACGGTTCCGGTGTAGTAGTCGAGACCCCGGGCGATGGAGAGATCAACTCCGTAGCGTTGGTCGGGAACCCCCAGGTCGGCCAACAGGCTTACCACCTCGGTTAGCTCCGCTATCCCTTGGCGCAGCAACGGGTTGGCGACGCTGATCGACTCGAGGTGGATGAGGGCGGCGGCACCTCGCACCACTCCCCGGCCGACAATGTCGAGCAGCGTGCCGGCGTCGGTTCCCGTCATGCCGGCCTCGATCAGGGAGGCTTCCACCTCATCGCGATCGCGCCGGTCGAGCTTGTCCAACTCGCGCAACACTCGGGACTGCTCGTCGGCTACTCCGAGCTGCTCGAGCAGCCCGCGCAACAGGCGACGGTTGTTCAACCTGATGACAAAATCACCGAAGCCGAGGCTCGAGAAGACGGTGCTGATAACCGCCGGCATTTCGGCGTCGTGGCGGAGGCTGAGCGTCTCTCGCCCGATTACATCGATGTCGCATTGGTAGAACTCGCGGAAGCGGCCTTGTTGGGGCCGCTCGCCCCGAAATACCGTCTGTATTTGGTAACGGCGGAAGGGAAATGTGAGGTGGGCCTGGTGCTGGGCCACGTATCTAGCGAACGGCACGGTCAGATCGAAGCGCAAAGCAAGATCGGGTTCGTGCCGGCGCTCCGAGGCGCCGCTCGATTGAGCCAGGTAGATCTGGCGTTCGGCCTCTCCCCCGGCTTTGGTGAGCAGTACCTCAGCCAGCTCCATGGTGGGTGTCTCGATCGGAAGGAATCCGAACCGCTCAAAGCCCGCCCGGATCAGGTCGAGCATCCGCTGAAAGGCGACCTGATCGCGCGGTAGCAGCTCCAGGACACCCGGCATTGTTCGAGGTTGCACTAGCGGCATCAAAGGCGCCACGAGAGTAACGAGCCGGATGAGGCTTGCAGAGAGGCGCTACAGCCCGACCAAAAACGGATTATGGCGACGCTCGCTTCCGATGGTCGTCTCGGGGCCGTGCCCCGGGAGGACTCGTGTCTCGTCGGGGAGCGTGAGAATCTTCTCCCTCATCGATTCGAGGAGCTGGCCCCAGTCCCCGCCCGGGAGGTCGGTCCGACCCACCGATCGGGCAAAGAGCTGGTCGCCCGACAACACGACACCTTCGTCTTTCAAGTAGAAGCAGCAATGGCCCGGGGTGTGACCGGGAGTGTGGCGCACTTCGAACTCGACGCCCGCCAACTCGAGGATCTCTCCGTCCTTGAGATCGACCCGGGTTTGGGGGGGCTCCCAATCACCGTCAGGAACCATCCCGAATAGTGACCGAAGCTGCCTGGCAGGGTCGAGAGTGAGGAAGTCGTCGTCGGGGTGAACGTACACCGTGACCCCGGCCGCTTTTTGCAGCCAGCCCGAACCACCCATGTGGTCGACGTGGCCATGGGTGAGCAGCAATGCCACCGGATGAAGCTGGTGGCTACGAAGCAGGTCAGCGATTTCGGCCCCGCCGGGGGGAGCGTCAATCACGACAGCCGGGCCCTCCTCGGACGGAGCTAACACATAGCAGTTGGTCTGGGCCAACCAGATCGGCACGCTGGCGACAAACACGGTGGTGACTTCGGATCATAGGATCGGCCCCCCTTCCACCCCGCTGGCGGTGAGGCTGTCCACACCTCCAAGGCCACCCGCTCCAAGCTGTCCACCGATCCCGAAACACCGTCCAACATGAGATGAATCATGAAGGGTCGGTGGGACAATTGGGCGATGGTTCGCCCTGCCCATTGAACTCGCCGTCCCGCCCAAAAGAGTACGCTCGGACGAGCCCCGTTCCGTACCAGAGGAGGATTTGATGGCATCCCTACTCAACCCGTATCTCAGCTTCTCGAACAATGCCCGTGAGGCAATGGAGTTCTACCGAGACGTCTTTGGAGGCGAGCTCATCATGAACACCTACGGGGAATACGGCGAACCGGATGCTCCAGAAGCGAACCAGATCATGCACGGCCGGCTCGACTCGCCAAATGGATTCACGATTATGGGCGCCGACGTTCCGCCAGGCACGGATTACAACCCCGGCGACAACTTCGCCGTCAGTCTCAGCGGCAATGACGCCGAGGAACTACACGGCTATTGGGAAAAGCTCTCGAAGGGTGGGACAGTCATGATCCCTCTCGACAAGCAGATGTGGGGCGACGAGTTTGGACAATGCGTCGACAAGTTCGGCGTCCCCTGGATGGTCAACATCGGTTAACCCTGAGCGATGGCTTCGGTGAGAAAGCAGTCTTACTACTCGGTTGCCGGCTCGGTGACCAACCGGTAGGCGGCAAACACGCCGTCAACGGCCTTCAGGTCGGCCAGCAAGCGCGGCAACGACCCCGGATCGGACAGCTCCACCTCATACCTCAGTACCGCCACCCGGTCGCGGCCGGTGACCGACGACGATGCGGTGATATTGCCGCCGAGATCTGAGATGGCAGCGGTGACGTCCCGCAAAAGTCGCGTCCGATCGAGGGCTTCCACCTGGACCCACACGGTGAATACCCCAACCCGGTCGGCCGGCCACGCCACCTCCACCATCCGCTCCCTTTTCTCGGTGAGAGCAAGGGTGTTGGTGCAATCGGCGCGATGGACTGACACCCCCCTCCCGATCGTGACAAAACCAACGATAGGGTCACCCGGAACCGGGGCACAGCAGCGGGCGATCCGTACCAGCATGTCGTCCATCCCCTCCACGATGATCCCGGGGCCCGGAATGCGGGCTCGCCGCCGGGGTCGCGGTGGTGCCAGCAAATCCTCGTCGTCTACCTCCTCGGGGCGGACCAACCGCACCAGCCGCTGGATG
This sequence comes from Actinomycetota bacterium, assembly GCA_052390035.1. Classification (GTDB taxonomy): domain Bacteria; phylum Actinomycetota; class Acidimicrobiia; order Spongiisociales; family ZC4RG35; genus JBQTHI01. The sequence goes on along the minus strand of JBQTHI010000012.1, from coordinate 29,593 downwards.
ACAGTGGCGGCTGACACGGCACCCTCCCCCACCGCCACCAACAACCCGTCGAGATCGGGTTTGCCGAGATCGATGGCGATTTCGGTGAGGTAGCTGTCCCGCTCGACGGCACCCAGCCCGAGACTCTCCTTGCGCAGCCCGGCAGCCAGCAGCTCGCGACCCTCGGCCAGGGCCTGCTCCCTCCGCTCTTTCAGGAAGTAACTCTTGATCTTCGACTTGGCTCGCGAGGTGCGGACGAAGTTGAGCCAATCGCGGCTGGGCCCGGCATCAACCGCCTTAGAAAGCAGTACTTCGACGATGTCGCCCGATTCGAGCCGTGTCGATAGAGGAAGCAAACGCCCATTGATCCGCGCTCCCACACAGCGACTTCCCACCTCAGTGTGCACGGCATAGGCAAAGTCGACGGCAGTCGAACCTCGTGGAAGGGTCTTGACGTCTCCGGCCGGGGTGAGAACAAACACCTCATCCTGGTAGAAGTCGAGCTTGAGGTTGGTCAGGAACTCCTCTGGATCTTCGGTCTCGAGCAAAGTGCGAATGTCACCCACCCAGGGGGCATCGCTTGCTGACTTCCCCTCCTTGTAACGCCAATGAGCGGCGATTCCGGATTCAGCCAGGCGGTGCATCTCTTCGGTGCGGATCTGAACCTCGAGGGGCTTTCCATCGGGGCCGATGACGGTCGTATGAAGGCTCTGATAGAGATTTATCTTGGGCATGGCAACGAAGTCTTTGAACCGACCCGAGATCGGCATCCATTTGGAGTGGACCAAGCCGAGTGCCGCGTAGCAGCTGCGAGAGTCGGCGGTGATGATCCGGATGCCGATCAGATCGAAGATCTCTTCGAACGGCCGCTGGCTCTCCACCATCTTCCGGTAGATCGAATAGTTGTGTTTGGGTCGGCCGGTGATGGTGGCTTCGATCCCGGCGTCGGCCAGGGTGGCGGCCACATCGGCTATGACCTTTTCGATAAACACCTCCCGCTCCGGGGCGCGTTCGTCGAGCATCTCCTGGATTTCTGCGTAGATCCCGGGCTCGAGGATGGCAAAGCAACGATCTTCGAGTTCGTGCTTGATCTCCTGCATGCCAAGCCGGTGGGCAAGAGGAACGTAGACGTCGATGGTCTCCCGGGCGACGCGCTGGCGCTTCTCTTCCCGCAATGCGGCCACCGTCCTGATGTTGTGGAGCCGATCGGCGAGCTTGATCACCAAGACCCGAACGTCTTGAGCCATCGCCACCACCATCTTGCGAATCGTCGCCGCCTGCGCCTCTTGGGGCGATGAGTACCGGATGCGATCGAGCTTGGTAACGCCGTCGATCAGGCGGGCAACCTCGGCGCCAAAGCTTTGTTCGATCTGGTGAGGGGTCAGATCGGTGTCTTCGACGGTGTCGTGGAGGAGCGAAGCGGCCAGAGCGGCGGAGTTGAGCCCGTACTCGGCGAGGATTTCGGTCACGGCCACCGGATGGGTGATGAAGGGGTCACCCGACTTGCGCAGGTGACCACGGTGGGCTCTCTCGGCGGTTTCATACGCCCGCCCGATCAAGCCAACGTCACCATCCGGGAAGTGGCGCCGGTGGGCGGCGAGGATGGCGTCGAGCCGCTCTTCAGTCGTATCTGACGAGTGCATGAAATGGCACCTGGTCGAGAGACGATCTTCCGTTGAGGAAGGCCAGTTCGATGAACACCACCACGCCGGCAACCTCAGCACCGACCCGCCGCACCAGGTTGACTGCGGCGGCGGCGGTTCCTCCGGTTGCTATCACGTCATCAACGATGAGCACCCGATCGCCTGGACTGACCGAATCGACGTGCATCTCGAGGGCGTCGGTGCCGTATTCGAGCGCATAAGTCTGACTGACCGTCTCCCAGGGAAGCTTCCCAGGCTTGCGCAGCGGGATGAAGCCGGCGCCTAACTCCTTGGCCACCGGTGCGGCCAAAGTGAAACCCCGCGCCTCGATCCCGGCTACCTTGTCGATACCCGACTGGCGATGCGGACCTGCGAGGGCGAGGATCAACTCAGAGAAAGCGTCGGCGCCGGCGAGGACCGGGGTGATGTCCTTGAAGACCACCCCCGGCTCGGGAAAATCCGGAATGTCCCTTATCAGGGCTGAGAGATCCACCAAGAGATTCTAAAGCCTCAGCGTTTACCCTTCGGGGGACGCGGCCGGCCCCCCGGCCAGGTTTGGCCCTGCCGCCCATCCGCCGCCGCAGTCGGCGACCGGTCAGAGTCGACATCGGAGCGGGCGGTCGCCCGATCCTCGGCCCTTCGTTGGCGTGATCCCCACTCCTCGTCTCGCTCCTTCCAGGCTGCCAGCAGCGGGGCGGCAACGAAGATCGAAGAGTAAGTGCTCGCCGCGAGGCCAACGAAGAGGGCGAGAGCGAAGTCGTTGAGCGTCGAGGCTCCGAGGAGGAACGAGCCGACCACCAGGACTGACCCCACCGGAAGCAGTGATGTCAGCGATGTGTTGAGCGAACGACCGAGCACCATGTTCATCGCCCTGTTGACGATCCCGGCATAGGTCATCCGGGTGTTCTGTTCGTGGGCGAGTTCTGACACCTTGTCGAACACAACCACGGTGTCGTACAGCGAATAGCCGAGGATTGTGAGTACGGCGATGACGGTGGCCGGGGTGACCTCGAAGCCGGTGATCGAATACACCCCCACCGTGATGATCAGATCGTGAAACAGAGCGGCCATGCCGGCCATGGCCATCTTCCACTCCAAACGCCAGGTCATGTAGGCAGTAACCGCAACCAGAAACACCAAGAGTGCCAGCAGCGACTGGCGAAGAATCAGGGCTCCGAAGGTGGGGCCAACCGCATCGATTGAGATTTCCGCTCTATCGGTCCCGGTGACTTCGGCCACCCGGTCGATCAGCGCCGACTCCTGTTCCCTGGCCAAGGAAGGTGTCTGCACCCGTACCGAGGCGCCATCGTTGACGAGCTGGACAATGCTCTCATCGACCCCTACCGAGCGCGCCGCCTCGCGCAGGTCTTCGACGGTGGCCGCCGCCGAGTTGGCGGCATTGATGTTGAGACCACCTCGAAATTCGACACCGAGATTGAGATCACGGATCACGAGCGACAACAAAGAGACCGACACCGCCGCCAGGGAGATTCGCCACCACCGCGTCCTTTTCCCGACGAAGTCGATGTTCGTCTCCCCGCGGGAGAGCTTTCTGAGCCAGCTCATCGAGCCGTGCTCTTGATCGAAAGCCAGCCACGGTCGGCGAGCGGGGTCCGGGCCAGGAGATAGATGGCGCGGCGGGTGAAGGTCCGGGCTATGAAGATGTCGAGCAGGGTGGCGAGACCGAGCGAGAGAGCGAACCCTTTCACCGGACCAACCGACAAGAACCAAAGGAGGCCGGCGCCAAGCATGGACACCGTGTCCGCGGTCAGGATCGTGCGAAAGGCGTGCTTCCACCCTTCATCGACCGCCGACCGCACCGCCCGCCCCGCCCGCAACTCTTCTTTGATTCGTTCGAAATAGACGATGTAGGAGTCGGAGGCGATACCAAGCGAGATGATCACTCCCGTCACACCAGCCAGGGTGAGGGTCAACCCCTGGATCCGGCCAAGAAGGGCGAACAATGAGATGACCAAGGCGCCAAACACTGTGATGCCGATGATCGCCACCAACCCCATCGCTCGGTAGTAGGCGAAGAGCAGCAGTGTGACCAGGGCCAATCCGATGTAGCCCGCGATTAGACCGGCGCGCATTGAATCCGAGCCCAGCGTGGCTGAAACCTTCTGCACCTGCGATCGTTCGAAGGCGACCGGTAAAGACCCGTAGCGAAGAATGGCGGCCGTGTCCTTCGCCTTCTGCTCGTCATCGGCGGTGGCACCGAACGTGATCAGCGCTTGACCACCAACGATCCCCTCAGGGCCAACATCTGCCGCCACCGCTGGCGCCGCGATCACTTCGCCATCGAGAACGATGGCGATTTGCCTTTGGGGGCTTCCCTGCGAGAAGGAAGCGGCGTTGGCTGTCATGGTGGCGAACTTGTCGGCGCCCGTCGAGGTCAGATCGAGGTTGATCACCCATTGGGCGCTGGACGGGTTGAAACCCGGCAACGCGTCGGCGACGTCGGTTCCCACCAACTCGGCGGGCCCGACATAGAGCACCGCCGGTATCTCTCCGATGACGCTCTGAACGGTCGACGGTAGGTAGGCGCTTTGGCTGGGGTCGTCGGAGATGGTTAGCCCACTTACCGGGTCGATGTTGGAAGGGAGGGTGGTGGCGGTCGTCGGATCCGCCGCACCGGTGGTGGTTGGACCTGTGGAGGTTGGACCTGTGGTGGTTGGTCCCGTAGTAGATGGCTCGGTGGTGCTAACACCGGTGGTGGTCGACTCCGCCGGAACGGTGGTCGTGGTGGTGGTCACCAGGGGGCCTAGGTCCCCGGGAGTGGCATCCAGCACCGGGCGAAAGGAGAGCCGGCCGGTCTGACCGATGGCATCAAGGGCTCGTTGTTCGTCCTCGACACCCGGCAACTGGACAAGCACGGTGTTGGCGCCGGAAACCGCGATCTCCGGCTCTTGGACACCTCCCACGTCCTCAATTCGCCGGCGCATGATCTCAACCGCCTGGGCAAGGACATCTTCCGGGGTATCGGCGGGTGCAGTCAGCACCACCGACGTTCCGCCCTGCAGATCCAAACCGAGCTTGGGTAGGACTCCTTGCGCCAGGAGGGCGCCGACCCCACCCCAGGCCACGGCCAGCACCATCAGAAGCCCGATCAAACGGCGGCGCACTGCCTAGGCCTTGGGTTCGATTTTGCTGGCGATGGCCCGGCGGGCCAGCCGGATCCTTCCCTGCTCCACCTCGATCAACACGGAGTCTTCGTCGAGCGCCTTGATGATCCCCTGGATACCGCCGATTGATTGGACGCGATCCCCCAATTGCAACTCCGACACCAATTGCTGTTGTGCCCGCGCTCGGCGACGCTGCGGACGAATCAGTAGGAAGTAGAAGACGCCGAGCATCAGCCCGAGAAACAAGAACGATGACAGCGGGTTGTTGGTCGGGGGCGCGCTAGTTGAAAGGAGCAGAGTGGGGTTCACGAAAAGTCAGCCTACGAGATCGAGGACGTTAGCGGTCCTTCCTCCACTCAGACAAAGCCCGTTGGGTGAGAGTTTCGTCGACGAACTGGCGAAACCGGCCGTTTTCGATTGCCTTGCGAGCCTCGGCGAGGAGACCAAGCGTGTAGGTGAGGTTGTGAACCGAGATGATGCGGAAGGCAGACAGCTCGTTGGTCACCAAGAGATGGCGCAGGTAGCCACGCTGATGCCGCCGGCAGGCACCGCACATGCAGCCTGGTTCGAGAGGACGTTCATCGTCTTGGAATTCGGCCCGTCGGAGATTGAAGTCACCAACCGCGGTGAGCACCCGCCCGTGACGAGCAAGACGGGTTGGCCAGACGCAATCGAAGAGGTCGGCACCTCGCCCCACTGCATCCAATACCCCGGCCGGGTCGCCGAGACCCATCACGTATCGAACCTTGCCCGCTGGAAGCTCGCCCATTACAGCCTCGAGGGATGTGATCCGTTCCTCCGAGGTCTCCCCCACCGATAGCCCGCCGATCCCGAATCCAACAAATCCCAGCCGGGCGGTGCGGGCGGCGCTTTCCGCTCTGAGGTCTGGATCGACCCCTCCTTGGATGATGCCGAACAGGGCCTGATCGGACCGGCGATGGCTCCGGAGCGACCGCTCGGCCCATTGCAGGGTGCGCTCCATGGCGCTAGCCACAGCCTGGCGGGGGGCGGGTAGCCCGATGCAGACGTCAAGGGCCATGGCGATGTCGGGCCCCAGCCTTTCCTGGATGGTCACGGCCTGTTCGGGACTGAGGCTGTGAACCGACCCGTCGTACACCGATCGAAAGCGGGCAGCCTCGTCGTCGATTTCGGGCTTCAGCGAGAATATCTGGTATCCCCCGGAGTCCGTGAGGATCGGACCCTCCCAGCCCCAGAAGTTGTGAATACCACCTAGTCGTTCGACGATATCGGTTCCCGGCCGGAGCATGAGGTGGTAGGCGTTGGCCAGCACGATCTTTGCACCCACCATCTCGAGGTCATCGACGTCGACGCCGCGCACCGCCGCCCTGGTGCCGACCGGCATGTATCCGGGTGTGGCGACCTCCCCATGGGACGTGGAGAGGACGCCGGCCCGGGCGGCACCGTCTGCAACCTGCAAACGCCACTCACCGGGGTTCAGCGACGACTCCCGTCGGCCAGCATGGAATCGCCAAAGGATCCGAACCGATAGCCGCGATCGAGGGCGGTCTGGTAGGCCAGACGCCAACCGTCCCCCATGAACCCGGCCAGAAGGACCAGGAGAGAGGTGCGGGGAAGGTGAAAGTTGGTGACCAGCAAATCGACGACGTTGAACTCGAATCCTGGGGTGATGTAGAGACCGGTGATGCCGGAGCCTGGTCGCATCCCACCATCGGCCCCAGCAGTTTCGAGAGCCCTGACCACCGTCGTCCCCACGGCCACGATTCGGCCGCGGCGTTGCCGGCAGCGATCGACCGCCCTGACGGTGGAGGCGGGAACGTTGTACTCCTCGGTGTGGATCTGATGGTCGGCTATCTCTTCGGTGACGATCGGACGAAAGGTATCGAGGCCAATGTGAAGCAAGACACTGGCGAGTTCTATGCCCCGGGCTGCCAATCCTCCGGCCACAGCCTCGGTGAAATGGAGGGCGGCGGTCGGTGCGGCAGCCGACCCGACCTCGGTGGCGAACATGGTTTGGTAGCGAGTGGGATCGGCCAGCTCGGTGCGGATGTACGGAGGGAGCGGCACCTTTCCCCACCTCTCGAGAGCCGCCTCGAGACCTTCGGTCGATTTCAGCCGCAGAATGGCCACCCCATTCCGGGGTGGTTCGACCACAACGCCCCCGATCGGGCCAAACGACAGCTCGTCACCGGTTCGAAGGCGACGGGCGGGCCGCACCAACGCCTCCCAGTCGGTGTCTCGGCGCCGCAAGAGCAGCGCTTCGACGCTGGTGCCGCGGGCGTTGGAACCGAGCAATCTCGCCGCTCGGACCCGGGTCCCATTAACCACCACGAGATCTCCGGTCTTGAGCAATCCGGGCAGGTCAAGGAATCGGTGGTCGGTCAGGTCGCGGGTGTCGAGCAAGGCCGATGCATGGCGCGGCTCGACCGGTTGTTGTCCGATTCGCCCCTCAGGCAGCGAGAAATCAAACTCGGAGGTAAACACTGCGGTCGAACTTCGCTCGATTGTGGGGGCCTTCACCCCTACCGAACCTTAGGTAGGCGTCAAAGGAGACGGGGCTGGCCCGATTCGGGAGGTGCCACTCCAAGGTGGCGATAGGCCTGTTCGGTGGCCATCCGCCCTCGCGGGGTGCGTTGCAACAGGCCAATCTGAAGGAGGAAAGGTTCGTAGGCATCCTCGACGGTCTCGGTTTCTTCCCCGACGGCAATAGCAAGCGTCGACAGCCCAACCGGACCACCGCCGAACTTGTAGATGACCGCCTCCAGGATCGCTCGATCGACCTTGTCGAGGCCGAGGTGGTCGATCTCATAGGTGTGGAGACCTTCCTCGGCGGTGCTGATGTCGACCAGCCCATCGGCCCTTGCTACGGCAAAGTCCCTCACCCGGGCGAGGAGCCGATTGGCGATCCGGGGTGTGCCCCGGCTGCGGGCGGCAATGAGGGCGGCAGCATCGTCTTCGACCTTCACTTCGAGGATCCGAGCAGACCGGCGAATTATGACTGCGAGTTCTGCAGCCTCGTAGTAGTCGAGGCGATCGTCGATCCCGAAGCGGTCCCGGAGAGGGGCGGTCACTTTGCCTTTTCGGGTGGTGGCTCCGACCAAGGTGAAGTGGGGTAGATCGAGCCGTATCGATTGAGCCGCCGGCCCTTTGCCGAGCACTATGTCCAGCTGGAAGTCTTCCATCGCCGGGTACAGCACCTCTTCCACGGATCGCGGCAAGCGATGGATCTCGTCGATGAAGAAGACCGCCCCCTGGTCAAGATTGGAAAGGATGGCGGCCAGATCTCCGGGTCGTTCCAACGCCGGACCGGAGGTGATCCTCAGGTCAACCCTCATCTCGGTGGCGACGATGCCTGCCAGAGTCGTCTTCCCGAGCCCCGGTGGCCCCGAAAGCAGCACATGGTCGAGGGGCCGGCCCTGGGTGCGGGCGGCTTCGATCGATATGCGCAGCCGCTCTTTGACTTTTCCCTGACCTACAAACTCGTCGAGCCGGCGAGGGCGCAAGGTGAGATCGTCTTCGTTCAGGGCAGCACTGAGGATCGAGTCTTCCCGCACCCCGATCACCGTTTGCCCAACACTTGCAGAGCCGCCCGAAGCTGGTCGGAAACTGGTGCCAAGCCGTCGATATCGGCCACCGCTTGTCGGATCTCGGAGGCGTTGTAGCCAAGGCTCTCCAAGGCCTGGCGCAGCTGTCCGCCGGCTCCGGATGACTCAAGGACATCGGCCTCGTCGTCTTCGAGCTTGGGTTTTAGTTCGAGCACGATCTTCTGGGCCAATCGTTTCCCGACCCCCGGCGCCACCGTTAGGACATCGGCGTCCTCCGAGGCGATGGCTCGCCTGATCTCGACGACCGAGAGCGAGCCGAGGATGGCCAAGCCCAGCTTGGGACCCACCCCGGTGGCGGTGATCAGCACTCGAAAGAGATTTCGCTCGACTTCCGATCCGAATCCATAAAGCGTCAATCCATCCTCCCGACCGTGAAGGTGAGTGTGGATCACCACCTCATCACCAACGCCGGGCAGAGTGGCCTGGGTACGGGGACTCACCTGCACTTCGTACCCGACGCCGATGACGTCAACGGTGACACCTGCGGGCGAACGGGCAACCAGGGTTCCGCGCAGCCTTCCGATCATCCCCCGACTTTCCCTTCGATGCGAAGTGCCTGCAAATGGCACAAGGCCACCGCCAGGGCATCGGCCGCGTCGGCGGGTTGAGGCGGCGCCGCCAGGCCAAGATGCCGCGCAACCATCTTTTGCACCGCCTGTTTCCCGGCACCTCCATCGCCGGTCACCGACGACTTCACCAAAGTTGGCACGTACTCGTAGACCGGAAGTGCCGCCTGGGCGGCCGCCAGGATCGCCACCCCGGCGGCCCTGCCCACGGCTATGGCGGTTTGCCGGTTCCGATTGGTGAAAGTCTGCTCGATGGCCATGACCGTCGGTCGTTGTTGGGCGATGAGAGCCGCAAGCTGGCTGTGCAGTTCGAGAAGCCGGACGGGAAGGCTGGCGGAGGGATCGGTCCTGATCACTCCCGCCCCTAGTGCTTCTAAATCGCGGCCGCGACGCACCAGACCGTATCCGGTGGTAGTGAGGCCAGGATCTATTCCAAGAACGAACATTTGTACGGGCCAGGTTACCCGCGTTGAAGGAAAGCCCCTGGCTTTCACCCCCCAGCCGGCTCAGCAATAGCCGGCTCAGTCACCCGCCAGCTCAACCATCAACCGGTCGGAGATTTCATAATTGCCGTACACGGCCTGAACGTCGTCCAGATCCTCCAGAGCGTCGATCAGCCGCAACACTTTGCCGGCATTGGTCGCATCAACCTCCACGGAGGTGCGTGGTTCGTGGGTCAACTCGGCGGCCAAGATCTTGAGACCTGCGGCTTCCAGGGACCTCTGGACGGCGACCAACTGAGTAGGTCGGGTGATGACTTCGACTCCGTCCACACCGGGACGGACATCTTCAGCCCCGGCATCCAGGGCGGCGATCAGAGCCTCATCTTCGCTCGCCGCCACCTCGATGTATCCCTTTCTGTCGAACAGGTAGGCCACCGATCCCGGCTCTCCCAGGTTGCCGTGATTGCGCGTGAAAGTGGCACGGACCTCCGACGCCGCCCGATTCCGATTGTCGGTCAGGACCTGGACCATCAACGCCACCCCCCCGGCCGCATAACCTTCGTACCAGATCTCGTCGTAGGAGGCGGTGTCACCCCCGCCCACCGCCCGATGGATTGCTCGCTCGATGTTGTCCATCGGCACCGCGTTTGATCGAGCCTTGGCGACCGCAGCAGCCAGAGTGGCGTTGCCGGCAATGTCGCCTCCGCCAGCCCGCGCCGCCACCTCGACGGCTCTGATCAGTTTGGCGAAGAGCTTTCCGCGGCGCGAATCGTTGGCGGCCTTCTTCCGCTTGATCGTCGCCCACTTCGAATGTCCGGACATCATTGGCCTCTGCCAGCTAGAGCTGATTCACCAGCATCTGGTGGATTCTCCGGTCGCCGGTCAGCTCAGGGTGAAACGAGGTCGCCAGAATCACACCCTGGCGAACCATCACTGGATGTTGTGCGATCGTAGCGAGGACCTCGACCGGAGCTCCCACCTTCGCCACCCATGGCGCCCGAATGAAGACGCCGGGGAATGGCCGGTCCAACCCGGTGATTTCGAGATCGGCTTCGAACGATTCATTCTGCCGGCCGAAGGCATTCCGCTCGACCACCACGTCGAGGGCACCCAGCAATACCTGATCACCTTCGGTCACCCCTGCGCTTAGAAGGATCATGCCTGCGCAGGTCCCGAACACGGGCATACCCGCTTCGATCCTGGCCTGTAACGGCTTGACCAGACCAAACCTCTCCGCCAGTGTGCCGATAGTGGTCGATTCCCCGCCGGGAATGATCAGGGCGTCAACGTCGTCGACCTGCGCCGGGGTGCGGACCGCAAGCCCCTCGACGCCACAATCGGTCAGACTGGCAAGATGCTCCCGAAAGTCGCCCTGGAGGGCGAGCACCCCGACCACCGGCATCGCTTCACCAGCCTCGCTCCGCCAGCTTCTCACCCGCCGGGATCTTGTCGATCTCAATCCCCGGCATCGCCCCGCCCAAGCCACGCGACACCTTGGCGACGACGTCCGGCTCGGAGAAGAACGTGGTCGCCTCCACGATCGCCTTGGCATAGCCGGCCGGATCCGAACTCTTGAAGATCCCAGAGCCGACGAAGACCCCATCACACCCGAGCGCCATCATGAGAGCGGCATCGGCCGGAGTGGCGATGCCGCCGGCGGCGAAATTGACTACGGGCAGCCTGCCCGACGAGCGCACTTCCTCGACGAGGTCATAGGGCGCGGCGAGGTCGCGGGCGGCAGCCATGAGCTGCTCGGGGCCAAGCTGGGTGAGCCGGCGGATCTCATTCGTAAGGCTGCGCATGTGGGTTACCGCCTCGACGATATTGCCGGTACCGGCCTCCCCTTTGGTGCGAATCATGGCGGCGCCCTCTCCGATCCTCCTCAGGGCCTCACCGAGATTGCGAGCGCCGCAGACGAAGGGAGTGGTGAATGACCACTTGTCGACATGATTCTCGTTGTCTGCGGGGGTCAACACCTCCGACTCATCGATGTAGTCGACGTTGAGCGCTTCCAGGACGCGGGCCTCGAGGAAATGCCCGATCCGGCATTTGGCCATGACCGGGATGCTCACCGCCGCCTGGATCTCTTCGATCTTCTGGGGATCGGCCATCCTCGCCACCCCACCCGACCGGCGGATATCGGCCGGAACTCGCTCGAGAGCCATGACCGCCACTGCCCCCGCATCTTCGGCGATTTTGGCCTGCTCGGCGGTGACCACATCCATGATCACGCCGCCTTTGAGCATCTCCGCCAGGCCGCGTTTGACCCGACTTGTGCCTATCTCCACATGCTGCTCCTTGTCCAAGGTTTAATGCTACCGGGGCGCCGACATGCCACTTACCCTCCGGTAGGCCGCCACATACTGCGGGATCACAGCTGCCCAGTCGAAGGTGACGGCGCGCGCCCTGCCCCGGCGGCCTATCTGGGCAATCTCTGCCGGGTTCCTCAGCAGATCGGCCAGGAGGGCTGCCAGGACATCGGGCCGTCCCGGTGGGCACAGCAACGCGGTGCCGGCCGTGACCCAGCGAAAGGCCGCCAGATCCGAGGCGATTACTGCGCACCCCGACGCCATCGCCTCCAGCACGACCAATCCGAAGCTCTCACCGCCCAGGTTCGGCGCCACCAAGATCGATGCGCTCTGGAGCAATCGGCTCTTCTCCTCATCGGTCACCGCCCCGGCGTAAGTGACTCCTCTTGCGGCCGGGCCCTCGGGCCCGATGACAACCAACTCGGCATCGGGATCCCGACCCCGTTGGAGCTTCCAAGCGGCAAGAAGGATCGCCCGCCCTTTGCGAGGCTCGTCGCGGCCTACAAACACCACCCGCCCCGGATGGCGTTGCACCCCTGTCCTGAAGAACGAGGTGTCGATGCCGTTGGGGATGAGCGTGATCGGCCCGAAGCGAGAGGCGGCGCCTGCGGCCAATGGACTGACCGCGGTCAGCCCGACACCACGCATGAGACGGCGGGGCAAGGTTCGGTAGAAAAGCTCCACCCACCGAGGAGGTTGGGCATGGAAGGTGGCCACTGTGGCCGGCGCTGCCGAGAGCGCCGCCAGCCCTACCAGCGGCATCAGCGGCTCATGAACGTGGACAAGATCGACTTCCTCCAGCGACTTCCTGACCCTCCCCCATGCGCCGGGCTCAACGACCAGAGGGACCACCGACCGGTTGGCTGTAACGGTTCGCACTTTGCCCACTCCGACCCCACCTAAATCTTCGGCTCCCGGTCCGATCAAACGGACCTCGGTTCCGGCGGCGGTTAGCAGGCGGCGCAACTCGAGCACTTGATTCTGCACTCCCCCGACACGCCTTAGGTCGTAGGGGCTGACCAGACCGACTCTCATCGGCCCCTCATCCGGAGCTACCCCCGAACTCCGCAACGGCGCGATCCGAGGGCCAATTGGGCTGAAGCAGATGCCATTGCTCGGGCGCTACCGAAATGACCTTCTCGAGGCCAAGGGCGATCTGCTGGGTCACCTGGGCGACATTCGGGTCGTGCGAAAGCTCGATCTCCTCGATAACCAAGCGATGGCCACTCGGAGTGAAATAACAGCCCACCAGAAGAAGCGGCACGGACGCGCGAAGTGCCAGCGCCGCCGGACCGATGGGAATGGTGGTTTCCTCCCCGAAGAACTGGACGGAAACTCCCCGCCCGGAGAGATCCCGATCGCACAACAGGGCAACCGCTGCGCCCCGCCGGACTCGGTCTTCAATCCGGCGCATCGCACCTTTCCCGGCCAGGACAATGGTGATTCCGAATTGGGCGCGCAATTCTGTGAACCAGGCCGTGAAACGGCGGTTGGGGAGGCGCTCGGCGACCGCGACGATTTCGATACCTGCCCGCCGCCCGGCCAGCGCTGCCGGCTCCCAGTTCCCCATATGGGGAAGCGCGAGCACCACGCCGGTTCCGGCCACCGCGGCTTTCTCGAGATGTTCCAGCCCGGTTATCTGCAACCCGGCGTCCAGCTCTGCCACCCGCCGGGGACGAACCCAGAGGGTCTCCGCCCAGTAGCGGCCGTACGAACGAAAAACCTCGCGGGCGGCCCGATCAACCTCGGCGCCGGGTCCGAGCACCCGGCGCATGTGGCGGCGGGCCATCACCCGGCGCCGGCCCCCGAACAGATACCAGAGGCTGCCTCCGGCCGTGCCGAGGGAGCGGACCAACCGTGAAGGGATCAGACTCACTAACCCCGCCAGGGCGCGGAGCAGCCAATACGAGGCGATTTGCCTCATCTGAGTTGGCGATAGGTGAGGAGAAACCGCCAGGCCACGGTTGCCCAGGTGGCCACCGTCAGTATCCATAACATTGGTTCGACCTGGCCAAGCATGAGTCCGAGGGTGAAAAAGAGCACCCGCTCGGCTCGTCCCATCATTCCTCCCCGGCCGTCGAGCCCGGATGCCTCGGCTTTGGCTCGGAGATAGGGGACGAGCATTGAGCCCCCCAGCGCGAAGACAATTAGCAACAGCAGGCGGGACTGGGAGGCGAATGCCGCCGCCAACCCGGCAAACACCGAGATCTCGCCGATGCGATCGGCGGCTGCGTCGAGCAGCGCTCCACGAGCCGATTCGGTCCCGGCCGCCCTCGCCACCGAGCCATCGAGCCCGTCGAGGGCCGATCCGACCAGGGCGACGATCGCTCCTCCCATCAAGATGCCGGCTCCGATCATCACTGCGCCGGTAATCGTTACGAGCAAACCGAGCAGGGTCATGAACTGCGGTGTCACGCCAACGCCGGCCAGGGCTCGCCCAATCGGCTGAAGCACCCACTGCAAATGGGGCCGTACCCGGAGATCGATCACCGCCTTGCAATGTAGCCGACCGATCCCACCGAAAACGCCCGTCACTAAGATCGTCCGCCCTGCTCCTGGAGGTGCTGTGGTCCCCGAGAAGATCCGCAACGTGGCCCTGGTGGGCCACGGAGGAAGCGGCAAGACTTCGCTGGCTGAAGCCCTCTTGTACGTTTCCGGCGCCACCACCCGCCAGGGCTCGGTTGATCACGGTACGACGATTCTCGATTTTGAGCCCGAGGAGCACGAACGCAAGATCTCATTGGGGTTGGCGCTGGCACCGGTCGAGTGGATGGGACACCGCCTCAACCTCATCGATACCCCTGGCTATCTCGATTTCGCCGGTGACGCTCGCGCTGCCCTGCGAGCCGTCGATCTCGCGCTATTCGTCGTGTCGGGAGTGGACGGCGTGGAGGTACAGACCGAAATCTTGTGGCGAGCAGCCGAGGAAGAAGGCATACCCCGAGCGGTAATGATCACCAAGCTTGATCGGGAGAGATCGTCCTTCGGACGGGTGCTGGCCCAGCTGCGTGAGGTATTTGGCAAGCGAATTGCCCCCGTGCAGGTACCGATTGGTTCCGAAGCAGGTCTGCGGGGAATGGTGCGGGTGGTGTCTGGCAAGGCATTCCTTTATGGCGCCGATGCCAAGGTGGGCGCAGTTAGCGACGAATACCCAGAAGAGGTCAGCGACCTGGTGGACTCGACCCGGGAGGCATTGATCGAATCGGTGGTTGAAACCGATGACCAATTGATGGAGCGCTACTTCGAGGGTGAGATGCCGGCCCCGGAGACCATCGTCGCCACTATCCATCGAGGGATGCTGGCCGGGGAGATCTTCCCCGTGCTGGTTGGATCGGCCGCCCGGCGGATCGGTATCGACACCATGGCCGAATTCATGGTGGACTTCGCCCCCAATCCCTTGGAGCGACGGCTGCCATCGCTAGCCAAGGGCGAGCCAATTCCGCTTCGCTCGGCCGGACCTGCGCTCGCCTATGTCTTCAAAACGATCTCCGATCCTTTCGTTGGACGCATCTCGGTCTTCAGGGTCTATTCCGGATCGATCAAAGCCGACGCCGACATCGAGTCGTCGAGCGGCGGTCATGCCCGGATGCACAACCTCTTCTACCTGATGGGGAAAGACCACATCGACACCAAAGAGATCGGTTGTGGCGAGATCGGGGCGGTCGCCAAAGTTGAGAGTATCCATGCGGGTGCCACCCTCCGCAGCCCGGGCCTCGGAATCGAGCTCAAACCGGTCGCCTTTCCCCGTCCCGTTACCGAGCTGGCCATATCTCCCAAAAGCCAGCACGACGAAGAGAAACTGTCGACGGCCCTCCAGCGGATGCTGGAGGAAGATCCCACGCTCAAGGTGGAGCGACGGCCCGAAACCGGCGAAACAGTGCTGGCCGGGCTCGGCGACACCCATCTCGATGTGACGATCGCCAGGATCCATAGAAAGTTCGGGGTGGACATCGTCACCTCCCTCCCGTCAGTCCCCTACCGCGAAACCATCACGGCCAGCGCCGATGCCGAGGGCAAACACAAAAAACAGACCGGTGGACGGGGCCAGTTCGGCGTCGCCAACGTGAGGTTCAGCCCTCGCCCTCGGGGGGCGGGATACGAGTTCATCGACGCGGTCAAAGGCGGATCGATCCCCCGCCAGTTCATCCCCGCCGTCAACAAGGGGATTCAAGAGGCTCTCCAACGAGGCATCCTCGCCGGATACCCGCTGATCGATTTTGCTGCCGAGGTCTATGACGGCAAGTTCCATTCGGTCGACTCCGACGAACTCTCGTTTCGAATGGCCGGAATCCAGGCTTTGAAGAGCGCCGGACCGAACCTGCGGGCGGTGCTTCTCGAGCCGATCATGCACCTCATCATCCGTGTGCCCGATGACCATACGGGAGACATCATGGGCGACGTCAACAGTAAGAGGGGAAGGGTATTGGGGATGGACTCCGACGGAAGCAGCCGAGTCGTGGAAGCCGAGATGCCGATGGCCGAAACTCAGCGCTATGCAGCCGACCTACGTTCGATGACCAGCGGACGGGGAACCTTCGAGATTCGGTTTGACCATTATGCCGAGGTTCCTCATCAAGAAGCCCAGAAGGTGATTGCAGCCGCCGGCGAAAAACATGACTGAGGCCGAGCACGTCTCGCTCAGGCATGGCGACCTCGAAGTGTCCCTCCCGTTAGTAAGGGGAACCGAATCGGAGACCGGAATCGACATCTCCCGCCTTCACGCCGAAACCGGGCTCTACACGGTCGACCGGGGCTTCGGCAACACCGCGGAAAATGTGAGCGCGGTCAGCTTCATCGACGGCGATGCAGGAATACTGCGTTATCGCGGTTATCCGATCGAGCAACTCGCTGAGCAGGCATCTTTCTTGGAGGTGGCCTACCTCCTCCTGCACGGTTCATTGCCCTCACGCTCCGAGCTGGAGACATTCGACGCGATCATCACCCGCCATACGCTGTTGCGGGAGGACATGAAGCATCTCTTCGAGGCCTTTCCCCATGACGCTCACCCGATGCAGATCCTGGCTTCCGCCACGTCGGCTCTCGCCACCTATTACCCGGACGCCCTCGACCCCAAAGATCCGGCGGCCGTCGACCTTTCGATCCGAAGGCTGCTCGCCAAGCTGCCGACGATGATTGCCTGGATCTACAAGTACCGGGTTCATCAGCCGTACGTTTACCCGCGCAACGACCTCGACTACGCGGCCAACTTTCTTCACATGGTCTTCTCCGTGCCGGCCGAGCCCTATCACCACGACCCGGTCGTCGCCGCCGCGCTCAACGTCCTGCTGATACTCCATGCGGACCACGGCCAGAACTGCTCGGCCACCGCGGTCAGGCTGGTGGGCTCTGGTGAGGCGAACGTATTCAGTTCTGTGGCAGCCGGAATCCACGCCCTTTCCGGCCCGCTGCATGGGGGCGCCAATCAGGAGGTCCTCGAGATGCTCGAGCAGATCTCGGCCGGAGGCGACGTGACCAGCTTCGTGGCCAGGGCGAAAGACCGCAACGATCCGTTCCGTCTGATGGGATTCGGGCATCGGATCTACAAGAATTTCGATCCGCGGGCGAAGATCATCAAACAGGCGGCTGCCGACGTGCTGGCCAAGCTGGGCATCGACGATCCTTTGCTGGAAATCGCTCAACAGCTTGAGGAGGTCGCCCTCTCCGACGACTACTTCATCGAACGCAAGCTGTACCCCAACGTGGATTTCTACTCGGGGATCATCTACCGAGCCCTGGGATTCCCCACCGAGATGTTCACCGTGCTATTCGCATTGGGCAGGTTGCCCGGATGGCTGGCACAGTGGAAGGAGCTGCGGGAGGATCCCCACACCCGCATCTACCGGCCCCAGCAGGTTTACGTTGGGCCAGCCGAGCGGCCTTACCCCGCCATCTGAGACAGGTCTTCGACGTAGGGCACGCCCCGTCGCTCCCCGGTCACCCCATCGACGACGATCAATGCCCGACGCTCGGGAGGTTCGGACGAGTCGTAGACCACCACGTGCCAAAGCGGCCGCGACCGCCAACCCGAAAAGATGACGGCAGCCGAGGCATGCCCGATTGCAAACGGGGCGGATGCCGCGGCGCGGGCGAGAGCCTGATCCGCTTCCAGGTTGAGAGGCCAGGAGCCGAGCCAATGCCAGGCGGAGAGCACGACCGAAGCCGCCACCAGGTACCACCTGGCGGCGCCGGCCGGAACCACCAGCACGGCCAAGCCGGCAACGACCAGATAGATCACGGCTGCGATCTTCCGACGGCGAGGGTCGGGGAAGGTGTACTCACCCGCCTGGCTCGCATCAAGGTCGGCCGGCATGCCGGCGCTTTCGGCTACTTCCCGGGGGATCTCAATTCCATCCATCTTCTCTGATCAGAGGACACGGCTGGGAGGCGAAGCCTCGGCCAGCATGTCTGAGAGCGCATCCTCCACCAATATTCCCCTCCGTTCGTGGACCTCGGCGTAACGACGCAAGCCGACCGTGCCCGACTCGACGTCTTTGTCGCCGACCACGACCACATAGGGATGTTTGCCGGTCAAGGCACGGCGTATCTTCTCACCGACGGTGTCGCTCGACCGATCGAGCTCGACTCGCAAACCTGCCTCGCCAAAGACCGCGGTGACCTTGTTGCCGTAGTCATCGTGGCGGTCGGCGACCGGAATGACGGTCACCTGGACCGGCGCCAGCCAGACCGGAAAGGCTCCGGCGTAATGCTCGACGAGCACGCCCAGAAACCTCTCCAGCGAACCGGCCTTGGCGCAATGGATCATTATCGGGCGGGCCGGCTGATTTTCGGACGTCGCATATTCGAGATCGAAACGGGCGGGCAGGTTGAAGTCGACCTGAATGGTCGACATCTGCCACCGTCGTCCGATGACGTCTTTGACGTGGACGTCGATCTTGGGACCGTAGAAGGCCCCTTCACCCGCGGCGATCCGGAACGGAATGCCCCGATCTTCCAGCGATCGTTGCAGCTCGGCTTCCGCCGCGAGCCAGTCGGCTGTGTCCCCGACCGAGTTTTCCGGCTTGGTCGACAGGTCCGCTTCAAAATCTTTGAAGCCGAAGTCGCGCAGCCAGGCAAGGACGAAGTCAAGATGGAGAGCGAGTTCTTCACCTAGCTGATCGCCCCGGCAAAAGGTGTGGGAATCATCCTGGGTGAATCCGCGGGCTCGCAGCAGGCCATGGACCACGCCCGAACGCTCCCTGCGATAGACCGCACCCAGTTCGGAGAGACGCATGGGCAGTTCTCGATAGGAGCGGCCCCGACTCTTGTAGATCAAGATGTGAAAGGGGCAGTTCATCGGCTTGACCCGGTAGTGCTCGTTCTCATCGACCTCCATACCCGGGTACATGTTCTCTGCGTAGTAGTCGAGATGTCCGGAGATGTTCCACAAGACCTCGCGGGCCAGGTGCGGGCTGAACACAAACTCGAACCCATACCGCTCATGGAGGCGGCGAGAGTGGTCTTCGACCAGCTTGCGCAGCATGCCTCCCTTCGGATGCCAGATCGATAGCCCCGCGCCGAGTTCGGTGGGAAAGGAATACAGGTCGAGGTCGGGACCGAGGCGACGGTGGTCGCGTTTTTCGGCCTCGGCCAGCCGGTGGAGGTAGTCGTCGAGGGCCTTCTTGTCCTCCCAGGCAGTTCCGTAGATCCGCTGCAACTGTTCGCGGGTTTCGTCGCCCCGCCAGTAGGCGCCGGCGCTGCGGAGGAGCTTGACGGCCTCCAAGCGCCCGGTCGATGGCACGTGGGGGCCGCGGCACAAGTCGACGAACTGGCGATTGCGGTAGAGGGTGACTTCCTGGCCCGCGGCCACCTGTTCGGGATCGACGTTCTCGATGATTTCCCTCTTGAACGGCTGATCAGCGAAGATCCGCAACGCTTCCGCCCTACCGACCGTCTGGCGTTCGAACGGCTGATCCTCGGCAATGATTTCTGCCATCCGCGCCTCGATCCTGCTGAGGTCCTCGGGTGCAAACGCACGACCGACATCGAAGTCGTAGTAGAAGCCGTCCTCGATCGGGGGACCGATGGCGAAACGTGCTCCGGGATAGAGATCGAGGACTGCCTGAGCGAGGACATGGGCAGCGGAATGGCGCAGGACATGCCGGCCGGCTTCGCTGTCGGCGGTCACCACGGCGAAGCTCCCCGACCACAGCGGGCTGGTGAGGTCGAGCAAGCGCCCGTCGATCGAGACCGCCACCGCCGCCCTGGCCAGGCCGGCACCGATAGAGCGGGCCACCTCCGCTCCGCTCACGCCAGCCGGATGATGAGCGACCGTGCCATCCGGGTAGACCAGTTCCAGTTCCATACTTCTGTCTCAGCTAGCCTGCGAAGGGCCAAAGGGTACCCACCCGGACCGGCGACCTTAGACGAATTTCGGCCGCCGCCAGAGGCAAGGACCGCAACCAGTCATCACCAACCGGAAGGCTCCCCCACCACATGGAAATCGACGTCCTGCTTCGGACCATCTCGCCATCCGCTACCGCCAACGAAATATCGGCTGGTGGAAACCGGGTCTTTCGCCTCCGTGAAGAGGGCGGGCAGACGAGCGTTGTAAAGGTTTACACGGGAGCGCCCCGGGAGCGGCGGGAGCGTCATTCCCTGCAGGCGTTGGTCAGCGTGCCGGGGGTGCCACGCATGATCAACCGCGGCATCACCGACGGATTGTCATGGATCCAGATGACCGACGGTGGCAACTGGGATCTGGCCACCCTTCCTCGCAACGTGGCCATCGTCCGTTCGGCCGGCCGAGTGCTGAGGGGCGTGCACGAATCCAACGCCAAGATGACGAACATGGCCAACTCGATCGACAATGAACAAGTTGAGGCCCACTACCGCTCGACCCTGGATCGGCTGGCCCGTTATCGGAGGCGGCTCAACATACCGGTCGATCTGCTCGAGGCCGCCGGGACGGTGGGCGCCCCGATGGCAAGCCCCGCTCGCCCAGCGCATACCCGGCCCACGCCCGAGCAGTTCCTCGTCACCGAAGGCGGGCAGGTAACGCTGATTGACTGGGAATGGGCAACTGTCGCCCCGCCCGAATGGGACGTGAGCTTGGCAAGCTGGCAGCTCGCCAACCTGTTGGGCGACGCCGCCGGGGCGGCCTTCCTCGAGGGTTACGGAGCGGTGGTGTCGGCCAACCGCCTCAAGAACTGGATCGCCTATCACGCCGCGATGTTGATGCTCGATGCCGCCGAGAAGCGGGACGGCAGGCTTCACGACATGGCCCCGCTGGTCAGGTCGCTCGCCGACGCGGTCGGATATTCGTAAAGGGCGGGGTTCTCTCACTCCCACCTGAGCGCGAAATCCACGGTTGTCCCGGCTGCCGGCCTTAGCCTCCCCTGGTCCGACCAGGAGGATTTCGGTGCTGGAGGCTCTGTTGGCCGCAACCGCCACTTCCGGGCTGGTGATATTGGCTAGAGGTCACCGCCTCGCCGGTCACCACGCCGTTTCCCGTCTGGGATCATTCTCGAGAAACGCCGAGCGTGACGAAGATCTCCCATGCCCCTGGTGTTACAGCCCTACTACCTTTGGTGACGAGCGATGTCCGGGGTGCGGGCGGCGGTTTGGCTGAGCAGAACACCGAGCGGCGCATCCCGGACACCCTATGCTGCCCGACGCCATGGGAGCGGTCGGTCTAGTCCTGGGCGGCGGCGGAATTACCGGCGCGGCGTATGAGATGGCCGCGTTGATGGCGATTCAGCTCGCCACCGGTTGGAACCCAAACGATGCCGAGGTGGTGGTCGGAACCTCCTCCGGCGCCTTCGTGGCCGCCCTCGTCCGCCACAACCAGCTCGACCTCGACTCGCTCGTCCTCCCCACCGACGACCGCCACGAGGTCGCCCAACGGATCAGAGAGCGGACCTTCAATCGCCGACCGGGAGTGAAGGTCGGTAAATGGGTGCGCCATGGCATCCTCCCGGGCGTCCGGCGTCCCGGCCTGACCTTGCTCCTCGGTTCACCCGCTCCCTATGACACCGCCGGGTTGGCCAGGTGGGTGAGACAAGAGTTGGGCGAGGACGCCGACCTCTGGCCGGACCGCCCGACCGTGATCGTAGCTTTCGACGTTGTCGCCAGAAAGAGGACCCTCTTTGGGACGGTGGGAGCACCGGAGGTGGGTATGGCCGATGCGGTGGCGGCATCCACCGCCATCCCGGTGCTCTTCCGCCCTTGGATGATCGACGGCCGGGGTTACGTCGACGGCGGAGTCGCCTCCGGCACCCACGCCGATCTGGTTCTTGGCAGCACCCGGGAGCTGGATCTAGTGCTGGTGCTGGCGCCGATGGCGGCCGAAGAGGACCGTCGGGGGGCTTTGCCCCACGAACGACTATTCGATCGAGTAGGTAGGCGCAGCCTCGCCGAGGAGGTCCGCTTGATCAAAGAGGCGTGGCCCGCTTGTGATGTCCTGGTTTTGCGGCCGAAGCCGGCCGTACTGTCAGCCATGCGTCCCAATCCGATGGAACCGGAGTTGGCAGTTCCCGCGTTTATAAGGACTCTCAACTCCATGAAGAAGACCCTCGCCGAGCCCAACCACTGGCGAACCCTCAAGGGGCACCTGGGTAGTCATCCCCAGGTCCCGTCCTGAGCTATCACGAGGCTTTCATGAAGTGGGCGCAACTCTCGACCTCGGATTAAGGGTGGCACAAGGTGCATGCTCTGCGACTGATCGACGACTGGCCGGTTCCCCACGCGGCGGCGGTGGTAATCGGCCGGGAAGGGATCTTGGACCAGGCCGGAGCTGTCGACCGAGGTGGTCGCTTCGCGTCGGTAACCAAGCTATTTACTGCCTACGTCACCCTGATGGCCTGTCAAGACGGCGACCTAGACCTTGCCACGCCGGCCGGTCCGCCCGGATCGACCGTTCGTCACCTGCTGGCCCATTCCTCGGGTCTCCCCTTCGAGGGCGCCACGCCGCTTGCTCCTCCCGAACGCCGGCGCGTCTACTCGAATGCTGGCTTCGACCTCCTTGGAACCGTCCTCTCCTCCCATACGGGTTACCCTTTTTTCGAGTATCTGGCGCTCCAGTTGCTTGAGCCGCTCGCCATCGATGCCCGACTGGTAGGCCGGCCGTCGGATGGACTGTTCGGTACGACGCGGGGTATGGCGGTGTTTGCCCGTGAACTCGTCAACCCGACCCTGCTCGACCCCAGCTGGTATCAGCAGGCCGTGAGCGTGGCCTATCCCGGTCTTGGCGGCGTTCTGCCGGGGATCGGCCGTTTTGACCCGCTCGATTGGGGGCTCGGTTTTGAGATCCGCAACGGCAAGTCGCCCCATTGGACCGGTTTACGTAACTCGCCCGGCACATTTGGTCATTTCGGCGGGTCCGGTGCGTTCCTATGGGTGGATCCCGAGGCCCATTTGGCCGTCTGCTGTCTCACCGGTCGCGAGTTTGACGATTGGGCCTTGCACTGGTGGCCGGCCTTCGCCGACGCAGTTCTCGAAGAGTTCTCAAGCGCCTAACTCGATTTCAAGCGGAGTGCGGAAACGGGGGGTGACCTTCGAACATTCGATCCAATCCTCGACTGCAGCCGCCTCCTCTTCGATCGCCAGCCGGGTCGCTTTGCCGACTCTCTGGAGGAGCCGGAAAGCCACTCTTCGTTCCGAGGTCTGTGCCCAACCCCCCACCACTCTGCCGTCGGCCCACACGGTCGGCCCGATGTTGCCGTTGCGATCAAACAGCGCTGCTTGGTGGGGTCCCAGATAGAAGCCACGGGATTTCCATCCCATCGGTGTGGGGTCGAGACCAGGAAGCAGCGCAACCCAGGGTCGAGGATCGGCCTCGTGCTCCAGATCCGAAGCAAGCATCCACCCCGGCTCACCCTCCATCGAGACTTCAACCGCCTCAATCGACTCCAATGCCTTGTTGACCTCCCCGAGCGGCCACCCCGTCCACCAACGGAGATCAGTCAACGAGCCAGGGCCAAACGCGGCGAGCCAGCGCCGGATGAGGTTCGGGCGTGCCTCCCCGGCCGGGATGGTGCCAAGACCTCCCGGCCTCCATGCGTCGATCGGCTCCCAGCGGTGCTGGCTGCTGGTCCAGCCACCCCGCGGCCTCCCCCGGCCGATCAGACCACCGAGCGAGAGGAGGAAGAGGACCCTGGTCGAAACGCCCATGCTGCCGGCCCATCTCTTTCCTTCGCCAAACGGGATCTGGGCGGCCAGTTCGGGAACGTCGGCCGAAAGCTCGCCCGCCAGGCGGGGCCCGCCGGCTTTGACGGCGGTAAGGGTGGCGGCCATGATCCGATCAAGCCACGCTTCGTCGTCATAGGGGAAGCCGGTACCAGCCACCAGCTTGAGGGTCCTCCTTCGCTCAGCGGGGATGATTGAGTTGGCGCAGGCGGCCTGCAGGACCGATCCCAACTCGAGCGGCACCGCGAACATGGTGCGGCGCATACCGATCATGCGGATCAGGTCGCGATCGTCGTAGAAGGCCGACTCGACCCGGTCGATGGTTGTCCCTTCGGTGCGGGCGCGCAGCGCCAGGAAGACCGTGGCCGGGTCGGAGGCATGGATCCCCACCATCGCCCCGGCCGCCTCCACCAGAGATTTAGCCCGCCTCGCCAGAAAGTGCCGCTGCCCGAGCCGCGCCCGCCGTTCCTGGGCCGAAATCTCACGCCGCGACCGCACCGCCTAAGTTTGCCTCGGATCCGGACCCCGCGCCCAGTATGTTGTGGCTCTCAGTCCCGAGGAACCCTTGCAGCCTCACCCGCTCGTCGCCCAGCTTCGCTTTACCCGCAGCGAGTTCATGCGAGCCATCCAAGGAATCGCCGAGACCGACGCCACCCGGCGCTGGCTTCCAATGAATTCGCTGAGTTGGAATGTTGGTCACCTGGCCTGGCATGAGCAGCGTTACTTTCTTCATTACGGGCAGGGACAGACCCCATTCCCGGACATTGCTGAGGAGTTCGTTTACGGTGCCCCGGCCAGCACTCCGGCACTCACCCGTGTTTTGAAGGCTTGGAAGGCCATCACCAAAGCTGCCGACCCATGGCTGGATACCTTGACGTCGGACACCCTCGAAAACCATCCGATGAGAAGCGGGAGGCCCATCTCCCGGACCAATGGCAATCTTCTACAGAACGATCTACCACTACTGGTATCACACCGGGGAGAACATGGCCATCCGCCAACAGCTCGGGCATATCGACCTGCCCGAGTTCGTCGGTGACATAGACGGCAGAGCCCCTTATCGCCCGGATAGATGACCCCGATCGAACGGCGGATCGGTTGCGGATGGCCCATGGCTCGAGCACCGCGTAAAGGGCCGACCGTGGCAGGGGTTGATGGGCCGTCGGATCTTCGACAATGAAGTCTCCCTGTACGCTCCGTACCCGAGGAACCGAAACTCGCCTTCGACCCGTATTGCAGGGATGAGGCGAGTGAAGGAGAAAAACATGCGGCGTTTCCTGGTTCTGACCTTGTCCGTAGTCCTGCTGATGGCGTTTTCTGTCCAGGCAGTGGCGGCCACCCAACCGACGGGTGTGTCCAATGCCCTCGACCGCAACGGGGGCAATAGCGCACCTGGGCCGCATTGCCATATCAACCTGGTGGCAAGTTCACACTCCCGGCGTTTCGACACGATCATGGTCGGAGCGACTCACGAGGCACACACCCATACGGGCCTTCCCACCGGGGTATTCCAGGCGGATCCTGACTGCGTGGTCTGATCGTCCAAGCTTGGCGGGCAACGGCGTGGCTTAAGGCGGCTGGGCGAGAAGCTGACCGCGCGGGCCAGGTCGCTCACTCTCATCGTACGTCCCGGCTCACGATAGAGACGGCTCAGAATCCCCAAGTCGTCGTGAGTAAGCCCTGCCGCCGCCCGAAGCTGGCGATCGAGGGCATCGAGCAGGGCCTTGATCCCACCGACCACCTTTGACCAGCTTCTCAACTCAATTCACTCAATGCCATCGGAACCCCCCCGGGGGGGAATACTTGAAGCCTCAATCACATTGAGCGAGACCGGAAAGCATCAGAGAAAAGGAGCAAGGATGGCAATCCATCGGCTGAACCACGCGGTGCTCTACGTCCGTGACGCGGACCGCTCCGCCGACTTCTATGCGCGGGTGCTGGGTTTCCGCCGTCTTCCCCTGGAAATTCCCGGTGCCATCTTCATGCAGGCAGAGGCTTCGGCCAACGATCACGACCTCGGCCTTTTCTCCATCGGTAACGATGCCGCTTCTTCGCCGGCGGGGCGGGGGGCGGTGGGCCTCTATCACTTGGCCTGGGAGGTGGACACCCTGGCCGACCTCGCCGAAATCGGCAAGAGACTGGCCGACGAGGGCGCCATGGTCGGGGCCACCGATCATGGGACAACCAAGGCGCTCTACGGACGCGATCCGGATGGGCTCGATTTCGAGGTGTCCTGGCTGGTGCCAGCCGACCTGATCACCGCCGCCGTGGCTCCGGTGGCACGCCATCTCGACCTCCAGACCGAGATCGACCGCTATGGAGCCCGCAC
This sequence comes from Actinomycetota bacterium, assembly GCA_052390035.1. GTDB lineage: Bacteria > Actinomycetota > Acidimicrobiia > Spongiisociales > ZC4RG35 > JBQTHI01. Next base: position 3,492 of record JBQTHI010000012.1, on the reverse strand, counting down.
CCCGGGTGGGATCGGGATCAGTCGTCCCCGGCCCGTAGAGGCGTGAGGTCTCTCTAGGGCGGGTTCTTGTCACAGGTGGCTGTCATAGTGATCGAACAGATGTTCGCAGATTTGGCAGGAATGGTCCCGTCAAGGAAGTGTGGGCGAAATGGGGCAGCTGAAGTCGTTCGTCGACCAACTTGTTCTTGAGCCGATCGACCAGTTCACCAACACCGAGCTCGCCGACTCACTGAAGGAGTTGGAGTCGGCGGTGTCAACGCTGGAGGCGGAGCGCAGCCGGCGCCTTTCTCTTTTCAACCAACGGAAGGGCCACCACGAGTTCGAGTACCCGTCGCCGTCGTCGTTTCTGATCGACCGCTGCCGTGTCGCCCCTCACCGGGCTGCCCGGCTGGTAGCTCAGGCCAACGCGTTGCCGCAGATGCCATTTACCGCCAAGGCCTGGGCCAGCGGTCACCTGGCCTCAGATCAGGTCCGTTACCTGCTCACCGCTCAGGCTGCCCACCCCGTCACTTTCGCTATGCACGAGGAGATGCTCGTCGACACCGTGGCCGGCCTCTCCGTCGTCGGCACCGGTCGGGCGGTGGCCTACTGGCGGCAAGCGGTCGATCATCAGGCTGCCGAGGCCGGCAACGAGGAACTCTTTCAACAGAGAAGACTGCACCTTTCGCAGACCTTCGCCGGAATGTGGCGGGTCGATGGTTTCCTCGATCCCCTGGCCGGTGAGCTTCTCAGTACCGCCCTACAGACCGCCACTCCGGCCCCAATGGAAGGTGACACCCGCACCGCCGCCCAACGGCGTGCAGACGCCCTCACCGACCTCGCCCGGCAAGCCCTCGACGACGGAACCCCTACGACCCAGGGTCGGGAAAAGCCTCACCTCCTGGTTCTGGTCGACGTGGAGCGTCTTCATCGCACCCCCCTGACCACCGATCCATCCTCCCTGCCCACCGTGGGACTTGCCGAGTCGGTCGGGGGAGCAGTGTTCAGCCAGTCGACCATCGACCTGCTCGCCTGTGACTGTGCGGTCAGCCGGATCGTGTTTGGTCCCGGGTCAGAGGTGATCGACTTGGGACGCAAGTCGCGGGTCATCCCAGCGGCGATGCGGCGGGCGGTCATCGCCCGGGACCGCCACTGCCAGCATGCGGGTTGTTATCGACCGGCCCGCTGGTGTGACATCGACCACATCACTTCTTGGCTCGACGGGGGTGAAACCAGGCTCGCCAACCTCCAACTGCTCTGCCGCTACCACCACCGGCTCAAACACCTCCAACCAGCACGCAGCCCCAGTCGTCCCTCCCGGACGGACCCTCCGGAGACCCGCCCCCCAGTCCTAACACCAATGCGCACCTAAAGCGCAAATGCCTGCTTGGGCGTCATCATCAGGCCCAGCCCCAGAGGGATGGCGGCCCGACGTCAGGTCACCAGGGAGTTGATCGAGGGCCGGTCGCCTCAACTCGGATCTGCTCCAATAGAGTCGCCTCTCCGAACTCCGTGAGCCTCGTCACACGAGACCTCCAGTCGCCGTCACGCTCGATTCCACCCAGCACACCTAGGGGACGCCGGGTCACCCACCAGGAAGTCCCAACTGTCGTGGTGTCCGGCGGTTCCCCGTCGGTGCGCCATCCCATCTCGGTGAGGATGGCGGTTGCCCGCGCCTCCAGGTCCCTGTCATGTTGCTCCCCATCGAGCAGAAGCAGAGTGAACACCTCGGCCACTGCCCGGGGCCATTCACCGTCGCTCAGCCCTCCCGCCACCTTCCGCCAGGCCTCGTTGTAATCGTTTCGCATACGCCGACCCGATGTGGTTAAACGCAAGTCCCTACCCCGCCGCCGAATCGTCCCAACGCGTCGCAGCATCAGGTGAAGCTCGTGAACCTGAACCACCTCGGTCTCGCTGCGAGGGGGCCGGTCGGTCCACCCCAGGTCCCAGGAGAATCGCTCCCAGCCTTCCCGGACCATGGCCGGCGGCAAGTAACCAGCCTGGGTGAGTTGGGCCCCAAATTCGACGCGCTCGAGAAACCAGGTGACGGGCGCCATCCGGTGCGCGGCGTCGGCCGGCACCGGAACTGGCTGCAACAACCGCTTGACGATCCCGGAGCGGAGGCCGTGAAAAGCGGGGCTGCGGCTTTCTGCCCTGTGCAGCCAGTCGTCCAGCCGCGCGGTCAAGATGGCAGTCCGGTAACTCTGGCCGGGAACGGTCGGATGAGGAGAATCGAGCACCGCCTTGGTCACCTCGATCGATCTCGACCGCCAAGCGGACTTTCCGGGCTTCACCTGCTCGAGCGCCATCGCCTGCTCCAGCGCTCGCTCGGCGGTGGCCCGGGCAGTCGCTTCTTCCGGTCCCATCACACCGCCCCACGCAAAGTCGTCCAAATCTGGTGGGTCGATACCGGACCGCTGGTAAGCCTGTCGGAACGCCTTCAGGCCTTGTGCCCTCGACCGGGCGTAGGCGTCGATGATCTCCTTCGTCTCGGCGCTTCGACACAACGCCGCGTACCTCGGCAGCTCGAGCCGGTCGAACAACTGCGCTGCTGCATCCAGCACCCGTTTGTGAACGGCAGGAGGGCCGGACCACTTCACCGGCAGCGCATACCAGGCAAAGAGCTGCACCGTGGCCAGATCGATCTCCTCGACGCCTTCACCTGCAGTAAGCCATTCCGTCACCGACTCCGCCATTCGGGCGGAGTCGGGATCGACCGCCGCCCACTCCGCCAGAGCTCGCTTCAGATCGTTCCCCATGAGCAGACGAGGCTACCGACCCGAGTACTGCCCGATTGTCAAAACACGCGGAGCCAAGGAGGCCCTCCGAAACCCAGCTTCTTGACTTACTTACGTATAGTACGTATTATACGTACTATGGCTCGGCTTACGGTGAGCGTCCCCCTGGAGCTTCATGACCGGCTGGAAAAGTGGCGGGACCGCCTCAACATCTCGAGGGTGTGCCAGGAGGCGCTGGAGAGAGAGCTGCGGCGGCTGGAGGAGCTTCCCGACGACGCCAAAGCTCTCAGCGGCCTGGTCGACCGGCTGGCTCGGGAGAAGGCGGACGGGGAGACACAGTGGTTCGCCCAAGGGGTGTCTGACGGGATGACCTGGGCGCGGGGAGCCGCCTACATCGACCTCAAGGCAGCCGCCGAGACGGGGTCCACGTCCCCGGTTGCCTCTGCCATCCGCAAGGGGAAGTCCTCGCACGCCAAGGTTGTCGGATTCGACGATGACAGCTACGTCGCGGGCTGGAAGTTCGCCGCTTCCGAGGTGTGGCGGCGGGTCAAGACCAAGATCTAGGAGGTCAGCATGAAGGTGCATCACTACCGGGAGGTCACCCCTCTTTCGGTGAGAGGAATCGAGGAGACCACCGCGGGATTGGTGGTGTTCGTCTGCTCGGTTCCCAAGGCGGCGCTCACCGCCTACTACATCGACCAAGCCGACCGCCTCGAGAAGCAGTGACCGGGATCGAAGGGACGAGGTGATGTCCGGTGGTCGCCACCCGCCGGCG
>JBQTHI010000011.1:0-1623 GCA_052390035.1 Actinomycetota bacterium | reverse complement strand
TGGTCGAGTTCGCGCCGCATATCGACCACGGTCTCGGCCAGATCCTTGAACGGCCACGCCTCTACGTCTTGAGAAGAGATCTCCACCATGATGGTCTGCAGGACGCCCACGCTCCACCTTCCATCGGGGAGCCAGTCGGGGCGCTGGCCCATCGGTCTTGTCCATCTTATCGAACACCTGTTCGATAGTCAAGTACCATGTCAGACCCCCGCAACGGAACCACGTACCGAGGAATACGGGCGTATCGCCGTGTTCATCGACATCGCCGGCAACCGGTGGGATCTATTGGGCCCCACTTGAGCGACGCTGCCCCGCTGTCGCTAGACGCCAATCCCATTCATCGACCAACTCTTCCAGCTGGGTTTTGGAGCGGATGGGCGTCCGGTCGAATACGTGCGATCGCTGCACAGAGGAGACCGCTTTCGGCTGACGGCGCAGCTCACCCGCCTCGGGGTCGGTCGCCAGAATTAGCCAGTTAGCTGTGAGCTGGACCTGTCCTGACTGCGGCCGCACCTTTCGGCGGAATCGGCAATCGCACGAGTGCGCTCCGGCCCTATCTCTCGAGCAGTACTTCGCCACCGGACCGGAATGGGAACGTCCGATCTTCGAGGCGGTGCGGGTACATCTCGAGTCCCTCGGGCCGATGGTGATCGAACCGGTGTCGGTGGGGATCTTCTTCAAGTCGAAAGGCACCCTGGTCCAGCTGCGGCCGAAGACGAAATGGGTGGCGATGTCGTTTCCGCTCAACCGTCGTCTCACCCATCCCCGCATCGCCCGCAAGCCCATCGCCAACGGACGCAGGGTCTACCACTTCGTCAACCTCACCTCGGCCGCCGACGTCGACGACGAGCTACGGGGCTGGCTCACCGAGTCCTTCCACCAATTCGGCTGAGCTAGAGCCGATTCGGGGAGCGATGCATCGAACGGGCTGGCGAAGTACCTGCTCAGAACTCGTCGAGCGATCGGGCCGGTTAGTTCCGCGGCCAGGGGCCGAGGGGTTCGAATACGGCAACGTCTCTGGGTTTCGACATTTCACGATTCGTGATAATATCTTCACAGTTCGTGAATACCTATCTAGAGAGGCTGCCCCTCTTTCGTTCGCACGCCCAGGCCAAGGTGCTGGCCGAGATCTTCGTCTATGGAACGGGGCCTCTCTCCCTGACCGAGCTCGCCCGCCGGACCGGGGTTTCGGTGGCCGGCGTTCACAAGGAAGTCACCAGACTCGAAGCAGCGGGGCTCATCGAAAGCGAACGGGTCGGTCGGACCCGACGGGTGTCTCCCAACCAAGCCTCTCCCTATCACCAGGAGTTGCGAGGGCTCCTCCTGAAGGCCTTCGGTCCGGCGGTCCTCCTCCGGGACGCCCTGCACACAGTTCCTGGCATCGCCAGAGCCTTTATCTACGGGTCATGGGCAGCTTCCGAGGTCTCACCTGTCACCCGCCCGCCGCATGACGTCGACCTCATGGTGATCGGGAACGCAGGTCTAGAAGCAATCTATGACTCCATAACCCCTGTCGAGGCACTGATCGGGCGGCCCGTCAATGTAAGTGCATACACCGAAGATGAATGGGAGAGGGACGAAAGCGGCTTCACGCGTAGCGTCAAGTCGGGGCCAATGATCGAG
>JBQTHI010000010.1:0-4676 GCA_052390035.1 Actinomycetota bacterium | reverse complement strand
GCCCTCACCGCCAACCTCGGTCTTCAGGCCGAAGTTGCCCTGGTCCCAGGGGACGAGATCGCATTCGGCGGCTACGCCCTCGTCTACCGGTCCCCTTTTCTTCAGACCGAAACCAATCGACGGGTGGAGGGTGCCACCATCGACGTATACCGCGACGGCCGGTTCGTCACCGAGATGCGGCCGCGAGCGAACTTTTTCGGGACCGACACGTCGGGGATAACGACCCCAGCCGTCCATACAACGCTCGGCGGCGATCTCTATCTGACTTTGCTCGACATCAACCCGACCGAGATCGTCCTACGGCTCAACACCTCGCCGGGGATATGGCTTCTGTGGGCGGGCGGTTTGCTCACCGCAGCAGGTGGAGGGTGGTCATTGACTGCTCGGCGACGTCGAGCCGAAGTAGCCATCAGTGTCTGAACGCACAACCCGCATCTGGTCGTGGATCATCACCGCCGTTCTTGCCGCAACACTGCTGGTGACCGTCGTCGGTGCTCCCAGCCCCGAGGTGGATCGGGCCCGGGCGATCGGAGCACGGATCCGATGCCCGGTCTGCCAGGGCGAGTCGATCGCCGACTCACCGTCGGAGACGGCCCGCAACATGATGAGCCTGATCGAGCAGAGAATCGACGAAGGCCTCACCGACAGCCAAATCATCGACCAGCTCCTCGCCTCATATTCCGGCGCTCTACTGCTCGACCCGCCAATGCAAGGCGCCACCCTCTGGCTCTGGTTGGCACCGGTGCTGGCGCTGTCGTTCGGGGTCGTCCTGATCGGGCGCCGTTTTCGGGAGGCGGAGCCATCGCCACCACGTACCGACGCCGCCGCGTTGCCTACCCCTTTCCGGCGTCGCTGGGCCATCGGCGGGACGGTTCTGGCGGTGGCGGCGGCGGCGACTCTCGTGCTGGTTGGCCAGTTCCGGCAGGGTCGGTTGGATATTCCGTTGCCGGATGTCTCTCCCGCCCAGGTCTCGAACGAGACGATGGAAGCCGTGATCGCTTCCAACCTCGCCCATCCTGAGATCAACGAGATGCGACTCGCTCTCGCCAACCGTTACTTCGAGCAAGGTGAATATCAGAGAGCGTTCCCCCACTACCAGGCTGTGCTTGAGACCGACCCCGACCCCGGCCAGGCTGCCATCGCCTACTCCCGCCTCGGATGGATGGTCTACGACGGCAACGGAGAGGTGGCGCTCGGACTCGAGCTGATCGACCAGGCGCTTGACCTTGTCCCTGATGACGCCTTTGCCATCTATCTGAAAGGCCGAATGGTGTGGTGCGGCCAGGACGACCCGTCCCAAGCAATCCCGCTGTTTGAGTCGGTCATGACGGCCGAGGGCCTGGATGACTCGGTCCTTACGAGCGTCGCCGCCGACCTCGATGCAGCTCGCGCCGGGGCTCGCTGTTCGTGAGGGCAATTCGGTGGGCGGCGATCACGATGGTCGGGGCCTCGGTGGTCCTGGCGCTGGCATTCGCCACCAGGTTTGGTGACGACCCCAACCTGGTCCCGTCGCCCCTGCTCGGCCAGCCGGCACCGTTGACCGCCCTCCCGAAGTTGGACGGCAGCGGGTCCATCGATCCGTCGGCTTTCGACGGCAAAGTTGTTGTCGTTAACTTCTTTGCCTCCTGGTGCTTGCCGTGCCGGAACGAGCAGCCGGTGTTGTCGGCAACCGCCGACGCCTTCGCCAACCGCCAAGTAGTGCTTGTCGAAATCGCCTATCAGGATCGGGCCGAGGCCGCCCTGGCCTTCCTTGAGGAAACAGGAACCTCGCCCAACGCGCTCTATCTCGCCGACCCCGGCGGCCGGGCAGCCATCGCCTTCGGTGTATTCGGCATACCGGAGACCTTCTTGATCTCCCGTGAAGGCATCGTCGTAGCCAAGATGGTCGGGGCAACCAACGCCCTCGCCCTTGGGGTGAACATCGACGCCGTCCTCCGAGGGGAAACTCCCGGCCAGGATGTGCTCGGCGAGACCTTCACCGGCCCCAGTGGCTGAACGGCCGCCTCCCGTGGTCACCGGATGACTTCAAGGGTGACCTCGTCAAAAGGGTTTTGTTCGATGGCAGCCGCACCGGTGCCAAGCAGCGTGTGGTCGAAAAAGCCCACCAAAAAACGGTCGATGATGGGGACGATGCGGCTCGCCGGGATGGTCCCGGCCAACCCCAACCGGGCTGAGATCGGTGACAACAGAGGGGCGAGGACGAAGTCGTTGTGGGAGGCGCCCTCGACCCCGATCCAGTAGGTCGGCTCTTGGCTTCTCTCCGCCAGACCCCGCAGGCGACCATCGTTGGGAGTGCCCCTCCATCCATCCGACCGGATGAACAACATCGGGCGGGTGGCTGGTGTTGCAATCACCCGGTCGGGCACCGGTTCAACCCAGGCGTCCAACCCCAGCACCGCCTGACACCGTGGATCGGTGAGGCACAACTCCATCGCGGCACCACCGCCGGCAGAATGACCGTAGACGCCGACCAAACCCAGATCGGCATGGCCAGCGGTCTCGCCGAACGGGCCCGATTCGCCGGCTTCCAGCGCATCGAGGATCCCGGTGAGGTCTCCGGCAAGGGTCTCCACCAGGTCGGCGGAGGCCTGGTCATAGACCTCTTCCTCCACCGCGTCGCGGTCAGGCAAGGCTTGGGGGTCGAAGTCGACCACCGTCCCATCCGGAAACCTGGTGGTGATGGCGGCGAAAGTGTGATCGGGGGCGATCACGAGATATCCATGACTCGCCAACGACTCGGCTTGGTTCACGGCGATCGCCCGAAATCCGGTCCAACCGTGGGAATACAACACCACCGGAAACACCCCCGACAGCGGTGGTGCCGAGTCGACCGAAAATCGGTGGGTATGTCGGGTGTGGGAGAGGAAGAATCCGGGGAATCCCAAGTGCCTTGACATCGCCGGACCGACAATCTCGAGATCGTCGGTCCACGAACCGGGTTGGGCATCTCGGGGAACGTCGGCCGGGTACCACACCTGCACCATCACCTGGCGGGGATGCAGGTCGGGTTCGGATCCGTACTGTTCGAGGCGTTCGGGAAAGGTGAGGGCGACACTGACGGTTCCCACTTCGAGCGGTCCGCTCGGGGTGGGCAGGACGGGGACCGGGAGAATCACCGGCAAGAGCGACATCATTCCTAGGCCGATCAGACCCAGCGCCGGGCGCGAAACCCGCCGCCACCACGGAAGGTTGCGTTGCATCGACAAAAGGTCGCCCAAGCCCAGACCGACGGCGACCACGTATAGCGGGATCATTTGCCATCGGAAACCCTCAAGGGCGAGTTGGCCGATGGCCGAAGCCAGCGTTGCGAGAAAGACCATTCCCCTCCTTGGGCGTGATCCGAAGAGGGCAGGCCAGGCAATGGCGCCGGCACAGATGCCGGCAATAATCAACTCGAACCGTCTCAACTCGGCCGGATGTTGGCAGGGTCGAGTCCGTACGGCCTGCAGGACCACCACGAGTGCCCACGTCGCTCCTTATTCGCAAGCTGGTTGTAAGCGGTCAGCTGGCTAAGCGGTTTACGCCCGCGGCAGGGCGGCCGCTTCAGGGTGCGTGGCGCATTGAGCGACGATGGCAAAGTGGACCGAGCCCATCGAGAATCCATGGGTATCGAGCACTTTGGACAGGGCCACGAGCTCCCCGAATCCCAGGTCGACGGTGCGGCCGCAAGTCTCGCAGACCAGATGATGATGACGCCTCCCATCGACGAGGTGCACCACCCCCGGACCGTGACCGAAATGAACGTGGCAGAGATGACCCCCCCGCTCCAGCACGTCGATCGTTCGGTAGATCGTCGACGGATCCACCTTGGCACCCGTCAGCACCTCCACCTGGTGGTGCAGGTCGATTGCTGTTAGGTGCTCGTCGTGGGACTCGGCGAGTACCTGGCAAACCGCCCTGCGCGCCACCGTGATCCGCAAACCAGAATCCCGCAGCGAGTCGAGCAGGCGATCAGCATCGACATGCACTAGACAGAAAGCTCCTGGCTCCTCGCCACCACCAAGTCCAGCACCGCCAGGGCGGCGCCGCTGTCGATCGTCCTGCCGGCAACCTCCACCGCCTCGACAAAGCCACCGGCTAGTCCCGCCACCACCAAGGCGGGGGCAGCATTGACCAAGGCGGCGTCGCGGGGCGGACCGGACTTGCCTTCGAGGATCGAGCGAAGGATGGCCACATTCTCCGCCACCCCGCCCCCTTGCAACTGGGTGAGTGTCGACCGCGGGACCCCAAAGTCCTCGGGGGTGAACTCGGCCAGGGTGATCTCTCCTTGATGCAAGCGGTAGACGGCGGTGGGACCACTGGTGGTGATCTCGTCTACTCCCCCGTCGCCACTCAAAACAAACGAATACTCCGAGCCAAGGCTGGCCAGCACACCGATCAGTTTCTCGGCCATCTTTCTATCGGCCACCCCGACGACCTGGCGGCGCGCTCCGGCAGGATTGGCCATCGGACCGAGAAAGTTGAACACCGTTGGGATCCCCAACTCTCGTCGCACCGGACCGGCATGCCGCAACGACGGGTGGTAGAGAGGGGCGAAGAAGAACGCGAACCCGGTGTCGGCCAGGAGGGTTAGGTTCGCATCGACCGGGAGGTCGATGCGAACGCCGAGACCCTCGAGGACGTCGGCAGATCCACATTGTGATGATGCCGCCCGGTTGCCGTGTTTGGCGACTCTT
>JBQTHI010000009.1:0-3857 GCA_052390035.1 Actinomycetota bacterium | reverse complement strand
TGCCTTGATGGGTGAACTCAACGAGGCGAAGCCGACTTAGCTTCAGTTGTCACGGTGAGGGACCGCAAGTGAGCCGATCTGACCTTGAATAACGCTGATTTTATAAGCCTAAGCTTGTCTAAGCTTGGTAAATTAAGCCATTATGCAAGGTCAGTCTCTGACATGGACCGATCAGTTGGGGAGAACCTACGAATACACGCCATACGAAGCCGAGCTCATCGGGGACCTCCTCGTCGACTTCTCGCCCGGCGCAACGCTTGCAATTGCCGAGGCTTCCAGCTCGTTGGGGTCGGTACCCGCACTTCCCGCTGCCGGCATCGCGTCGGTGCTCTATCGGTCCGAGTCGAGTGCTTCGTCGCTGATAGAAGGACTTGGCCCAGGGCCGCGCCGAATTCTGGAGGCTGAAGTCGCAGTCGAAACAGAGATCGAGGACGAGGCGGCGCGCCGCGTCGTAAGCAATCTTGACGCGCTTCGCGACGCGACGGAATCGGCGCTGCCAATCCGCCTGGCCGACATCCTGCGCTGGCACCGGAAGCTGATGGAAGCACATCCACATCTGTCGCCCGAGTCGAGCGGGTCTTTTCGGAGTCAACAGAATTGGATCGGAGGCGACGCCTTCGGGCCCCGCAATGCGAGGTTCGTACCGCCCCGACCAGTGACGGTCCCGGCTCTCATCGACGACTTGGTCACATTCTGTGCACGAACGGACTTGGCCCCGGTGGCTCACGCCGCCATCGCTCATGCGCGCTTTGAGGTGATCCACCCTTTCATCGACGGCAACGGTCGAGTGGGTCGCCTGCTTATCCAGCCGCTCCTTCGCCGCCGATTCGCTTTGCCATCCCTAGTGCCAATTTCGGTTATCTGGAGCCAAGATACGAATCGATATGTCGAAGGTCTTCGCACGTATCAGGAGGGCGATGTCAACGGATGGATTGAGTTCTTCTCAGTGAGCGTCATCCAGGCTGTCGAGTGGATGGTTGACATGATGAAGAGGATCGTGGCCTTGCTCGCGGACTTCCACAGCCGCGTCGAGACAAGAGGGGAATCGGTGACCGCTCGCATCATTGATGATCTTCCGGAGCACCCGATCGCGGATAGCCCAACTGTTGCAAGGCGTTATGGAGTCACGCCCCAAAGCGCACACGCTGCGCTGCTGCGACTCGAGGAAGCGGGCATCCTTCGCGAACGTACCTTCGCTCGAAGACGGAGAGGACGACCGACACGGGCATTCGCCGCAACCGAGCTAATCGACCTTCTGCTTTAACGCGTCTGCGAATGGGTCAGTGCTGATCCGCCGCCGGAGGACTTCAATTCGCCTATCCGGCATAGATGAAACAATTGTTTCATTTATGCAGGCTAGAGGTATACTTGGGTCGTGGACTTCGTGCGTCCTCTGGCAGCCGTCCTTCCCGGGGTCCAAGGCCGGATATTGGCCGTCCTGGCCGAGACCAGCGCCGAGCTGAACCTACGGACAATTGCCCGTCTGGCCGTGGTGAGCGAGGCGCAGGCTTCCCGCATCCTTCCCCGACTGGTTTCGTTGGGCTTGGTGGAACGGCACGAAGCTCCACCGTCGGCCCTGTTCCGGCTCCTCCCTGAGCATATCGCCGTCGGCCCAATCGTCGCCCTGGCGCGTTCATGGGATCGGATGTTGGAGGCGTCGCGTGGGATTGCCGAGAGGCTTCCACTCAGACCGGCCAGCATCGTGGTCTTTGGCTCCTTTGCCCGAGGGGAAGCGGAGTTGGGAAGCGACATCGATACGCTCCTCGTTCGTCCTCTAGGCATCGACGAGTCGGACGAGACCTGGGCAGCGACCGTCCAACAGTGGATCGACCGGGTCAGCATGGTGAGCGGCAATCGGGTCGAAGTACTTGAGGTGGGCGAAGCAGAAGTTGCCGCCCGGCTGGCGAGCCAACAGACCGTTTGGCAGGAGATCAGTCGCCACGGGATCTTGGTCGATGGGTCGCTGCTCGATTCGCTGCAGGTCGTCCCTCTTGCCTGAGCCGGTTCGGACCCGCCCGGTGACCACTCACCAGATCCGCGAGTATCTGGCCAAGGCCGAGGAGTACGTTCTCGCCGCTATCGCTGAGCTGGAGGCGGAACGGAGCATTGCCGCCACCAGCCTGGCGATTAACGCCAGCATCAACTCTGCCGATGCTGTGTGCGGAGCGCGTCTCCAGCGTCGAGCGGCGGGCCAGGACCATCACGAGGTGATCAAACTCCTAGGCCAGGCTGGCGAGGACGGGAAGGCCCTGGCCAAAGACCTCAGCCGTCTCTTTCCACTGAAGACGAAGGCTGAATACGAGCCGGATGGCATCCCGGTGCCCGCCGCCTCCAACGCGGTGGAGCGAGCCCAGAGATGCGTCGGGATCGCCCACCGAGTCGTCAGCTCGCTCCCCTAGACCGCTCCAAAGTCCCCCCTCGAGAGCAAGGCTGTCGCATGGAATCGACAACGCCAATTACCAAAAGGCGACTCTGACGCTTTTCGTGAAAAGGGTCGGCCCGATCAAACGGCGGATGCCCAGGCTTGGCAAGGCTCAGCTCGACCCCCAAGCGGTCGGACGGCTCAAGCCTTCTACCCGAATTGAACTAGACCGAGCCCTCCGCTACGCCCTCGACGTCACCTTCTTCGGACAAGCGCTCGTTCGGGCCAACTTCGACCTCGGTAGGAGTGCCCCGGATGGTGCGAGTGATCGTAGCACAGGTGACCCGATCGAGAACATCGATGGCGGCGTCACGGGTGACGGTGCATACCGGCCGTCTCCCCGCCCCGAGGCCAAGATTGCCCCTAAGCCAATGGGTGGGGCCGGCATCTTTGCATCAAGTCATGATGCTAAAATGTCATCCCATCAGAACCACGATCCGGATCGACGATCACCTTTTCCGAGAGGTGAAGGAGCGAGCCGCTCGAACAGGTCGCACTATTGGGGCGGTCATCGAGGATGCGCTACGCGACTCGTTCAGCCGGATGGGAGGAGGTCGAGAACGCCCGAAGCCGCTTCCGGTCTACGGGACCTCGGGCACCATGGCCGGTGTGGATCTCGACTCCAATAGCGACCTCCTTGAGCTCATGGAATCGGAAAATGGTTCTTCCTGACGTCAACGTCCTCGTTCATGCCCATCGATCCGATTCCTCTTCCCATCGCGAGTATCGGTCCTGGCTAGACCGAGCTCGGAACGGCAACGAGCCTCTGGGCCTGACCGACCAGGTCCTGTCCGGTTTCGTCCGCGTGGTCACCCACCCGCGCGTTTTCAAAGACCCAACGCCTACACCTCGAGCGCTGGCTTTCGTCGAAACGCTTTACGCCTCCCCGACGGCGGTTCGAGTGCGACCGGGCGATCGGGTTTGGTCAATCTTTGCGGAACTGGTGACAGAAACGGCCAGTAGGGGAAACCTGATTCCTGACGCCTATCTTGCGGCTACAGCGATCGAGGCAGGGGCGACTCTTTTTACGGCCGACCGAGGTTTCGCCCGATTCGGGCGACTTCGATGGCGTCATCCGCTGACCTAGAGATAATTCGGGCGGCAGTGGCTGGAACGAATGGGCCCGCTTGTCGACACGCAGCAGTCGCGCCGGAAGGTATTCGTCGCATCGATATCAGTCTTCCAGTCGAGGTGGTCGTCGCCCTGGATAGCAACATCGCCGAAGTCGGCCATTTCGTGAGCCGCTCGAGTGTCATCGAAGTCGCGATTCGTCAGTTCTGGAACGAGGTGGAATCGCGGAGCCGGCCAGGCAACCCCCATCTGAGTAAAGGCGGTTACTAGCCGCTTCCTCCGAGTTGAAGGAGAAGGTCGGGCTATAAGTGATCGCGAAGACGTACTTTCATCGACGGTTCGACTGACCATCGACGGGTAGCAG
>JBQTHI010000008.1:0-3729 GCA_052390035.1 Actinomycetota bacterium | reverse complement strand
AAAGAGATCGGCTTGCCCATCGCCGCTTTGCGGATCTACCCGGTGTGCTGTCGCCAGGCGATCTGTTGGTGGTCAACAATTCGGCTACTCGCCCGGCGGAAGTGCCGGCCGAGGCAGGGCTGGTGGTTCACATCTCCACCGAACTGAGCCCTGGCCGGCTGTTGGTCGAGGTTCGCCATGACCAGGGGGTGTCGAGTCGGCCGCTCGAATCGGACCCGCCGGATACGGTCCGCCTCCACGGCGGGGGCAGCCTCCTCCTCGACGCTCCCCTAAACGCGGCGGAGGGCCGGCGACGGCTCTGGCGGGCTGAGGCATTCCTCCCGACCGACCTCGACTCGTACCTTGAGGTCAATGGGCGGCCGATCCGGTATCGCTATGTCACAGAGCCGTGGCCACTCTCCTTCTATCAAACGATCTTCGCCCGAGCGACCGGATCGGCCGAGATGCCCTCTGCCGGTCGACCGTTCACCCATGGTGTGGTTCGTACGCTCGCCTCGGTCGGCGTAGGAGTGGTGGCCCTCACCCTTCACACCGGAGTCTCTTCGCTCGAATCAGGAGAAGTGCCCTACCCCGAGTGGTTCGCAGTCCCGGCCGGCACGGCTCAGGCGGTTTCCCGAACCAGGGCAAACGGAGGCAGAGTGGTGGCGGTTGGCACCACCGTGGTCAGGGCGCTCGAAACTGCCGTTGACCGAAAGGGAAACTCGCGCTCCGTCGCTGGGTGGACCGACCTCGTCGTGAGTCCGGCGACGGGCGTAAGGGTTGTGGATGGTTTGATCACCGGCTGGCACGAGCCTCGATCCACCCACCTGGAGCTGCTGGCCGCGATCGGGGGTGAAGGGTTGGTGGCCAACTCCTATCGGGAGGCGTTGTCATCCGGCTACTTGTGGCACGAGTTCGGCGACTCTCACCTGATTCTCGCCCGCTGACTCCCTCGCCGCTTTCCCCCAAATTCCGCTCCTTGGCGCGGAAAACCCCACAGGTATGGCAGTTACCCTTTGGCACGGAGGCGTCCGAGCGCCTGGTGGGCTCCCCGGTCTTCAAAACCGGTGAGGGGCCGATGGTCCCTGGCGGGTTCGATTCCCGTCCGCCTCCGCGAAGAGGACACAATACGAACCGCGGGTAAACAATAAAAAGGCTGCACAAACTTGCGGGAGTCCACGACGATCGAGTCGAGACAAGCGGCCAGGAGTTCCTTGACGTCTTGAGGAGAGCCTTCGCTGATGGTCCTTTCCATTTCCGATCTGAGAGTCCTCAGCTGCCCAGTGTTCAGGGCGGGAGGTTCATCCTGGGGCTCAAGGGTCGACTTCTCAGCCTCGAGAACAACGAGTTCCGTCTCCACTTCCTTCACTCGGTAAGCACAGGTTTTCTCAGAAAGACGGCCCGCCTCAAAAGCCTTTAGGTACCGATCAAGAACGCCGCGACGCCCATCGATCCTTTTCGCCAACCGGCCTATCTCAGCAGCGCGGCCGGAATTCGCCGCCTCCAAGTCCGCACGTCCCAGTTCGGCGGCCTTCTCGAAAATGCTGCCGTCATCGAGCTCGGCCAGGATGGCCGAAAGGATCCTCTCTTCAAGACGATCTGCGGGGAGACGGTCCTGGTCGCATTTGGACGTCCCGTGCCGCTGCCTCGAAAAGCAGGTGTAGTAACGATATGTGCTGCTGCGCCCGTGAGCCGCGGTTCCAACAAATCCATGGTTGCACTTCTTGCACCGAAGGAAACCTGTCAGAAGGTAATCACTCGGGTTACTGCGTCTAAGCGCCCATACCTCTCCCCTTTCTTGCAGAAGCGCGCCGGCCCGTTCGAACTGGTCCGACTCGACAAGCCGCTCATGGGACGCTTCGTAGACTTCGCCCCCGAAGGTGAGCAGACCGATGTAAGTCGGATTCCTGAGAATTGAGATGATCCTTTGTGGAGTCCAGTTAGCGCCGCTCCTGGTGAGGTCGCACTTCTCATTCAGCCACTTGGCTATCGCCATCGATCCCCAGCCCGCGCCGGTGTAGTGGTCAAAGATCGCTTTGATAATCGGAGCCTCTTGCCCCGCGGGGATCAGCAGCCGGCGCTCCGAGTCGTAGCCATACCCGAAGGGCGCCTTCCCCCGGTCCATTCACCCTTGGAAGCTTTCTTTGCAAGTCCCATCTTGGTGCGTTCCACGATCATCTCGCGGTCGAACTCGGCAAAGACGCCGAGCATCTGCACCATCGTTCGCCCGGCAGCCGTGGATGTGTCGAACGGTTCCGATGCAGAGCGGAATCCCACACCAGCGCTTTGCAGTTCTTCGAGAATATGAGCCAACCCACTAACGGATCGGGCGAGGCGGTCCACCTTGTACACCAGCATGAGCTCGTAGCGGCCGGCTCTAGCTTCGTGTATCGCCTGCTGAAGTCCCGTGCGCTCGAGTGTCTTTGCGCTCATCTGGTCGGTGTAGGTTCGAACGAGGTTCCAGCCCTCCTGGCTGAAGATGTAGGCGTTCAGCCGCTCCGTCTGAGCCTCCAGCGAAAATGGCTGACGCTCCTCGTCGGTTGAGATCCGGCAGTAAGTGGCTATCTTCATGACAACAGAACCTCCTCGCTTGGGTCTTCGCCCACAGTACCCCGCGTATGTGACAGCGAGCCCTGTCGTGTGGCCTCTCGCTCAAGATGGGCGGCCAAGCCGGGCGAGCGCCCTTATTACACGCTCCCCAACCTCGGGCGTCATCGGCCTTGTGATCGGAGGCATGAGGCCGATCTCGTCGACATCGCTCGTACGGGGAACGGCATATCGATCACGTGGCCGACGCCGGGGATCACCACGAGACAAGTTGAGTCCACCAGAAGGTCCTTATTGGGACTTGGCGGGCACGCGAACAAAAGCTCAAAGCCGGATCGCTGCTCTCACTAAATTTCACCCGACATGGAAGTGCGCATCATCGATCTAAGAAGAACTCACCCTGCCCGGAACGGCCCTTCGGAGCTGAAGGTGCTGATGGGATCGGCATGGCGGTGAACCACCTTCCACGTCCCGTCCTCGCGCCGGAAGGTGGTGGTGGTTCGGAGGACCCATTCGGTCACCGGGCCGCCGCCTACGCTGACCTTCCCATGCTCGACCTCGAAGATCGTGGCCAGGTCGGCCGCAACGTAGCTCGCCATGCGATCAAAGCCCGAGACCTCGCCATCGCTCATCCGCGAAGACGAGTCGTCCAAGCGCGCCGAGGCCGACTCCCAGCCCCGGACGGCGGGGCCGAAGGGATTGGCGAGCACCACGTCATCCGCTCGCGAGAAGAGGGCTTTCATGGGCTCAGGCGTGCCCCGCACAAAGCCGTCGAGCGCCGTGTGGTACTGCTGGATGACGCCGTCCAGGTCCTTCACCGATGAACTGAATTGCATGTTTGCCTCCTCCTGGCATGGTTGCCGCCGATGCCCTTGGGACTGACGAATCCCCGAACTCTATGAGGGATTGTCAGTGATCCACCTTTCCACCGCGAACTAGAGCCGCTCACGGCGCCTTCAGGGGGGCTCTCGAAGATCGTACCGCTATCGCGTCAAGTTCAAGACGGCGGGTAGGGCAGTTCGAAAAAGATCCAGTGACTCCCACCAGAAGCCTTTTATTAGCGATCATTTCGGTTTCCTCCGACACCGCATCATATGAATATGTCCCCGACTCCACGAGATGAGGCTCCTCTGGACGATCACATGCGTCGAGAGAAAGGGAGGTTATGGATATGTCGCGATCAGCATTCCGACGGATCGCGAC
>JBQTHI010000007.1:0-92154 GCA_052390035.1 Actinomycetota bacterium | reverse complement strand
CATTTCGTTTCCGACAAGTGGTACTTTGTAGGTCCTGCCTCTTTGCCGTACGAAGTGCCTCCCGGGCGAGTGCGGCTAAACGCGTTCAGTCGACAGGTATACTTGGGGCGATGCGTCGCATCGATCGCCGAGGGTGCAAGGAGGCTTTCAAGAGTCATTGAAAAGGGTGAACTTCGATCTCTTGATGGCCCCGGGGTGGGTGATCGGCTAGGCGTTGATGCGGTTATGAGTGGATCAGTTGTAGTTCTGCTGTCGAACAGCGTTCGCCCGCCGGAGACCAACGGTTGAGTGACCCCCAAACCCTTGTCCGCAAGCTTTGGTCATACTGCGACGTCCTCCGGGACGATGGCTTGTCCTACGGCGACTACGTGGAACAGCTCACTTATCTGTTGTTCCTCAAGATGGCGGACGAGCAGACCAAGCCGCCGTTCAATCGCCCGTCGACTATTCCGGCTGGTCTCGAGTGGCCGTCGCTCAAGTCCAAGGACGGAGATGATCTCGAGGTCCACTACCGGCACGTCCTGACCGAACTCGGCAAAGGGACCGGGATGCTCGGAGTGGTTTTCCGCAAGGCCCAAAACCGGATCCAGGACCCGGCCAAGCTGCGCCGCCTCATCGTCGACCTCATGGACCAGGAGACATGGACCATCCTCGACGCGGACGTCAAGGGTGATCTCTACGAGGGCCTGTTGGAGAAGAACGCCGCCGACCTCAAGTCCGGCGCCGGTCAGTACTTCACCCCCCGGGCCTTGATCAAGGCCATCGTCGAGGTGATGCGGCCCGGTCCCGACGAGACCATCAACGATCCGGCCTGTGGGACGGGCGGCTTCCTCATCGCCGCTCACGATTGGATCTCAAACCTCGATCTCGATCCCGATCAGAAGAAGCACCTCAAGTTCGATGCGCTCAACGGGAACGAGATCGTGGACAACACCGCCCGCCTGGCGGTCATGAACATGCTGCTGCGAGGAATCGGCGACGAGGACGGCGAGAGCCCGATCAAGGTCGCCGACTCTTTGGCGACGGCGCCCGAGAACCATTACTCGATGGTGCTGACCAATCCGCCGTTTGGAAAGAAGTCTTCGATCACGATCGTCATAGATGGAGAAGCGAGCCGGGAGTCACTGCAGGTGGTGCGCGATGACTTCTGGGCGACCACCTCCAACAAGCAGCTCAACTTCGTCCAGCACGTCCGCACTCTGCTCCAGACCAACGGGCGGGCAGCGGTGGTTGTGCCCGATAACGTCCTGTTCGAAGGGGGAGCAGGGGAGACAGTTCGGCGAAAGCTGCTCCAGGAGTGCGACGTGCACACCCTTTTGAGACTTCCGACCGGGGTCTTTTACGCCCAGGGCGTCAAGGCCAACGTCCTCTTCTTCGATCGCAAACCCGGTCGGGAAAAACCCTGGACTCAGAGCCTTTGGATTTACGACCTGAGAACCAACCAGCATTTCACCCTCAAGCAGAACCCCCTGAGCTACGAAGCACTGAAGGATTTTATCGGTTGCTACAACCCGGAGAATCGACATGACCGGGTCGAAACCGAGCGATTCCGCAGGTTTACTTTGGAAGAACTGCTTGGGCGAGACAAGGCCAGCCTCGACATCTTCTGGCTTCGGGACGAAAGCCTGGAAGACGCTGACAACTTGCCGCCACCGGCCGTCATCGCTGCCGAGATCGCCGAAGACCTCGAGGCCGCCTTGGCGCAGTTCGCCGAGATTGCCAGCAGTCTCGGGAAAAATGAGCCTGAGAATCCCTAAGGGTCGTGACAGAATCGGTCCCTAGCACCCGTTACGTTCGGGAAGGTGAGCATCGCAACGTCCAAACAATCAGCAAGAGTTGGCGGTCTTCTGGGCCGGGGCATTTACGACGTAGTCGAGGTCAGTAGGCTCGTGAAGCGAGATCCCGAAACCATCGACCGATGGAGTGGTGGTCGGGTGCCTCTGCACCGGGTCTCGACAAAGCCTCTGTATGTCTTCCTCGATCTCATCAGTTTATGGGTGATTTCTGAGCTCGTTGACCGGAACGTGCCAAAGAGCGAGATCAGTTCTGGGGCGCAGTACCTAGCTGAACAGCTTAGAACGCCTTACCCATTTGCTCACAAGGCCTTGGCGACTGCTGGTGGCGCATTCTTCGGGCGGTTTGGGGAATGGATTGACGTGGGCAAGAGGGGCCAAATGGCGTTCCAAACGACGATCAAGAAGTACCTAAGACCACTTGAGTATGGACCAGATGGTCTGGCGGCGATTTGGAAGCCGACGAATGGTGTTTGGATCAATCCCGAAGTTCAGGCCGGTTCACCATGCATCGATGGGACGCGAATTCCGACCGCGATTGTGGCGGCCCTGAGGGATGCCAACGAGGATCCGGAGGACATTGCTGCGGATTACGAACTCGACCTGGAGCAGGTGGAGGAGGCGTTGGCATTTGAAAGAGCTGCCTGAGGAGTCACGACGGCTCGCCGCAACCGTCCAAGAGTTCGACTGCTTTTCGACGAGGTTCTCTCACCAAAGGTGGCGAGAGCTCTTCGGGAGCTGGGTTTCAACACCAGTCACGTAGGTAATGTCGAAGATGGTGCTCCGCCGAAGGGAACTTCGGACCGCGGGATACTCGCGCACGCCAAGGCCACAGGTCAGGTTGTGGTCACATCTAATCACGACATGATTCTGTTGTGTGAAGAACAAGGTGAGTCAGTGATTTGGATCGATCCCCGTGGTCGTCAGTTCAGGGTTGATGAACTCGCCCTGGTTGCGTTCAAGGGAATCGTCGAGTGGGAACACATCCTATCGGCAGCAACCGGACCGGTTTGCATCCGGGTACTGCGTACGAAGGTTAAGCAACTCAGTATCGAGGAAGCGGGAGGTCTCGCACTACTTCGGGTTAGGCGAATCGAATGGAGAGAGCGAAAGAAGAAGCCCAACCCGATGGGTCCCCTCGAGATCGAGAACTGAAATCTGTCATACCCCTCTGATACTTTCAGCGTTACTTCCCCATTCCGTTGACAGGGGTTCGGAGTGGCAACGACAACCAGGACGCCCGACTATCTGACCGACGAGATGGATCTGTGGCAGGCGGCCACAAACTCCAGCCTCGCCAACCTGCTTGATCTGGTCGTCGAGTACGACAGGACAGAAGCCTGGCGGGCTGACGGCGCCGCCTCGATGGCCACCTGGCTGACCTTCCAATCCGGTCTGACCCTCCGAACGGCCAACGACTGGGTGGAGACCGCCAACGCCCTGGTCAATCTGCCGTCCTTGCGAGCCGAGTTTGCCGAGGGCCGGTTGTCATTCGACCAGGTCAAGTTCGTTTGCCGGCTCGCTACCCCTGAAACTGATCTGCAATGGGCTGTGGAAGCAGTCAAACACTCGGCATCTCGCCTCGAGGCGATGGCCAGGAGGCACCGCACGATCACCGCGGCGGAGAGCAACCAGGTCCATTGCCAGCGCAGCCACAAGATGAGTTGGGATGCCGACCATCGGATGCTCCATTACCGCGGGCAGCTGCCCGAGGAGCAGGGCGCCATCTTCGAAACCGCTCTCAACCGCCTTGCCGACCAGATCGGGAAGAACCCCGAGACCGGTATTTGTGATCCCTTTGACGTCAGGGCAGCGGACGCTCTCACCCAGCTTGCCTCCCAAAGCCTCGGCTCTGATTCCGATCCCGATCGGGCCACGGTGGTGGTCCATGTTTCGGCAGAATCACTAGCGCTGGCGATCGGCTCTGGGGAGATCGAAAACGGCCCTGGGCTTTCGATCGACACCGTCCGCCGCCTCTCCTGCGACGGACGGGTCGAAACGGCGGTTGAAGACCCCAACGGCGTCACGATCGGGGTCGGTCGAGCCCGCCGCACCATCCCCGGGTGGCTGAGTCGGGCGTTGATGCAGCGAGACGGAGGGTGCAGGTTCCCGGGCTGTCATCACCGGCGCTGGGTCAACGCTCACCACATCCGCTTCTGGTCCGACGGGGGTCCCACCAACCTCGACAACCTGATTTTGTTATGCCCCAGACACCACCGGATGCTTCATGAGCAGGGCTGGCGGATCGAAGGTAACCCGAACGGGCCACTCACCTGGATCCGACCCGACGGGACGCCTTATTCCTCCCGAGCGGCTCCCCGGACTCGGTTCCATCTGGTACGATAAATATTCCAAGTGGAACAGAAAGAGACTGCATGTCTGTAGCCCCTGCGGCTGTGGTTCGGGTGCTGGGCGGTCAAAAGGTCCTCGGCCGTCGGATTCGCACCACTGCACAACTTGCGGCTGCGGTAGAGGCGGGTCTTCCCACCGCCTCTCTCGACCTGGTCGTCCGCCGGGTGGGAGGAGAAGGACGGCCGGCGACCGACCTCAAACACCGTGTTGTTTCCAAGACCACTTTGCATCGGCGTCGTACCCACCTCTCAATCGACGAGAGCGAACGTCTCGAACGGCTGGCCCGGATGACGGCCCTTGCCGAGCAGGTATGGACCCATCCAGATCCGGCTCATGAGTTCCTCATCAGCCGCCAACCGCAGCTCGACGACGAACGTCCGGTCGATCTCATCCGCACCGACCTGGGGACCCGCCTGGTCGAAGACCTCCTCTGGTCGCTCGAGTATTCGCTGCCGGTCTAAGTGATCACCGGCTGGAGGATCGCCAAGGTTCAATACCATCCTTACGACGGGGCCGGGGCGTGGAGGCGTGGCTCTCGATGGAACTCTCCCGGGCGGGAGGTGATTTATGCATCGGACAGCTTCGCCGGGGCCATCCTCGAGACATTGGCCCACGCGGTCCGGCCTCGGACCCTTCCCGGTCCTCACCGGGCAGTGCGAATCGACGTACCCGAAGAATTGGTGGAGCGGCTCGAGCCCATCCGGCTTTCCGGGTGGGATGCCCGAGAATCGGCGGCGGCTCGGAACTTCGGAGACACGTGGCTCGAGGAAGGCCGAACGCCCGTCCTCATCGTTCCGTCGGTGCCTGCCCGCCCCATCGGTCGGACACTGATCGTCAACCCCCACCATCCGGAGGCCTCGGCCATCGAGGTGTCGGAGCCGTTCCGGGTCCCATGGGATGAGCGCCTTTAAGAGTTATCCGATTCGTTCGATGATCAGATTGGCGGCCGGTGGGGCCTCGTCGCCAATTTCGGCCGCTCCCTCCAATACGGTCAAGGCCTCCTCCAGCCGAGCCGGGTGCCGGTAGGCGAGCCGCAGCAATGGCTGTCCCTCCTCAATCGTTGCGCCCGGCTTTTGCAGCACGGTGATTCCCACCGCAGGGTCGACGGTGTCTTCCTTGCGCTCCCGTCCGGCTCCGAGGCGCATCGCTGCTACCCCCACTCGGAGCGCATCGAGGCCAGACAGGTAACCAGAGCTGGCAGCTCGCCACTCGACCTGATGGGGTGCCCGGGGCAGCACCTGCACTGGGTCGTCGACCACCTTCGGGTCGCCTCCCTGCGCCTCCACTACCCTCGCGAAGACCTCGAGGGCCCGACCGCTGCGACGGCTTTCCTCGAGCAGCGCCGTCGCCTTGGCGCGGTCCTGTTCGACGCCGGCGACGGCCAGCATCTCCACCCCCAGCGCCATGGTGACGTCGACCAGATCGGCCGGCCCGCCACCCGACATCACAGCGATCGACTCGGCGATCTCGTTGGCATTTCCCACCTCATTTCCCAGCGGGGCGTCCATGGCGGTGAGTAGGGCGACGGTCTTCACGTCGTACGCCTTCCCGAGCTCGACCATCGTGGCGGCCAGTGAGCGGGCCCTGGTCAGGCTCTTCATGAACGCTCCGCTACCCACTTTGACGTCGAGCACCAAACCGTCGAGATCTTCGGCCAGCTTCTTCGACATGATCGAGGAGGCGATCAGCGGTATCGATTCGACCGTTCCGGTGGCGTCACGCAATGAGTAGAGCTTGCGGTCGGCTGGGACAAGTGTCTCCGATTGCCCGGCGAGAACCAGACCGCAGCGGTCGAGGACGGCACGAAATCGTCCAGGGTCGAGGGCGACGGTGAAGCCGGGGATCGACTCGAGTTTGTCGAGGGTGCCGCCGGTGTGCCCGAGCCCTCGGCCCGACATCATCGGGATCGCCACCCCGCACGCCGCCACCATTGGGGCGAGCGGGATCGACACCTTGTCTCCGACCCCGCCGGTGGAGTGTTTGTCGACCTTTGGCAAAGGCACATCGGAGAAGTCGAGGATCTCGCCGGAGTGGAGCATGGCGCGAGTCCATTCGACCAGCTCCGCCCGATCGAGCCCGTTGAGGAAGATGGCCATCGCCATCGCCGACATCTGGTAGTCGGGCACCGTGCCGGCCGTGTAGGAGGAGATCACCCAGGCGATCTCAGCGGTGGAGAGCTGGCCGCCGTCCCGCTTCTTTTGAATCAGCTCGACGGCGTTCACGTGATCTCAGCGAGGAAGGAGGTTCCCCGCTCCGGTCTCGGAAGGTCCATTGCTTCGGCGATCGTGGCCGCCACGTCGCAGAATTGGCGCCGAATGCCGAGGTCGACGCCGGCGGCGTTCAACCCGGCGACGAGCAGGGGCACATATTCCCTCGTGTGGTCGGTGGAGCCATCGGTGGGATCGTTGCCATGATCGGCTGATATCAGCAAGAGGCCGTCAGATGGGAGGCTGTCGACCAGGCGGGGTAGATAGGAGTCGATGAGACGCAGACCGGCGGCATAACCCTCCGGATTCTCCCGATGACCGTACGTCATGTCGAGGTCAACCAGATTGGTGAAGACGATCCCATCGGAGGTCAGTTCTTGCATCGCACCGAGAGTTTTGGCGAGCCCATCCTCGTCGCCTTCGGTGTGGACCGAACCGGTGAGGCCCCGCCCGGAGAAAAGGTCTTCGATCTTGCCCACTCCGAATACCGACAGCCCGGCACGTTTGGCGTGATCGAGCAGAGTGGGGGAGTGAGGAGCCATGGCGAAGTCCTGCCTTTCGTACGTGCGCCGAAAGTTGCCGGGTTCTCCTTCAAATGGCCGGGCGATAACCCTCCCAATGTGATAGCGGTCGCAATGTTTGCGTGCAATCCGGCAGATCCGATAGAGCTCGGCGAGGGGTACGACCCGTTTATGGGCCGCGATCTGGAAAACCGAGTCGGCCGAGGTGTAGAGGATCGGGTGACCGGTACGGAGGTGTTCTTCACCAAGTTCGTCGAGGATCACGGTCCCGGAGGCGGCATAGTTGCCGATGAACCGGTGACCGGAGTCCTCCTCGACGGCGTTGACCAGCTCGACCGGAAAGCCCCTGTCGGTGAAGGTGGCCTGTGGTTCGGCTGTGATGATTCCGGCGATCTCCCAGTGTCCGGTGGTCGAGTCCTTACCGGCGGATGCTTCCGCCAGCCTTCCGAAGGCCATTGTCGGGTTGGGGCTGGCGGGGACGCCCTTGATGCGTCCGTGGAGGTTCCCCAACCCGGCCGTTTGGAAGTTGGGAAGGTCGAGACCGCCGACGGCGTCGGCTGTGTGCCCGAGGGTGTCGGACCCTTCGTCTCCATACTCTGCAGCGTCGGGAGCCTCGCCCGCCCCGCAGGAGTCCATGATCACGATGACGGCCCGCCTGACGCCGCTCACGTCGTGCCGAACAGCCGGTCACCCATGTCGCCCAACCCCGGTCGAATGTAGAAGCTGTCGTTGAGGTCGCGGTCGATTGAGGCGGTAACGATTCGGACTTCGGGGTGGCGGTCGGCCATCACCGCGATTCCCGCCGGCGCCGAGACCACACAAACTGCGGTGACGTCATTGGCCCCATGTTCCTTTACCTGATCACAGGCCCAGGCCAGCGAGCCACCGGTGGCCAGCATCGGCTCGAGGATGAGCACTCGGGCGTCGGTCATGGTGGGGAACTTGGTGTAGTACTCGACAGGCTCGGCGGTCTCCTCATTGCGCTGGACGCCGGCATAACCGATGCGGGCGTTGGGGAGCAGATCGGTGGCGGCGTCGATCAGGCCAAGACCGGCTCGAAAGACCGCCACCACCACGATCGGCTTGCCGAGCATCGTCCCGGTGGTCGGCTCGAGCGGGGTCTCGATCGGCTTTTCCCGGAGTGAAATGTCCGAGGTGGCTTCGGCCACCAGCAGATAGGCGAGGCGCCGCGCCGTCTCGCGGAACAACGGCGTCGCCGTATGTCTATCGCGGAGGGTGGTGAGGTAATGCTGGGCGAGTGGATGGGAGACAACGGTCACCGGCATGGCCGGGGAGGGTAGCGACCGGTGCTCTGGGGTACCCTGCCGGTGTGACCGCCACTCTCGGTACCTGCCACCACGATTGTCCCGACTCGTGCGGGTGGGTGGTCACCGTGGAGGATGGCCGGGCGACCAAGCTCAGGGGCAACCCGGAGCACCCCTATTCGCGGGGAGAGCTGTGCCCGAAGGTCAACCGGTTCCTCGACCGGGTCTACCACCCCGACCGCCTACTCCACCCGATGATCCGTGTCGGGCCTAAGGGAGATGGTCGGTTCGCTCGGGTCGCATGGGAGGACGCTCTGGCAACCATCAAGTCACGCGTCAACGAGGTAATCGACCGATTTGGTGGCGAAGCGGTCCTCCCTTGGTGGGATGCCGGCACCCAGGGTCTTATCCAGATGTCGCTGCTCGATGCCCATTTTTTTGCCGCCCTCGGCGCCTCCCGGCTCACCGGTTCCCTCTGCGGGGCGACTGCGAAGGCGGGAGTTCAATCCACCTACGGGACCGGCCGCGGAGCCGACCCAATGGACGTGCGTTTTTCTCAACTCGTGATCTTATGGGGCACCAATACCCGGCTCACCAACCGTCACCTCTGGCCCTTTGTCCAGGAGGCGAGGACCAACGGAGCGCAGGTGGTGGTGATCGATCCGATCCGAACGATCACGGCCGACTCGGCCGATTGGTTCATCCAACCGCTCCCGGGGACCGACGTCGCGTTGATGCTGGCGATCATGCACGTGCTGATTCGCGACGATCTGATCGACCGCGATTACGTCGATCGCTACGCCGTTGGTTTCAATGAACTGGCGGACCGAGTTCGTTCGTGGACTCCGGAACGAGCAGGCGCGATTTGCGGTCTCGATCCTGCCGATATTGAGCGACTCGCCGCTATATACGGGACGACGCGGCCTGCTTTGATCCGCACCCTCATCGGCGCCGAGCATCGAGAGCGCGGTGCGATGTTTTTCCGCACTCTCGCCTGCCTTCCGGTACTGACCGGGCACTGGCGGCATAGGGGCGGCGGACTGGCCCGGTCGGTCGGAAGCTATGTCGATCCGGTGCTCGATCGGACCGTGTACCTGGCGCGCAGCTCAAGCCGCGAGATCAACATGGTCCATCTGGGAAGAGCACTGTCCGATCCCACAATGGGGGTACACGCCCTCTTCGTGTGGAACGGCAACCCGCTGGTGTCGGTGCCCAACGCCGCCGCCACCCGAGCCGGATTGGCCAGGGACGACTTGTTCACGGTCGTGTCCGAGCAGTTCATGACCGACACCGCCCTTTTTGCCGATGTGCTGCTTCCTGCCACCACCGAGGTCGAGCATCTCGATGTCATCCCCAGCTGGGGTCACCTCTATCTAGGTTGGAACGAACCGGCCGTCGCACCTCTCGGGGAGTCGATACCGAACACCGAGTTGTGGCGAAGGCTGGCCTCCGCCTTCGGCTTCGACGATCCGCTCTTCTCTATGGACGACGAAACCCTCATTCGGCGAGTGTTACCCGGTGTCGACATCGGGTTGTTGCGTAAACAGGGATTCGTACGCCTCGATCTTCCCGAGCCGTTGACCCCTTACGTGGACGGTGGTTTCGAGACGGCCAGCGGACGTGCGGAGCTCTACTCGGAGTCGCTGGCCTCCCAGGGCCAAGATCCATTGCCGTCATATCACCCCGCCCGGGAAAGCCCAGGCGGCGATCCGGAGCTTGCAACCCGGTTCCCCTTGATGCTGATGACACCCAAGCATCACATACGTTTTCTCAACACCACCTACTCCGCTCATCACGCCCGCTTTGAAGACGGGCCTCATCTCGAGCTGGACCGGGTGGACGCCGACCGCCGGGGCATCGTCGACGGTGGCGACGTTCGGATATGGAACGATCGAGGAGAGCTGACCCTCCCGGCCCGCATTAGCGATCGCTTGCGTCCGGGGATGGTCGCCATCCCCTGGGGATGGTGGGGCAACAGTCTCAACGTGAACGCCCTCACCAACGATGCCGACACCGACTGGGGGGGCGGCGCCGCCTTCTTCGACACGTTGGTGGAGGTGGCTCCGAGCTGAATCACCCGGTGTTGCGCATTCCGGCGGCAATGCCGTTGACCGTGAGGAGCAGCGCTCGTTGAAGTTGGTGATCCTGGCCGCCTACCCGCCGGCTCCTTTGGAGCAGCGACACTTGCATGAAGTTGATCGGATCGAGATATCGATTGCGTACATCGAGCGTGCGAGCGAGCACCGGGTTGTTCCCGAGGACCTTGCGGCCGGTCAGCCCTGTCACCGCCTCAACCGTGAGCCGGTATTCGGCCTCGATTTTGCCCAACAGGTGACGATGCTCCGGGGCGACCAGCCTTTCGACATAGCGGCGGGCGATTGACAGATCGGTCTTGGCCAGCGTCATCTCCACGTTTGCAAGGAAGGTCTGGAGATAGAGGAAGTTCTCGGCCATCTCGGCGAACTCCGTGGCGTATCCGTCCTCGACGGCGGCCAGCCCCGAACCGACCCCGTACCAACCAGGCACTATCTGGCGAGACTGGGTCCAGCCGAACACCCAGGGTATGGCGCGCAGGTCGGCCAGCCCGCCTCCCCCGCCGGGTCTCCGGGACGGTCGCGATCCGATGTTCATCTCGCCCAACTCCTCGACCGGGGTGGCCGAAAGGAAATACCCGATCAGATCGGGATCATCGACCAGCCCGCGATATGCCCGATGGGAGGCCATGGAAAATGCTTCCATGGCCTCGGTCCACCGATCGAGGACCTCTTTGGGTTGACGGGAAGTCCGGTGAAGCAGGGAGGCTTCGAGCACCGATGCGAGGACCAGTTCCAGATTGCGGGCCGCGAGCCGGGGCAGCCCGTATTTGTCGGAGATGACTTCGCCCTGCTCGGTCACCTTGATCGAGCCATCAACCGTGCCGTAAGGCTGGGCCATGATGGCGGCATGAGATGGCCCCCCTCCCCGGCCGATGGTTCCCCCACGTCCGTGAAATAGACGCAGAGTCACCCCGTGGGCATTGGCCGCCGCTCGCAACAGCCGCTGCGCCTTGTAGATCTCCCACTGGGAGGTGGTGATCCCCCCTTCCTTGTTGGAGTCGGAGTATCCGAGCATCACCTCCTGCACGTCACCTCGCAGCGTGACCAACTGACGATAGGGCCCGACGTTGAGCAGCCCGTCGAGGAGGTCACCCGCCCGGCGAAGCTCCTCGATCGTTTCGAGCAGGGGAACGAATCCAATGGCGGCGATCCGCTGATGGACGTCCACCAAACCCGCCTCACGCGCCAGGACCGCTGCCGCCAGCACGTCGTCCACACCCTGGGCCATGCTGATCACATACGACTCGATCACCGGGCCGAACCTGTCCAGGGCTCGGCGGACGAGCCGGAAAGTTTCGAGGGTGGTTGCTGCCTCTCCTTTGAGCGTTGTCGTGGGGGAGGCAAGGGGGCGGCGGCTGGTCAACTCGGCCGCGAGCAGCGACTCTCGCTCTACTCGACCATACCCGGCGTAGTCGACCCCGATCCGGTCGTAGAGCTGCTCGAGGGTGGAGTGCAGGTGATCGGCGTGCTGGCGGATGTCGAGGGTGGCGAGATGAAAACCGAAGACCGTAACGTGCCGCTGTAGACGAGCCACGGTCCCAGATGCCAGCCGTTCACCCTCATGTTTCTGCAGTGACTCGGACATGAGATTGACTTCGGCTAGAAGCTGCTCCGGCGCCGAATAGTCCCATCCCGGTTCGTGGCGACCGCCCTCGAGGATCCGCTTGCGGGTGTTGTGAAGCCGCTGATGAATGAACGCGCATTTGAGCCGGTAAGGCTCGGTGGCATTGATGCCCCGGAAACGCTGCCAGACGGTGGGAAGTTGTTCCCGGTCGGTCTGGAGGGAGTGGGCCAGCTCCGGAGAAATGTCGCGCACCCGGGAGGAAACCGACAGTTCCTCTGCCACCTCCTCGACCGCGCTGATGAGATTGCGTAGCCCGTGGTCATGCTGGAGCTCGAGCACCTCCATTGTCACCGAAGGGCTGACCGCCGGGTTTCCGTCGCGATCCCCGCCAACCCACGAGCCGAATTTGACTGGCGGCCTATCGGCCCCTCCGAGGCGGGCGAGCGACATAGCGATCTCTTCGCCGAGGTCGGGAAGAACGTGGGTGAAGAGCTGATCCAAATAGAAAATGGCCGACTTCGCTTCATCGAGCGGCTCGGGCCGTTCGGCTCTCAACTCGTCGGTTTGCCATATCTGGTCGATCAGCTCCTCGATTCGCCGGTCGATCCGCTCTCGCTCCCGATTGGTGGTGGTCGGTTCTCGCCGCTCGGTCAGCAGATCCGCCAACGTCCGCAACTTGGTAAGGACCGTTCGCCGGGCCGCCTCGGTCGGGTGGGCGGTGAAGACGGGCCGTACCTCCAAACGGGCAAGGACGTCACCGACCACCTCCTGGTCCACCCCGGCGGCCAGGATCTTGTCGACCGTCTGGTCGAGATAGCGCTCGCCCTCAACGCCGGCCAGTTCATCCACTCGGTGGGTTTGCTCGGCAACGTTGGCCAAATAGAAGTAGGCCGAGAAGGCCCTGACGAGCTCGATGGTGGTCGGAAGGTCGAGCCGGTCGAGCATTTCCGCCAGCCGGTCGTCGGCCGCGACGTCACCTTCGACTCTGATCGCCTTGGTGTGCGACCTCACCTTCTCGACGAGATCGAGCAGATCCGTTCCATGTTGGCGCGTTAGTGCTTGACCCAGTTGATGGCCCAGCCGGCGGATGTCGGCTCGCAACGCCTCGTCTCGAGCCGTTGTCTCCATAACGGCGAGGGTATCGGGCCAGGCCGGCTCTGACTACCTCGTTGGTAGGGGCTCGAACAAGCCTGGGTTACGATCGTTCGGAGCCATGTTCGACACGATCACCGAGCGTTTCGAAGTCATCTTTGGTGGCCTTCGCTCCAAGGGACGGTTGAGTGAGGCCGATGTCGATAATGCCTTGCGGGAAGTGCGCCTGGCGCTCCTCGAAGCGGACGTCAACGTCGCAGTGACCCGCTCCCTGCTGGCTCGGATCCATGACCGGGCGGTCGGGAAGGAAGTCCATCAAAGCCTGACTCCCGGCCAGCAGGTGATCGAGATCGTCCATGAGGAGCTGGTGGTGACCCTCGGTCAGGCGATTGCTCCCCTACGTCAAGCGGGCCCACCTCTCACCATTCTGGTGGTTGGCCTGCAGGGATCGGGGAAGACCACCACCGCCGCCAAACTTGGCCTCCACCTCAAGACCAAGGGTCGCTCCCCGATGCTGGTAGCGGCCGACCTCCAGCGCCCGGCGGCGGTTGAACAGCTCGAAACCCTCGGGCAGCGGCTGCAGATCCCGGTCTTCACCGACCGGACTTCCCGCCCTCCGCGCCTCGTCAAAGCGGCGCTCAGAGAGGCCCGGCGCACCGGGCGTGACGCGGTGATCATCGATACGGCTGGGCGGCTCCAGATCGACCGCGAGCTGATGGACGAGTTGGCGGATGTTGCCGGGCAGGCCGCAGCCCATGAGACCTTGCTCGTGGTTGATGCCATGACAGGTCAGGAGGCAGTCAATGTCGCCAAGGGCTTCCAAGAACGGATCGACCTGACCGGAATCATCCTCACCAAGCTCGATGGAGACGCCCGCGGGGGGGCAGCCATCTCGGCCCGCGAGGTCACCGGTGTACCGATCAAATTCGCGGGAGTTGGTGAGGCCCTCGAAGGCCTTGAACCATTTCACCCCGAGAGGATGGCATCGAGGATCCTCGGAATGGGTGACGTTCTCAGCCTGATCGAGAAGGCGGAGCAGACCTTTGACGAGGTTCAAGCCGAGCAGGCCGCCGTCAAGATGCAAAAGGGCCAGTTCACACTCGACGACTTCCTCGAGCAGTTCCAGGCCCTCAAGCGGATGGGGTCCCTCAAGGACGTGCTTGCTATGCTGCCCGGGTCCGGCTCCCTGTTAAAGCAGGTCAACGTCGAAGATCGCGACCTGGCCAGGGTGGAGGCGATCATCCGTTCGATGACCTTCGACGAACGCCGGAGTCCCAGGGTGATCGGCGGCAGCCGTAAGCGCCGGATCGCGGCGGGCTCGGGGACCACTCCGACCGACGTGAACCGGCTGCTGGCGCAGTTCGCCGACGCACAAAAGATGATGAAAGTGCTGGCAGGGGGCAGGGGGTTACCCGGGTTACCACGATTGCTGGCGGGCGGGCCCGGAGGTCCGGCAACTCGCCAGACCCACAATAAGAAGACGTCCAACAAGAAGAAGCACAAGGGCAGAAGGTGATTCGATGGCAGTCAAGATCAGACTGATCAGGACCGGCAAGACCAAACAACCCACCTACCGGGTGGTGGTGATCGACGGGCGTTCTCCCCGTGACGGTCGTTACCTCGATCAGATAGGCCGTTACGACCCCCGACAGGAGCCCTCTTTGGTCGAGATCGACAACGACAAGGCAGTCGACTGGCTTCGTCAGGGAGCTCAGCCCACCGACACCGTTCGCAAGTTGTTGGAAATCTCCGGAGCTTTGTCACGGTACAAGGTGGCGACCGGGCGGATTCACACTGTTGGCACCAGGGATTAGCAAATGGCTAAAGGCGACATAGTCAGAAAGGTGTTGCAATACGTGGTGGGCCAAATCGTCGATGACCCGACCAAGGTCGAGATCACCATTATCGAGCAGGGCCCCGATGAAGTCGTGGCCGAAGTGCGCACCGGGCCCGGCGACATGGGTCGGGTTATTGGACGTCGGGGGCGAACCGCTCGATCGATCCGCACCGTGGCACAGGCTGCCGCGGACGAAGAGGGAATCACGACCTCGGTTGAGTTTGAAGACTGACTCTTCCCCGGATGGGCCTGCTCGATAGGCCTGAGACTCCTTAGGGCAGCTCGATGGGAATCACCACCCCGCGGTCAGATCCGTCCTGGGCGGACTGCTCGCCGACGAAGAGGTCGGCGGTTCCCGACCCTGTGGGGTTGATGGTCAGGCTGAACTCTCCCCATGTCTCAGCCCAGTCGGCGCCAGTCGTGAACTCTTCTGCCAACACGTTGCCGTCCTGGGTGATCCGGGCGATGTTGTTGGCCTCGAAGTTTCTTGAATAACCATTCACGAGGAGTGGCGCCCTGACCGGGCCAGCGGTTGGGGTGATGACGACGACGTTGTCGGCGATGGCGGCCGTGGCCGGATATTCGGAGCCGCCGGGTTCCAATTCGATCAGGACGGTGCCCGGTGACGCGCCGACCGTGATCCGGGCCCTCGCGACCCCGGACAGATGGAAATCGACGAAGAGGCTTCGATCGGCCCGGCGGGCCACGAATAGACGGTCCACCAGGCCACTTTCGACGAGCTGATCGGTTACCACCGTCGCCTCGACCGCCACAGTCACACGGAGGATCCCGACCGCACGGAGGAACTCGGCTTCGACCGCGGGGGCAGAGGTGGCGGGAGCTCCTTCGGCCGTGACGAGCTCGATGGTGAATCGCTCACAGCTCTGATCGGTCTGCCAGGTGATGGCGCCGATTTGTTGGGCATCGGCGGACGCCGGCACCTGCTCCATCACCAGTCCGTCGGCCACCAATGGAAGGCCAGGCCCGCAGCCACCTGGAACTGACGTCGTGGTCGAAACGGTTGTCGGAGAAGATGTCGAAGGGGGCAACGTCGTGATCGGCGCCGCCCCACCGGTGGTGGTGACCTCGCCGGCTGGGGCACAGGCGGCGAGCAGCATCAACAAGCCAAGCAGGCGGGTCTTCATCCAGACGCAGGGTACCGCTGCCTGGTTTTCAATCCCAGGTGTAGATAGATTTCTGACATCACCCTCTTGACAAGATGACTGTAATGTGACATTATGATGATGTCATCAGCGCATTACGAGTGAGAGGAGCAGGTGATGATCGGTGGAACCCTTCGGGCGATAGACGCAATTCGCAGCCAACGTTTCCCGAAAACGGCGCGGGGTGAGAAGAGAAACCCTCTCACCAAGCGATAACAAGTGCAGACCTCAGCAGTCATTCACAACCTCGAAACCTCCCTACAGGACCAACTGGCGCTGGTGGCCGGATCCGATCCGGCCATCGAGGCCGCTTCCCGGGCTTTGTTAAACGCCATCAGACCGGCGCTGCGTGAAGCCGCGCTCGAACTAGCCAACCAGGCGGCCGAGGAGGTCAGGGCCCAACTCCCGGGACACCGCGTCGACCTCACGCTCGCCGATGGCGAGCCCACCCTGCGCATCGTGCCCGACGAAAGCACGATCCCCTCCGTCGAAGGCGACTTCGACGCCCGTATCACCCTCCGACTCCCCCCGACGATCAAAGACATAATCGAGCGAGCTGCCACCGACACGGGTGATTCGGTCAATACCTGGGTGGTCAAGACCCTGGCCGGGAAAGCCGGACACGGACATGGCGGTGGTCGTAGGCGAGTGGCCGAAGTCATCGACATATGAGCCAGTTCAGATTCCAAGTGGGCGCGGTGGCAACCCTCGGGGTGCGCCTGGCCGCCGGCCGTTTCGACATCCAGCCCAACACCAACGGCGAGATCTTGGTCGAGGTCTCAGGAAGCGACGCCGACTTCGTTGCCGTCGATCAACTGGGCGACGTGGTCACCATCCGTGAGGAGAGGCGCCTTTTCGGTGGTCGGACGGTCAACGTCAGGGCGGCGGTACCTGTCGGGACCAACTTGGAGGTGGGGGTAGCGTCGATGGACGTGGTCTCGAGGGTTCAACTGGGGCGGGTGATCGGACACACCGCATCGGGCGATCTGGTTCTGTCCGACGTGGCTTCGGCCGAACTCAAGACCGCCTCCGGCGACGTAAAGCTGGAGACCTGCTCGGGCCTATGTGAAGTGAGTTCGGCCTCCGGTGACGTCAGAGCCAAGGAGATAGGGGGAGATCTGGTCGTGTCGACCGCCTCCGGTGATGTCAATGTTGAGCGCGTGCTCGGCCGTCTCACCGCCAAGTCGGCCTCGGGTGATGTAACGGTCCGGGCATGCGCCGGCACCTCGGCGGAGGTCAGTTCAATGTCCGGCGACGTCTACCTCGGGGTTCCAGCCGGTACCCGGGTCGAGGCAGAAATCAACACCCTGTCCGGGCGGGTCCGCACGCCATCGACCAAATCGGGCCAAGAAGAGCCGACCAGAAAACTTCGCCTGAGGGCCAAGACAGTGTCCGGGGACATCGAGCTATCCCGAACTGATCCGATCACCTGAGCGGGATCGGCCAGAATGGCGGTCGTGGACCCTTCGGACTCACCGGCTGAATCGAGCTTCAGAAAAGAGGCCCGCGCCTGGCTCGAAGCCAACGCTTCGCGTCCCGAGCGTTCACCGGTGGCGCCTTCGGCCATAGTGGCCGAATGGAGTCCCGCAGAAGAGGAGGCCAATCTGACTGCAGCCAGGCGATGGCAGCGTCGCAAGTACGAGGCCGGGTGGGCAGGGATCGCCTGGCCCCGGGAGTACGGCGGGAGGGGCGGCAGCCCGATCGAGCAGGTCATCTTCGCACAAGAAGAAGCCCAGTTCGAAGTTATCGCCGATGCCCTGGCCGTCGGGGTCGGTTGGTGTGGGCCGGCTCTCCTTTTCATGGCGAACGAAGCTCAAAAGCAGCGTTATCTCCCCCCGCTCCTGGCCGGTGACGAGGTGTGGTGCCAGCTCTTCTCGGAACCGGGTGCCGGGTCCGACCTCGCCGGACTTTCCACGAGCGCAACCAAAGACGGCGAGGAGTGGGTCATCACCGGCCAGAAGGTGTGGACGACGTTCGCCCACCGCTCACAATGGGGGCTCTGCATCGCTCGGACCGATAACGACGTCGCCATCCATCGGGGCCTTACCGCCTTCATCGTCGACATGACCTCTCGTGGAGTCGACGCCCGTCCGCTCAGGCAGATGACGGGTTCGTCCAACTTCAACGAGGTCTTTCTCGACGAGGTTCGGGTTCCCGACCACCGGCGGGTGGCGGCCGAGGGTGATGGCTGGCGGGTGGTTATCACCACTTTCATGTTCGAGCGGGCCTCGGTGTTCTCGACGGCAGCGGCGATGGTGGGCCCCTTTGAAGAGCTGTTGAAAGCCGAGGCGCCTTCCGACCGCCGCCATCTCGATCGTTGGATGCAGACCTACGTCGCGGGTCGGGCTCTCTGGTTCACCAACCTTCGGCTCCTTACCGCACTTTCCCAGGGTCGAATGCCCGGGCCGGAAGGTTCGATCGGCAAGCTGGTAGGGGTGACTCTGCTCGATCGCATTTACGACCAGGCATTGGATTTACTCGGAGCCGGCGGAATGCTGAGAGGACAGAAGGCCTACCTCCGGGGAGAGTGGCAGGACGCCTTTCTCGGTATTCCCGGGCTGCGGATCGGGGGAGGGACCGACCAGATCCAGCGCAACATCATCGCCGAAAGAATTCTCGGGTTGCCCAAAGATGACCGTGGGCTCCGATGATCATCAGAGTGATCACCTTGTTCCCAGCGTTTTTCGCCGGGCCGCTCGGGACATCTCTGGTCGGCAGGGCGATCAATGCAGGTCGCCTTACCGTCGAGCTTTGTGATCTCCGTCCCTTTGGAACTGGCGTTCACCGACAGGTTGACGACGCCCCCTTTGGCGGTGGGCCGGGAATGGTGATGATGATCGAGCCGTTGGCGGCTGCGCTCGGATCGTGCAGTGCCTCGCACAAAGTCCTGTTGAGCCCGGTCGGTGAGCGGCTAGACCAGCACGCCTTGGATCGTCTCGCCTCCCTTGAAGACATCACCTTGATCTGCGGGCGTTACGAGGGGGTCGACGAACGGGTCGCCGAGCATCTGGTCGACGCAGAGATCTCGTTGGGCGATTTTGTGTTGGCCGGCGGGGAAATCGCCGCCTGCGCAATCATCGAAGGTGTTGCCCGCCTGCTTCCCGACGTGGTGGGCAACCCGGAGTCGGTGAGGAGTGAATCATTCCGGGGGGGATTGCTCGAAGAGCCGCAATACACTCGCCCGGCCGAGTTTCGAGGCTGGCACGTGCCGGAGGTGCTGCTGTCGGGCGACCACGCCGACATCGAAGAGTGGAGGCGGCAACAACGGCTGGTCAGGACTAAGGCTCGTCGACCGGACTTGTTAGACGATCGGGCTCCGGATCAGCCCTGATAACATTTGGCCTGTCCGGCCACCGCCGGACTTCCCAAGGAGCCCCTCCGATGAACAAGCTCGACATGATCAAAGGCGCCTACACGCGCGATGACATTCCCGATTTTCGACCCGGCGACACGGTCAAGGTGCACGTTCGGGTCGTGGAGGGAAACCGCGAAAGAACCCAGGTCTTTGAGGGAGTCGTAATAGCTCGCAACGGCAGCGGTCTCGATGCCAGTTTCACGGTTCGCAAGATCAGCTTCGGGGTAGGGGTGGAACGGGTTTTTCCTATGAACGCTCCCATCATCCAAAGGGTCGATGTCACCCGTCGGGGCGACGTGCGGCGCTCCAAGCTCTATTACCTGCGGGATCGAGTTGGCAAATCGGCCCGAATCAAGGAGAAGCGGGACTGACCATCCAGGCCCCGCCACGGCCCGCCCGCCGCCGTCACCTCCAACAGGCTCGACCGCTCTGGATGGAGCTGCCGGCGTTGCTGGCGATTGCCCTGGCCGTGGCCGTCGTCATCAAAACCTTCTTGATCCAGCCGTTCTTCATCCCAACCGAGTCGATGCTTCCCACCATCGAGATCAACGACCGGGTAATGGTCTCCAAGCTCAATTACCAGCTCGGTGAGCCTCAACGGGGCGACATCGTCGTGTTCGTCTCGCCTTTCAACAACGAGATCGATACCGAGACCTTTCCCGAGGCTGTCCTCCGGCATATCCTCGAGGCGGTAGGTATCCGGACCGCATCCGCCGACGATCTGATCAAGCGGGTTGTCGCCATCGCGGGTGACGAGGTTGAGATATTGGATGGATCCCTGTACCTCAACGGCACTGTCGTACCCGAACCGTATCTGCTCGAACAGAGCACCATGGCGGACTACGGGCCCGAAGTGGTGCCGGCCGGATCCGTATTCGTGATGGGAGACAATCGCCTGGTCAGCTATGACAGCCGGCGTTTTGGGCCGATTCGAATCGATCACATCTTGGGTGAGGCCGTTGTTCGTATCTGGCCATTTGACCGCTTTGGTGCGGTCGATTCGGTCCCAGCAGTCGGGTAGACAGGAGCTCATCCGACCAAGGAGGGGTATTGAGCTGGGAACTCTGCCAGTCGTTGTCCACCGCGAAGCTGGGTTCGCTGGCCGAGGCTCTGGCGGCAGACCTTTTAAGCAGAGCTGGCGTCGAGATCTTGGCCCGCAACCGCCGAGTCACCGCAGGCGAGATCGACATCGTCGGCGCCTACGCCGGCTCGACCATGGCCGTCGAGGTCCGGTCAACCCGGGCGGGCCCCTTCCATACCCATCCGCTCGACGCCTTCGACTACCGCAAGCAACAGCAGGTCAGGTCGGTGGCCGTCACCGCCGGATACACCAGGGTGGATCTGGTCGCCGTCCGTTTCTCAACCACCGGGGTCGATCTTCACTGGATAGGCGGCGCCGCTTGAGTGGCTACCGTGACCGCAATGGATGCAATCGCCGTCCAGGGCCTGCGTAAACAATACGGGAAGACCGTCGCCCTCGACGGTCTCGACTTCTCGGTTCCGGTTGGTCGGGTCACCGGATTCCTCGGTCCGAACGGTGCTGGCAAGACAACGACCTTCCGGTCGCTCCTCGGCCTCACCAAACCCGACGCCGGCTCAATGACGATATTGGGCCAGTCGGTGGCAACCGGGTTGGCGACGCTGGTCAAGCGGATCGGCGCCATCGTCGAGGAGCCTGGTCTCATCAAAGGGCTCAACGGGCGTGAAAACCTCCGGGTGGCCGCCCTCACTCTCGGCCGCGGAACATCCCAGATTGAAGAGTTGCTGGCTTTGGTCGGTTTGAGCGCGGACGCCGGTAGGCGTATCGACGGCTATTCGAAAGGGATGCGCCAGCGGCTGGCGCTCGCCGCGGCCCTCCTCGGCGACCCCGAGCTGCTGTTGCTCGACGAGCCGCTCGATGGTCTTGATCCTGCCGGCCAGGCCCAGATCAAAGCCAACCTTCGCCAGATGGCGGCTGCCGGCAGGACCGTCGTGGTGTCGTCCCACAACCTCAGCGACGTCGAGGCAATGGCAGACCACGTAGTCGTCATCAACCGGGGCCGGCTGGTCGCCGCCGGGCAGCTATCCGACCTGCTGGGTGGTTACCGGACGGGGTATCGAGTCGAGATCTCCGATCTGGAGGCGGCGGCCAGAGCTCTGGGCACCGCCGGCATCGGATCGACCGTCGAAGACGGGGGGCTGATCGTCACAAGCGACGACGGATCCGCCATCTCGCGGACGCTGGCGGCGGCGGAACTATACCCATCGGTGCTGGTCCGGCGTTCCGGTCGCCTGGAGGAAGTCTTCCTGTCGCTCACCGAGGGTGCCCCATGATCGGCGTGATGAGGGCCGAGATCATCAAGATGTTCAAGCGGCGGACCTACTGGGTGATGTTCATCGTCCTCCTGGCCTTGACGGCTCTCCTTGCAGGCGTTTTCTTCGTCCTGCCGAGGGTCCTCCCTCCCGGGGAAGGACCTCCCTCGATCACCAAGCCGGGCGCCTATTTGTTTGGAGCCCAGCAGGTGATCGATCAGACCTGGTTCCCGTTGATCCTGGCGGCGATGGCGCTCGCCGGGGAGCTCGCCACCTCGGCATGGGCGACCACGCTCACCCGCAACAGCCGGCGTTGGCAGCACCTCGTTGCCCGGCTGGCAACTACCACTTTGGCGGCCTGGCTCGCCACCCTCGTGGCGGTGGGTGGGTTCACCCTCGCCACGTTCCTATGGGCCGACGGCACCGGTTCCATCAGGGTTTCGGAATGGGTGTCGATCGGCTGGAAGGCGCTGCTCATCGAGCTGACCTGGGTGGCGTTAGGTCTGGGGTTCTCGGCGTGGTTGCGCTCGGTTGGTCCGGCCGTCGGCGCCGCCATCGCCTTCACGTTCGCCGAGGGCATCCTGGTTCTCTGGGGAGGGTGGCGGACGGTATCACTCTCCTTACACAGCTCGGCGCTCCTCGGACCGATCAGTTTTGGTGGGTTTGGTGAGGTGCTGGGAGACACCCCAGCCTTCTCCCGCGCCCTGGCCATCGTGCTCGCATGGACCATCGGAGCAACGTTGGTTGCTTGGGCCGGCTTGCAGGTTCGCGACGCCTAAACCGCTCGGCGGCCAAACCTTCGTCTGAGCTCTTTGTGCCAGCAGCCGTGATGCCAGTGGCGACGGTCATCGGGCTGCTCGTCGGGAACGACGACAACGTGGTAGACGCCCGGGGGAATGGTCGCCTGGCAGCCGGGGCAGACGTAGGGTTTGCGCGCGGCGTAGGGCTGGACCGGGGTCACAGTTACCCCCAAATCGCCCATGCCAGCAATCCGACGATGGCGATGATCGCCCCGATCACCATTGCCAGATCAAGAGGGTCCCGGCGGGCTGGGCGGAAGGGGTTGAATCCCATTCCGGATGACGATACCGGCGGCAGCTACCGTCCATGAACCATGTGGCTTCGGACCGAAGACCGGGGGATGGTGCGCTGGCTGACGATCGACCGGCCCGAACGCAAGAACGCAATTCCCGGCGACGGCTGGGACACATTGCGTATAGCAATCGACGAGGCCGAGCAGTCCACCGCCAGGATCCTGGTCGTTACGGGAGCGGGTGGGAACTTCTGCTCGGGTGCCGACCTTTCTCCCGACCAACGCGATACCGACTTCGGGGTGACGGCGAACCGCGACCGGATGATTCGGGTGGGAGCGGCGGCCCTCGCCCTGCATCGTTTGGGCAAACCTTCCATCGCCGCAGTTGACGGCGTGGCGGCAGGGGCGGGGATGAACCTGGCCTTGGGATGTGATCTGGTGGTAGCTACCACCAGGGCACGCTTTTTTGAGATCTTTGTACGACGAGGTCTGGTTCCCGACTTCGGAGGCAGCTGGCTCTTACCCCGCATCGTCGGTTTGCAGAGGGCGAAAGAGCTGGCTCTTACCGGTCGAGCGGTTGAGGCTGACGAGGCCCTGGAAATGGGGTTGGTCCTGGAGGTGGTGGAACCCGACTCCCTATTGGGCAGAGTCGAAGAACTGGCAGCCGCTCTCCTGGGCGGCGCCCCGGTCGCCCAGATGCTGGCCAAACGGGCTCTCAATCGGGCATTCGAGCTGAGCTTCGAGCAGGGTTTGGCGGAGGAGGGCCAGTCCCAGGCGATTTGCTTCACCACCGATGACGCCCGCGAGGGGGTTGCCGCTTTTGTCGCCAAGCGACCTCCGGACTTTCGGGGTCGCTGAGTCTGCGCGAGAACGAAGGCACCTCTAGAACCAGTCCCGTCCGGCCCGTATAAGGGAACAGTGTTTGCCGTGACCACATCGGTGGCGATGGTGGGGGTCGAGGCGCGGGCGGTGCGCATCGAGGCCCATATCGGGAAAGCCACCGAAGGATTCGCCCTGGTGGGTTTGCCTGATACCGCCGTCCGCGAGGCCAAAGATCGGGTAAGAGCAGCCATCGTGTCGAGTGGTCGGGAGTTCCCTCATCGCAAGGTCACCGTCAATCTCTCGCCGGCGGATCTTCCCAAAGGCGGTTCGGATTACGACCTTCCGATTGCCCTCGGCGTGCTGGCGGCTTCGGGGCACCTCCCCGCCCGGCGGTCGGTGGTCGTCGCCGGAGAGTTGTCGCTTGATGGCTCGGTGCGGCGGAGCCGAACGGCCATCGGGGCCGCGCTGCTCGCCGCCAACCGAGGTTGGCCTTGTTTGGTTGCAGACGCGGATGCTTCGATGGCAGCGTTGGTGCCAGGTGTCGCGGTCTATCCGGTAACCAGTCTGGCGGAGGCGGCGGCGGTCCTCACCGGCAATCAGACGGCTCGCACCGCGGATCCCCCGCCGAGGCCGACGGTCGAGCCCGAGTACGACATGGCCGATGTCAGGGGCCAACTGCTGGCCAGGCGTACCTTGGAAGTGGCGGCCGCCGGGGGTCACCATCTTCTCATGGTTGGACCCCCGGGCTCGGGCAAAACGATGCTCGCCCAGAGACTGCCCGGCATCTTGCCCTTTCTCACCGAGATCGAAGCGGTCGAGGTGGCCTGCTTGTGGGCAGCCGCCGATCGGGCCCGCCCATTTGGCTATCAGCCCCCCTTTCGCGCCCCCCATCACTCGGCGTCTTCGGTGGCTGTGGTGGGTGGCGGGAGTGGCTACCCAAACCCTGGCGAACTGTCGCTCGCCCATCGTGGAGTGCTATTCCTCGACGAGCTCGGCGAGTTTCCGCCCCACCTGCTCAACGCCCTCCGCCAGCCCCTCGAACAAGGGACGGTCACGGTGGCTCGCCGGGGAGGCAGTGTCACCTTTCCGGCCGAGGCGCAGGTGGTGGCGGCCTCCAACCCGTGTCCCTGTGGATTCATGGGTGACCGGCTTCGGTCCTGTGCCTGTACACCTTCGACCCTGGCCCGCTACCGGCGTAGATTGTCGGGCCCGTTCCTCGACCGATTTGACCTCCGGATCTTTCTCACCTCGCCCGAGCCAGGGGCGATTTTCGGCCCGCCAGCGGAGGGTTCGTCTGACATCAAGAGACGCGTGTTGGGCGCCCGGGCCAGGCAGCTTGAACGAGGAGCGCTGAATGGTCGTCTGACTCGGGCCCAGCTTGACCGGCTGATGTCACCAACCCCGGCCAGCCGCCTCCTGGTCAAGGCGGTCGAACAAGGCATGCTCACCGGTCGGGGGGTCGACCGGGTGCGGCGGGTAGCGCGGACCATCGCTGACCTCGCCAGCGACGAGGTCGTGACCGAAAGCCATCTCGCCGAAGCTCTCGCCTATCGAGGTGAGGTGTGAACCAGCTATGCCGACGCCGACCTACCTGAACGGGCCTACCTACTTGAAGGGGCTGGCTGATATCCCCGACAAACTATGGGTGTGGGGGACCTTTCCCCCAGAGCGGGGTGTGGCCATTGTCGGCACCCGCCGCTGCACCTCTTACGGACAGCGAGTGGCTAAAGAGCTCGGGCGGGCAGTGGCGCTGGCAGGGTGGCCGGTCGTGTCGGGTCTGGCGCGGGGAGTCGATG
The DNA here is from genome assembly GCA_052390035.1 of Actinomycetota bacterium. Classification (GTDB taxonomy): domain Bacteria; phylum Actinomycetota; class Acidimicrobiia; order Spongiisociales; family ZC4RG35; genus JBQTHI01. The sequence continues at coordinate 66,966 of JBQTHI010000007.1, read as the reverse complement.
GCGCCGCCCATCGGGGGGTAGCGGGTTCGGGGCGACCCGGGTGGGCCGTGCTGGGGTCGGGGATCGATGTGATCTATCCCTCCGAACACGCCACTCTGGCCACGGCCTTGATCGAGCATGGAGGTGGACTCATCTCCGAATACCCTCCGGGCACCCCGCCGGCGCCGTTTCGTTTTCCGGCCCGCAACCGGATAATCGCCGCCCTGGCCGAAGCCGTGGTGGTCGTTGAGGCCAAGGTGACCGGGGGGGCGCTGATCACCGCCCGGCTGGCGCTCGAATTGGGACGGGAGGTATTGGCGGTACCCGGGGACATCGATCGCCCAACCTCCGAAGGCTGCAATCTATTGATCCGGGACGGCGCCCACCCAGTGCTTGGCGGCGACGATCTGATCGCAACACTCGAGATGATCATGGGTCCGGGACCGGTAAAGCCGGCGCTCGATCGGGGGCCATCGCCCACCGAGCGAGGGTCGATCGACGAGATCCTCGCCCGGTCGGAGCGGCCGGCGGGTGAAGTGCTCGCCGCCCTGATGCTTCAGGAGCTCGAAGGGCCCCCGGGCATGAATGGCGCCAATGTCGAGCACGCCTGATACCGTCGGTTGCCAGCCACACCCAATACGCTGGTCCGGCAGATGGCCCCGTCAAACCCCCTCCCCGACTGGGCACAAGCCGCGCTCGATCCCTATCTGGATCGGCTGAAATCCCAGCGTCAACTGTCCTCGCACACCATCGACGCCTATCGAAGCGACCTCTCCCAGTTCTTCGAGTTTTCACAGCGGTGCGGCGTTGCCGGGCTTTCGGGGATTGACCGGCTGCTGATAAGGCGGTACCTGGCTCATCTCGACACCCGGGGTTACGCCCGCCGATCGATCGTCCGCAAGGCTTCATCCATCTCCGCATTTTTCGGCGCGGCGCTGCGCCGGGGCGAGGTCTCCTCCGATCCTTCCTCCCGCATCGGCCGTCCAAAATCGCCCGAGCGACTGCCACGCACCGTGCCCGATCGTCAACTGAATGCTCTTCTGGACGCCCTCCCCACCGAAACGGCGATCGATCTTCGAGACCGTGCGATCCTCGAACTGCTATATGGAACGGGACTTCGGGTGTCGGAGCTGGTTGCGATGAGGGTGGCCGACCTTGACGGCGACCTGCTCCGGGTGGTCGGAAAGGGGGAGCGGGGCCGGGCAGTGCCGGTTGGCAACCCCGCGAGGCGGGCGGTCAGGGCGTGGTTGGAGGAAGGACGGCCGCAACTCGTCGGGGCCGACGTCGCCGATTGGATTTGGATAGGAATCCGGGGCGGCCGACTTGACGGGAGGGGAGTGCGCCGGGCGGTGCGAGCAAGGGCCACAACTTTCCCTCACGCTCTGCGGCACTCGTTTGCGACCCACCTGCTGGAGAGGGGGGCCGATCTTCGGGCGGTGCAGGAGTTGCTGGGGCATCGCGACCTGGCCACCACCCAGATTTACACTGCCGTTTCCCGCCAACACCTGAGAGCCACGTATGACCACAGCCACCCCCGGGCCTGAGGGCCGGGCCGACGACCTGGCCACCCTCTGGCGAAGTCTCAAGGCGGACGGTGACGTCCGGGCCCGGGAGGCCCTGATCCTTCAATATTCACCCTTGGTCAAGTTTGTGGCAGGTCGTGTGGCGGTCGGACTGCCCCGCAACGTAGACCAGGCCGACCTGGTGTCCAACGGCGTATTCGGTCTGATCGACGCCATCGACAAGTTCGAGCCGGAACGGGGCTTCAAGTTCGAGACTTACGCCATCAACCGGATCAAGGGCTCCATCCTCGATGGTCTCCGCGCCCTGGATTGGGTGCCACGGTCGGTGAGGGCGCGAGCCCGTGAGATCGAGCGATCGATGTCAGAACTCGAGCATCGTCTCAAGCGCAACCCGACCGAAGAGGAGCTGGCGGCCCACATGAGTGTCGACATCGAGTCGGTCAGATCGACCTTGGCGGAGATGTCCAACCTCGGTCTGGTGGCCCTCGACGAGCTCATCGGGCCGGATGCCGGCTCCTCCTTGGGGGATTTCCTCCCGGACCAGTCTGGTGTTGGACCCGAGGCCGCCTTCCAAGCGGAAGAGACCAGACACATCCTGGGCGATGCCATTAATCGGCTCTCGGACCGGGAGCGACTGGTGATCACCCTCTACTACTTCGAAGGGTTGACGTTGGCCGAAATCGGCGAGGTGCTCGGGGTGACCGAGTCACGGGTGTGTCAGATCCACGCCAAATCGGTCCTGTCATTGCGGCACCGGATGTCGGAACCGACGTTTCGTTAGGCGAGCTGGCGCCCCGTCCGGCGAGCTGCGCCGGCGTCTATCATCTGCTTGAACGACACACGCCGGTGAATCCTCGCGGTTGGCGGTGCCCTCCGGCCCCGTCTGATGAGGAGGGGCATCCACCTGGTTGACCCGAGTCCCTCAGGGACTCTGCCGGCGGAGGAATAAACCCAGTATCAAAGGAGTCAACTTTGGCTGCCGTCACGATCAAGCAGCTGCTCGAAGCCGGTGTGCATTTTGGGCATCAAACCCGCCGCTGGAACCCGAAGATGAAGCCCTACATCTTCGGCGAACGCAATGGCATTCACATCATCGATCTTCGCCAGACCCTCACGCAGATCGAGAACGCTGTCGAATATCTGAAGAACCTGGTGGCCGGCGGGGGCACCGTGCTTTTCGTCGGGACCAAAAAGCAGTCGCAGGCACCAATCGCCGAGGCGGCCACGGCGGCAGGCATGCCATATGTGAACTTCCGGTGGCTGGGTGGGATGCTGACCAACTTCTCGACGATTCAAAAGCGGATCTTCTACATGAAGGAGTTGGAGCGCATGGAGGCCTCCCAGGAGATCAATGCCCTCTCCAAGCGCGAGCGTCTCTCGATCCGGCGCGAGCTGGCCAAGCTCCAGCAGACTCTGGGTGGGGTGAGGGAGATGGTGAAGGTGCCCGATGCGGTCTTCCTGGTCGACGTGAACACGGAGCACACCGCGGTCAGGGAAGCGGCGCGTCTGGGGCTGACCACTCTCGCCCTGGTCGACACCAACTGCGATCCCGACCACATCGACTTCGTGATAGCTGGTAACGACGACGCCATACGGGCGGCGGCGGTGGTGGCCGGCGCCCTGGCCGAAGCCTGCCGGGAGGGACGCGGTGTGGTTGGCAAGGAGACGTTCGCTCCCGAGGCGACGGTGGCGGCCGGCTCCGATGCCAGCTCCGAGGAGGAAACGGTGAGCAATGGCTGACGTATCCGCCAAAGAAGTGCAGCGGCTTCGCCAGCAAGCCGGGGTCGGGATGATGGATGCAAAAAGGGCCCTAGCCGATGCCGGCGGCGACTTCGAGGCAGCCATGGAGCTGCTGCGGATCAAAGGCCTGGCCAAGGTCCAAAAACGCGCCGGCGAACGCGAAGCGAACGAGGGATCCATCGGCATGTACCTCCATTATCAAGCCGATCGACCGGTCCGGGGTGTGCTGGTCGAGTTAGCCTGCGAAACCGACTTCGTGGCCAAGAACCCCGAGTTCCGCCAAGTAGCGGATGGCATAGCGATGCACATCGCCTGGGGCCGGCCCCGCTGGGTCCGGCGGGAAGAGGTTGACGCATCGGTGGTGGGAGAGGAGCGAGATCTCCTCGCCCGTCAGGCCAAAGAAGAAGGCAAGCCCGACCAAGTCGTGGAGAAAATCGTCGAAGGGCGGTTGAAGGCCTTCTACGAGGACAACGTGCTATACGACCAGAAGTTCGTCAATGAGCAGCAATTTGCCGGCTCGGTGGGTGACATGGTTAATAACCTGGCTGCCAGGATGGGCGAAAACATCTCCGTTCGGCGTATGGTGATGCTGGCCGTCGGGGACCTGGACACAGGTCCGGAAGAGGGCCGGGAGCCGGCGGCGGTCGGCTGATGGGGGGAGGCCGGCGGGTTCTTCTCAAGCTCTCCGGCGAAGCATTTGCCGACGCTGCCCTCGGATACGGCATCGATCCCAACACCGTCCAACGGGTCGCCGTGGAAGTCGCCGAGGCGAGCGCCACGGGGGTGGAGGTGGCGATCGTGGTGGGTGGGGGCAACATCTTTCGCGGCGTTTCGCAGCAGGCGAAAGGCATGGATCCAGCAACTGCCGACTACATGGGAATGCTCGCCACGGTCATCAACGGTCTCGCCTTGCGCGACGCCCTCGAGCACGCCGGGATGCCGACCAGGGTGCAAAGTGCTATTTCCATGCAGCAACTGGCTGAGCCGTATATTCGCCTGCGGGCCATGCGGCACCTGGAGAAAGGGCGGGTGGTGATTTTCGCCGCTGGTACCGGCAACCCATTCTTCACCACCGATACCGCGGCGGCACTCAGAGCGGTCGAGATCGGCGCCGATGCCCTGCTCAAGGCGAGCAAAGTGGACGGGGTTTATTCGGCCGACCCGACCCTCGATCCGGCTGCAACCCGTCACCTCGAGCTCAGCTACATGGAGTTCCTTTCCCAGGGTCTCCGGGTGATGGATGCCACCGCCATTACGATGTGTCGCGAGCACGATGTCCCGATCGTCGTGTTCGACATGACGGTGCCGGGCAACATTGTTCGGGCCGTGGCCGGTGAGCCGATCGGAACCGTGGTTCACTGAGGAGCAGCCATGATTACCGACGTCCTGGGAGAGGTCCGCAAAAAGATGGAGCAGGCGGTTGATCACGTCGCCTCGGAGTTCCTCACCATACGGACCGGTCGGGCCAATCCCCAGATCCTTCATAGGGTCCACGTTGAGTATTACGGCACCCCTACCCCGCTCCAACAGCTCGCCTCGTTCTCCGTGCCCGAGCCCCGTCTGCTGGTGCTGCAACCGTACGACCGCAGCTCGATAACTGCCATCGAGAAGGCGATCCGCGCCTCCGATCTGGGCCTCAACCCATCCAACGATGGGACCGTCATCCGTCTCGTTTTTCCGTCCCTCACCGAGGAGCGAAGACGGGAGTTGATCAAGCTGGTCCGGCACATGTCAGAGGAGGGGCGGGTCGCCGTTCGGAACGTTCGCCGGCATGGAAAAGACGACATCGAGGCACTCAAGGGGGAGGTCTCTGACGACGAGATAAGGCGCGGTGAAAAAGAGCTCCAGGAGCTCACCGACCGGTTCGTCCACAAGATCGACGATCTCCTTGGCCACAAGGAGAACGAGCTACTGGAAGTCTGAGATGGCCCGGAGGCATCGGCGGGAGGCTCTGGGAACAGACCCGAATGCGCCACCTGCGGTGCCGACCGAACCTGCGCCCCGTTTCACCCGTCCCTGGGAGGAGCCGCTGGAGGCCTCGGTCGATCCGGAAGATGAACCAAGGGAAGCGGCCAATGCCCCATCTGCCCTTGATGGCAAGCTCGCCCAACCCACCATTGCCGACCTGATCGCCGGCGATGACGACGGCGGTGAAGCTTCGATTTCGGAGGAGGCCTACCTGTCGGCCACCACCGCCGAATATCGAGACCTGGCCGAGGAGATCGCCCAGGGCGGCCAGGAGCCGAACACCCGCCCGGCGGTAGCTGCGTCCATGGCGGGACTCGGTTCCGGCCTCGTCGACTTTGCGGATGTCACCGGACGCCCGGGCATTCAGGAGGAGGATGTCGAACATGTCGAGCAGGCCGCCGCCAGCGACCTGACGTTGCGGATCATCAGCGCCCTGGTGCTGGTCGGGTTATTCATGGCCACCCTGCTCATGGGGGGATGGTTCTTCACCGGCTTCGTCGGGGCGGTCATGGTCATCGCCGTCGGCGAGTTGTACGCCACCCTGCGTCGCCATGGTTTCGTGCCGATCGCCCTGTTCGGGCTCCTGGGCACCGCCGGGGCGGCGGTCGCCATGCACCTGGGGGGACCGGGACCCTTGATGTTCGTCACCTTGCTGAGCGCGATGGCGGTGGTGCTGTTCTTTTCGGTGGTGCCGCGCCGCCGGCCGCTTGACAATGCGACTGTGACGATTTTTGGCGCCGCCTGGGTGTCTCTGCTCGCTTTTGCAGTCGGCATCGGTGCGTCTCCCAACGCCCTGCCCCTAGTCCTGCTGCTCGTCGTTTTGGTCGCCCTGTTCGACATCGGCTCCTATTTCGCTGGTAAAGCAATGGGCCGGCACCCGATGGCGCCCGAGCTGTCCCCGAAGAAGACGTGGGAGGGTTACGTGGGCGGCATTGTGCTGAGCGGAGCGGCGGCGACATTCCTGTCCACAGTTGACTGGTTCCTGATCGACCTGTCCCAATCGGTGGTGCTGACGGTGATCGTCGCGGTGTTTTCGCCGATCGGCGATGCCGCCGAGTCGCTCGTCAAGAGGAGTCTCGGCGTCAAAGACATGGGTTCAGTGCTTCCCGGTCACGGTGGCATGCTCGACCGCATCGACGGGCTGTTGTTCGTGGCACCCGCCGCGTATTTGTTCATGCGGTCGGCGGGACTGCTTTGAATCTCCGCTGCCCGTGAGTGACGGGCTGGCTGTATTGGGTGCCACCGGCTCGATCGGACGCCAAACCCTGGAGGTGGCCGGTCAGATCGGCATTCCCGTAGTGGCAGTGGGGGCCCGCCGTCCCTCCGAGCAGCTTGCCGAGATCGCCCGCGCTCATCCCGACGCGGTGGTGGCGGCATCCGGCGGTTCGAACGATGAACGGCGCCGGTTGATCGATCGCCTTCCCGGCCGCCGGGTCGAGTTCGGATCCGACGCCCTTGCCAACCTGGCCGGGATGAAGGACCAGATCGTGATGAACGCCGTGGTCGGTCTCGCCGGGCTACCGATAACCCTGGCCGGACTGGAAGCCGGCAACCGGGTGGCTCTTGCCAACAAAGAGTCGATGGTGGCTGGCGGACCGCTGGTCAAACGGGCCCTGAGGGCCGGCGGAGGCGAGCTCATCCCGGTCGACTCCGAACATTCCGCCATCTTCCAGTGCATGGTGGGAGAGGCATTGGATTCGGTCGACCGGATCATTCTCACCGCCAGCGGCGGACCTTTCCGTGGATGGACCGTCGAGCAACAAGAGGACGTCAAACCCGAACAGGCATTGCGGCACCCCAACTGGAGCATGGGACCGCGAATCACTATCGACTCCGCCACCCTGATCAACAAGGCACTCGAAGTGATCGAGGCCCATCAGATCTTCGAGCTTGGCCTTGATCACATCGACGTGGTGATCCATCCCCAAAGCATCATCCACTCACTGGTGGCCTTCACCGATGGATCGATCAAAGCCCAGCTCGGGCAGCCCGACATGAGGATTCCGATCGGGTACGCATTGGGTTTTCCGCACCGCCAGTCGAGCGCCTTCGAACTACTCCCATGGAGCGGGTTAGCCCTTACCTTTGATGTTCCTGATCAAGGAGCATTCCCGGGTTTGGCGCTTGGTTATGCGGCGGGTCGAAAGGGCGGATCAGCTCCGGCTGTGTTCAACGCGGCAGACGAGGTCGCGGTTGAAGCCTTTCTCCAGAAACGGCTCGGCTTCACCTCGATCGTGAGGGTAATTGCCGAGACGCTCGACACGGTGGAGATCGAGCCCGAGTTGACCGACCTTGAGTCACTGATGGATTGCGACAAGGAGGCCCGCTCCACCACAGCCGCCATGATCGCGGGGGCCTGCTGAACGAACCACGCCGGTCAGGCCCGAAGCCCGGTTAGGCCGGGAAGCCGGTAGCGTTGATCTGCCCCTGCCAGGCTGGTGGCACTATCAGGAGACAGCATTGATCGGTGGACTAAGCGGCTTCCTCGCCATCGTTTTCTTCGTTACCGCCCACGAGTTGGGGCATTTCCTTGCCGCCAAGGCGGTGGGCATCAAAGCGACCGAGTTCTTCTTTGGGTTTGGCCCCCGGCTGTGGTCGTTCAGACGGGGCGAAACCGAATACGGCATCAAGCTGCTGCCGCTGGGCGGTTACGTACGGGTCGTAGGGATGAATCCGATGGAAGAGATCAATCCCACCGACATCGGTCGTACTTACCGCGAACAAACCTTCTGGAAGAAGTCGCTGGTTGTGCTGGCCGGGGTCGGTACCAACTTCTTGATCGCCTACCTGATGTTCGCCGGGGTTCTCTTGGCCAACGGAGTATCCGAGCTCAGCACCGGCATCTCGGAAGTGGTCGGCGAGTTCGAGGACGGAAGCCCGACTCCGGCCGCCGGAGCCGGAATTGAAGCCGGCGACGTGATCTTGGCGATCGATGGGGCGGCCACCCCGGAATGGTCGAATGTGGCCGAGGCGCTCTCCAGCCGGCCGGGCGAAGAAGTGGTGGTGACCTTGGATCGGGACGGCGCCATCATCGAGCGGACCGCCACCCTCGCCACCAGAACCGATCCCGAAACCGGCGAGACCCGCGGGTTTCTCGGGGTGGCTCCGGAGATCGTCGAGCGGCATCTCGGCATGGGGGAGGCGGCGGTTATGGCCGGTCGTCAACTTGGCCTGACCGTCGGCCTCACCTTCGATGTACTGGGACGGATCGTCCATCCGGAGACCCTCAGCCGGCTGGCGGGAGTCCTCATAGGCAACACGGACATACCCGATGAGATCCGGCCGGTCAGCCCCATCGGGGTGGGGAACATCGGTAGTCAGGTCGATGAGTTCGGTTGGGCGCCGTTCCTTGTGTTGCTTGCCTCAATCAACGTCATGCTCGCCACTCTCAATGTCCTCCCGCTATATCCACTCGATGGCGGGCATTTCGCCGTCGCCCTGTTTGAGAAGGTGACTCGTCGCCAGGTAAACATCCGTTGGCTGGTTCCGGTGGCGGCGCTCGTCATTGCCCTAGTCGGGTTCCTCGGTCTGGTCGGGATCATCCTCGACATCGTTGATCCGATCGATATCTAGCGGCTGCGGCCATTTAGCCTTGATGCGGTGATTGCCCGTCGAAACTCGCGTCTGCTGCATGTCGGCGCGGTTCCCGTTGGAGGAGGTTCCCCGATCAGCGTTCAGTCGATGTGCACCACCAAGACCGCCGACGTCGACGGCACGCTCGCCCAGGTGTACGCCCTCAAAGGGGCAGGGGCCGACATCGTCCGTATCACTTGTAATGACGTGGAAGCGGCCCAGGGCCTGGCCGAAATCGTCCCCCGCTCCCCGGTTCCGATCATCGCCGACATCCACTACCAGTATCGCCTCGCCCTCGCCGCCCTCGAAGCGGGCGTGGAGGGGCTTCGACTCAACCCCGGCAACATCCGCAAAGAAGAACAGATCAAATCGGTGGCCAGGGAGGCCAAGGCTCGTGGGGTGCCGATCAGGATCGGAGTCAACGCCGGCTCACTCGATAAGGACCTACTGGAGAGGTTCGGAGCGCCGGTACCAGAGGCCCTGGTCGAGTCTGCCCTGACCGAGGTTCGCTACCTCGAGGAGGTCGATTTCTTCGACATCAAGATCTCGGTCAAACACTCCAACGTCCCCTACATGGTGGACTCGTACCGGCTGCTCGCCGAACGGGTCGAATACCCCATGCACCTGGGGGTCACCGAGGCAGGTCCGCTCCCGGGCGGACTGATCAAGTCGGTGGCAGGGATCTCCACTCTCCTGCTCGAGGGGATCGGCGACACGATTCGGTTCTCCCTAACCGCCGACCCGGTTGAGGAAGCCAAGGCCGGACGCCAACTGCTCGAATATCTAGGTCTACGCGAACGGAAGGGCCTCGACCTGATCGCCTGCCCTTCCTGTGGGCGAGCCGAGGTCGATGTCATCAAGGTGGCCAGCGACGCCCAGAAGGCATTGGAGGCGGAGAAGCTTCCGATTCAGGTGGCAGTGATGGGCTGTGTGGTCAACGGCCCGGGAGAGGCGAGAGAGGCCGATCTGGGAATAGCCGCTGGACGAGGCAGGGGGCATTTGTTCGTCAAGGGCCAGGTGGTGCGGGTGGTGCCGGAGGCCGACATGGTTTCGGCTCTCGTCGAGGAGGCTCGACGACTGGCGGCCGAAGGAGTTGAGGCGCGCCTGGCCGCCGCCGACAAGGACGCCGCCGCCATCGCCGAGGCGACGAGGGAGGAGTTGATCCAGATCCAGGGCGACGCCAACCGGGTCGAGATCAAACGGCGCAAGGTGGCCGAGACGGCTCAGGGGTAGGTTTCGAGCGGAGATCAGACGGGCATTTAGCCAACCAGTCTCGCGGTACCCTCCCCGCCACCATGCGATGGTCACAGGCCTTCATTCCGACGCTCCGCGACGACCCCGCCGAAGCCGAGGCCGTTTCCCACCGGCTGTTGGTGAGGGGCGGGTTCATCCGCCAACTCCACTCGGGCCACTATTCGATGCTCCCTCTCGGCCAGCGGGTTCGCCGGAAGATCGACGGCATCATCCGCGAGGAGATGGACCGCGTGGGTGGACAGCAATTTCACCTCCCTGCACTCCATCCGGGCGAGATCTGGAAAAAGTCCGGCCGGTGGGAGAAGATGGGAGAGGAGCTTTTTCGGCTCAAAGACCGCAAGGGAGCCGACAACTGCCTGGCGATGACCCACGAGGAGGTCTTCGCCATCCTCGCTACCGAGCTGCCGTCATATCGGGACCTCCCCCAGGTCTGGTACCAGATCCAGACCAAGTTCCGCGACGAACCGCGACCAAAGTCGGGGGTGCTGCGGGTCCGCGAGTTCACAATGAAGGATGCCTACACCCTCGACATCGACACCGACGGCCTCGACGTGGCCTTCGACCGCCAGCATGGCGCCTATGTGAGGATCTTCGCCCGGATGGGATTGAACGCGGTTGATGTCGAAGCCTCGTCCGGGGCAATGGGTGGCACCGAGTCGGTCGAGTTCATAGTGCAAAGCCCCGCAGGTGAAGATTGGATAGTCACCTGTCCGAACGGGGATTATCGGGCCAACCTGGAGAAGGCGATATCGAAACTGCCCCCGATCGAGGATGGAGCGAGCCCGGCCATGCCCACGGAGTTCCCCACCCCCGGAATCAGGACGATCGCGGCACTGGCCGGGGCGTTTGGTGACTTCGCCGCTCCCGAGCGTCAGCTCAAGACCCTCGTCTACGTCATAAGAGGTGAACTGACCCTAGTGATAGTTCGGGGCGATCATGAGTTGCTGGAGCAAAAGCTGATCGACACCACCGGCACCGCCGACCTGAGGCCGGCCCAGGCGGCCGAGATCAGGGAAGCACTCGGGGCATTGCCGGGGAGTCTGGGGGCGGTCGGAGTCGAACATCTGCCGGTTATCGCCGACCTCGATCTTCGTGGCCGGACCAACATGGTCACCGGCGCCAATCGCGACGACTGGCACCTGCGTGGCGTCGATGTCGAACGCGACCTGAAGGTGGGGCGGTGGGCAGCCCTACGATCGGTCCGCCAAGGAGAGCCTTGCCCTCGCTGTGGGGCGCCGCTCCAAATGTGGAAGGGCATCGAAGTGGGCCACATTTTCAAGCTCGGCACCGGGTATTCCGAGGTGATGGGCGCCTATGTCCAGGACGAAAACGGCGCTTCCCACCCCATCGTGATGGGCTCGTACGGCATTGGTCTGGAACGGGCGATGGCGGCCGTGGTGGAGTCTTCCCATGACGAGCGGGGGATCGTGTGGCCGATGTCGGTCGCACCTTATGAGGTGCTGGTCACCGTGCTTCGAGTCGACGATCCGGCCACCATGTCGGTCGGCGAATCGGTCTATGAGAAGTTGGCGACCCGAGGAATCGAGGTCATCCTGGACGATCGGGACGAGCGACCCGGGGTGAAATTCGCCGATGGGGAGCTGATCGGAATTCCGCTGCGGCTCACCGTCGGTCCCAAGACGCTGGCCAATGGGAGACTGGAATTGGTCACGAGGGCTGGATCCACCGCCGAGGAGTCACCGGTGAACGAAGTGGTCGATCTCATAACCGAACGCGTGCTCAGCCAGCGGAGGATGCCGGCCGGGTAGACACTCCACCCGTCAATCGTGCTTGATCCGGCCGGCGTCGGTGTAGAGGACCATGCCTTCCCCGCGTACAAACCCGATCAGGGTCATCGCCGAGTCGCGAGCGAGGCTGACCGCCAGTGACGACGCGGCTGAGACCCCACATACGATCGGGATCCCCGCCACGGCCGCCTTCTGGGTGATTTCAAACGAGACCCGCCCGGAGACCATGAGGATGGACTCGCCGATAGGCCAGCGCTCTGTGGCCACCCGGCCGATCACCTTATCGGTGGCGTTGTGGCGGCCCACGTCCTCAGCACTCGCCAGCAACTCGCCACCTGCGGCGAAGATCGCCGCTCCGTGAAGCCCGCCGGTCGTGGCAAAGGTTGGTTGGGCGGAGCGGAGCCGTTCGGGAAGCCCGAGAATGAGACCTGCATCTACCACCGGCCCGATGGGCAGGGTCCGGGCGGCGACGAGCACCGCGTCGATCGAGGCTTTGCCACAGACCCCACAACTGGAGGTGGTGTAGGCGTTGCGTCTGAACTGCTCGGGATCGACATTGACCCCCGGCGCCAGCTTGAGGGTGTAGCGCTCGCCTTCGCCTTCCCTGACCACGTCGAAGACTTCGTTGGGCGAAACCACGATGCCTTCGGTGATGGCAAAGCCAGTCACCAGGTCCTTCTCGCCCCCTGGGGTTCGCATCAGGACCGCCAAGGGAACCGACTCGAGGCGGATTTCCATCGGCTCTTCGACCACAACGGAGTCAAAGAGCGAGGATGCGCTGTTCCCGTCGAAGCGGGTGACTTCCACCTTTGCCGTCTGATCCATGCCCCGAACCGTAGCTCTGATGAGCTGCGGCTAGGTTGGCGCGATGCGAGCTCACAATTTCGGTGCCGGGCCGTGCACCCTCCCGCTCGAGGTCCTCGAGGAGGCGCAGGCCGAACTCGTCGAGTTTGGCGGTAGCGGCATGTCGCTTCTCGAAATGTCGCATCGCTCTCCGGAGTATGAAGCGGTTCACAACCGGACGGTCTCGCTGGCCCGGGAGGTGGCGGAGGCCCCCGCCGACTTCGAGGTCATATTCATTCAGGGTGGAGCCACGCTCCAGTTCGCCATGGTGGCCATGAATCTCCTTCATTCCGGCGAACGAGGGGGATACCTGGTGTCAGGCTCGTGGGGCAAGCGGGCCCTGGAGGATGCCTCCCCACACGGCGATGTGTATGCGGCCTGGGATGGCAAAGGTTCGGCGTACTCCACCATGCCCGCTTCGGGTGAGGTCCGCCTCGAGGAGGGGACACGCTATTTACACATAACCACCAACGAGACTATTGGCGGCATCCGGTTGGTCGATCTGCCAGACACTTCGGTGCGGTTGGTGGCCGATATGTCGAGTGACTATCTGGCCCGGCCGATCGACTGGGATCGTTACGACCTGGTATACGGCGGGGTGCAGAAGAACTTGGCGCCGGCCGGAATGGCTGTCGTGTTCGCCCGCCGATCGGCGCTCGAGTCGGCCAGGACAGACCTCGGGTCCTTTCTTCGATACCGATGGCACGCCGACAACAACTCCCTTGGCCATACCCCTCCGATGTTCCCGATCTATTTGATGGGAAAGGTGCTGGCGTTGATGAAGGCCAACGGCGGGGTCAAGGCCCTAGAACAGACGGCAGCGATGAAGGCGGGCCTGATCTACCAGAAGATCGATGAGAGCGACGGCTATTACCGGAATCCGGTCGACCGGAGGGTGCGGTCACACATGAATGTCGTCTTCCGCCTCCCCCACGAAAGCCTTGAAATGCTCTTTGTCAAAGAAGCGGAGGCCGCTCACATGATCGGGCTCAAAGGTCACCGAAGCGTCGGTGGATGCCGGGCCAGCCTCTACGCGGCCCTTCCGATGGCATCGGTCGAGGCCCTTGCGGCCTTTATGGATGATTTCCGGGCGACCCACAGTTAGCGGTTGAGGTCGGTCAGGACCCGGACCGGTTATAATCCGGTCCAGCAAGTTAAGGACGCTTTCTGGAGAGGTGGGCGCCCTGCCCATCTCTTTTTTGTTGCGAATGGACATCGAAAACAAGGGCACCGTGAACCAGATTTGGGATGTTGTAGAGCCGTACCTGGCGGCCGAGGCACTCGAGCTTGACGATCTCGAGCTCATCGGTCGCGGGCCGGGACGCACCCTTCGAGTGGTTATCGATGGGGACGGGGGAGTAGACCTCGATCGGATCGCCGAGGTGTCCCGCGGGCTTTCCCGACTTCTCGATGCCTCGACCCGCCTTGACGGGCCCTATCAGCTGGAGGTGAGCTCACCCGGGCTGGAGAGAAAGCTCACCCGTCCATCGCAATACCTGAAGTCGGTTGGGCGCGAAGTTGTGGTCAAGACCACCTCCCGCACCGTTCGCGGGCTGCTCGACGCCGCCGACGACGACGGCTTTTCGGTCAAATCTGACCAGGGCTTGCCGGAAGCCATCTCGTACCGCGATGTTGTTTCCGCCCGGACCCTTTTCCGCTGGGAGCGTCCCAGCAAACCGGGAGGGCCTAACAAATCCGAGAGCACGCAATGAAGATCGATTCAGCGGTCATGGACGCCCTCGAAGTCCTCGAGAGGGAAAGAGGTGTATCGGTTGACGCCATCCTCGACGCCCTTGCCAACGCCCTGGTGTCGGCCTACAAACGGAGCCGGGGGGCGGCCGAGGAGGCGAGAGTCACGATCGACCCTGATACCGGCGAGATCATTGTTTACGCCCAGGACCTCGACGACGACGGCAATGTCACCAAAGAATGGGAAGACACCCCCGATGACTTCGGGCGCATTGCCGCCCAGACGGCGAAGCAAGTGATCCAGCAGCGGCTACGAGATGCCAAGCGCGAGCAGGTCTTCGATGTGTATGCCGGACGGGAGGGCGATCTAATCACGGGAATCGTCCAGCAGGTCGATGGTCGTTTCACCATCCTCGACTTAGGCGATGCCGAGGCGATCCTTCCGGGGTCCGAGCGCATCCCTTACGAACGGCTCGATCGGGGCAACCGGGTCAAGGCATTAATTCTCGAAGTCCGCAACGAGACCAAAGGTCCACAAATCGTCGTTAGCCGTAGCCATCCCGATTTGGTTCGTCGGCTCCTCGAACTCGAGGTTCCGGAGCTGGCCGACGGTACCGTGGAAATCGTCGCCATAGCTCGCGAGCCGGGGCATCGCACCAAAATCGCTGTGGTGTCACATGATCCGAATGTCGATCCGAAGGGTGCCTGTGTGGGGGCCCGTGGTTCGCGGGTCCGCCAGGTTGTAAACGAGTTACGGGGGGAGAAGGTCGATGTGGTCCAGTGGCGGGAGAACACCGGCCAGTTCATCGCCGAGGCCCTCGGTCCGGCCAAGGTCAAGGAGGTGCGGGTCGACGAAGCCAACAAGGTGGCCGAGGTGATAGTGAGCGACCACCAGCTGTCTCTCGCAATCGGCAAAGAGGGTCAAAACGCCCGGTTGGCGGCCCGGCTCTCCGGCTTCAAGGTCGATATTCGGTCCGATCGCATCCCCGAGGACATGGCCGCCAAGGCGCCCGAACCAGCGGAAGCAATAGGCGCCACCCAGATCGAGGCCACCGAGGCCACCGAGGCCACCGAGGCCACCGAGGCCACCGAGGCCATTGAGGCCATTGAGGCCATTGAGACCGAGGCCGGAGAGGGTGACTGAGTGGCCAAGGTCCGCATCTACGAGCTGGCCCGGGAGCTGGGTCTCGAATCGAAGGACCTTTTGGAGCAGGTTCATGGCCTGGGGTTCGAAGCCAAAACCGCCTCGTCGAGTCTTGAAGCCCCTGACGCCGACCTGGTGAGGCTGGCGGTGGCCGAGGCGAAGGCGCCCGCGACCTCGGTGGCGGACGGCTCGGTTCCGGCCGAGACCCCGTCTGAAGAAGACCGGAGTGAAATAATACGGCCCGAGGAGGAACAGAAGGCCGAGGATCGGGAAATCCGGCTGGTGAACGTTCCGGCCGGAGCCAGCGTCGCCGAAGTTGCCGAGGCGTTCGGCGAAAATCCGGCAGCCGTTGTCAAGGCTCTCCTGGGCAGGGGAGTCCTGGTCGGCGCCGGAGCGCCGATGCCGGCCGAGCACCTCGATTCGGTAGCCGAGTTGTTCGGGGTGATGGTGGAGGTCGAAACTCCACCGCCGCCCACTCCTAAGGTCAAACCCCGCCGCGTTTTCGAGGACGCTCCCGGTGATCTGCGTCCCCGCCCACCAGTCGTCACCATCATGGGCCACGTCGACCACGGTAAGACGACGCTGCTCGACACGATCCGTAAGACCAACGTCGTGGCCGCCGAGCAGGGCGGGATCACCCAGCACATTGGTGCCTATCAAGTGGAGGTCGGCGACAGCCTGATCACGTTTATCGACACCCCCGGTCACGAGGCCTTCACATCGCTGCGCGCTCGTGGGGCGGAGATCACCGACATCGTCGTTCTGGTGGTTGCCGCCAACGATGGTGTGATGCCCCAGACCATTGAGGCCATCTCGCATTCCAGGGCAGCCGCAGTCGAATTGATCATTGCCATCAACAAGATCGACTTGCCTGGAGCCGACCCCCTCCGAGTTAGAACAATGCTGACGGAGTTCGATGTGATCACTGAGGACCTCGGTGGAGAGGTGCCGGCGGTCGAAGTTTCCGCCCTTACCGGCCAAGGCGTCGACCAGCTGCTCGAGGTAATAGATCTGGTTGCCCAGCTCAAGAATTTCCAGGCCAATCCGAAACCTTCGGCCTCGGGGGTGGTGATCGAGTCTCAGCTCGATCCGGGTATGGGGCCGACTGCCACTGTCATCGTGCAGAGAGGCACCCTTCACACCGGAGACGCTGTGGTGGCGGGGCCCGTGGCCGGTCGGGTTCGGGCGATGATGGATTGGAAGGGGCAACGGCTACCAGAGGCGCCTCCCTCCACGCCGGCATTGATCATGGGCTGGTCGGAGTTGCCCACCGCCGGCGATCCCTTCACGGTGGCGCCTTCCGATCGAGAAGCTCGCCTTCTCGCCGAGGAGCGTGAACGAGAGGACCGTGACGCCCTCCTCAGTACGCCGGCCACCGCCCGGGAGCGATTGGCGAACCTGCTCGAACAGCTCCGCGCCGATGAGGCGGAGTTGCGGGTGATCATCAAGGCTGATGCCCACGGTTCACTCGAGGCGATCCGCGAGTCGATCGGCAAGATCAAGCGTGAGGGGGGACGGATCGAAGTCATGCATGGAGCGGTCGGCGGTATCAACGAAAACGACGTCAAGCTGGCCGAGGTGACCGAGGCTGTAATCATCGGATTCAACGTTCGCCCAGACGGGAAGACCCGTCGGCTGGCCGAAGAGAAAGCGACAGAAATCCGCACCTACGGAGTCATTTACGAGCTGCTTGAAGAACTCGAGGTGATGCTGGTCGGCAGGCTCGCTCCCGAGGAAGTCGAGGCCGTTCTGGGCACGGCTGAAGTGCGGGCGATTTTCAAGGTTCCGAGGGTCGGAACGGTGGCCGGCTGTTACGTCACAGAGGGAGAGATGGTCCGCAATGCCCGGTCGCGGCTGATTCGAGACGGCGTGGTCATCTTTGACGGCACGATCTCCTCGCTGCGTCGATTCAAAGACGATGTCAGAAGCGTCGCCGTTGGTTTCGAATGCGGGATCGGTCTCGCCGGCTACAACGACGTTAAAGAGGGCGATCTGATCGAGGCCTACCAGGTCAAAGAGGTCGCCCGCGGCTGATGCGGGCGGCCGCGATGCGTCTTGAGCTGTTCCTCCCTCAGTCGCATTCCCTCAAGGAGAAGCGATCGGTTCTCAGGCCTCTGGTTGAAGGCCTGCGCCGCCAGGTGTCGGTGAGCGTATCCGAAGTCGGGCACCACGAGTCGTGGCAGCGAGCAACCCTCGGAGTGGCGGTGGTAGCCCCCGACGGCGGCCGCCTGCAGACGCTAATTGACCGGATTCGCCGCTACGTTGATGAGTACTTGGAGATCGAGATCTGTGAGGTCGGCCTCTACTACTTGGAAGAACCTGCAGATGGAGGTTGGCCAGATGGAGGTTGAGCATGAGCAAACCCTCGTACCCTCGCTCCCGGCGCATCAACGCCATCGTGAAAGAGGTGCTGGCTGACGAGGTCGAGCAACTGACCGATCCCCGGCTGGGGTTGGTCTCGGTGACAGGGGTTGAGGTGACAGCCGACATGCGCCATGCGGTGGTCTTCGTTTCGGCGCTCGACCGCGAACATCTCGACGACACGATCCGTGGCCTGAGGGCGGCTACCCCCCGGCTCCGCGCCGCCGTTGGACGGCAAGTGCGGATCAAGTACACCCCCGAGCTCGAGTTCCGCCCTGACCGTGGCGTCGTGGAGGGGGAACGAATCGACGCCCTGCTGCGAAGCCTTCACCATGCGGAGACACATCAACCGGAACCCGCTCCCGATCATGAAGAGTGACTCCTTCCCCGACCTGATCCCGGCCGGCCGGATATTGGCCGAGGCGAACGAGATCGTTATGGCATGTCACGTGGGACCCGATGGCGACGCGTTAGGCAGCATGTTGGCGGTTGCCTATGCCGGATCTCAGGCGGGGAAGAAGGTCTTGCCCAGCTTTGGGCCCCCCTTCGGCACGACCCCGAACTATCGCTTTCTACCCACCGACCTATTGGTGCCTCCGAGTCAGATCCCGGAAGAGCCCGAGGTGATGGTCAGCTTCGACAGCGGCAATATCGAACGTCTGGGCGGACTTGGCGGCCCCGCTACCAGGGCCAAGACGCTGATCGTGGTGGATCATCATGGCGCGGGCTCCGATGGCTTCGGCCACCTCAACCTGATCGATGCCAACGCCGCGGCCACCGCCGAGATCGCCCATTTGCTCATCGGGGCGGCGGGATGGACTGTCGACGTTCGGGTTGCTACCTGCCTCCTGACTGGATTGGTCACCGACACGGGACGTTTTCAATACTCCAACACCCGACCCGAAACACTCCGACTCGCTGCCGATCTAGTCGACGCCGGAGCCCGCCCCGATGTCATCGGACGTCACATCTACGACGAGACCCCGTTTGGGTACCTCGAAGTGGCCGGAGCAGTGTTGAAACGGGCGATCCTCGACGAGCCGAGAAAGCTCGTGTGGACAGTCCTCTACCGGGGAGACCTCGAACGGGCGGGACTCGGCCTCGCCGATACCGATCCATTGATCGACCTGGTCCGGCTGCCGATCGAAGCCGAAGCGGCTCTTCTCCTCAAGGAGCAAGACGATGGACTCTTCAAAGGGAGTCTGCGCTCCCGCGGCGAGTTCGATGTAGGCGGCATCGCCCAGGCGCTGGGTGGCGGAGGTCATCACAACGCCGCCGGGTTCACCTTCCGGGGATCAGCCGAGCAGGCCGTCAATGCCGTCACGGAGTTGTTGGACCAGTGACCGACGGGCTACTGATCATCGACAAACCCTCCGGCCCAACCTCACACGATGTGGTGACGGTGGTGCGGCGGGCGACCGGCATGAAGGTGGGGCATTCCGGCACCCTTGACCCGATGGCAACGGGCGTATTGGTCATCGGCGTCGGACGGGCCACCCGGCTGCTCCGATTTGTCGAGAGCACTGAGAAGCGGTATCGCGCCGGCATCCATTTTGGAGTGGCAACCGACACCCTCGATGCGCAAGGAACGATCCTCTCCGAGCATCCGATGCCGTTCGACCGTGATGAACTGGAGTCCGTGATGGCCGGATTCCGGGGCTCGATCGACCAGGTGCCACCGATGTTCTCCGCCCTGAAGATCGGAGGTAGACGATTGCACCAACTCGCCCGAGCGGGTGAACATGCGGAAAGACCTGCTCGCCAGGTCGAGATATTCGAACTCGATTTAGTCGACTTCGTGCCCGGAGCATTCCCCCAGGCAACGGTGGACGTCCTGTGCTCCAAGGGCACTTACATCAGGGTGCTGGCCGACGACATCGGTCGGGCTTTGGGGGGACGGGCCCACTTGATGAGGCTTACCAGGACGGCGGTGGGCTCCTTCGATCTCACCCAGGCGATTGGACTCGCAGAGATCGACCGCTGGACCGAGGTCTTGCTGCCGCCTCTGGCGGCGGTGGCGCATCTCGACCGGGTACAGGTTGACCGCCTTCATGCGGCGGCGGTAGCTGCGGGTCGCCAGATTGCCCTCGCAGCCCGGAACGGGATGGTCGCCCTGGTGGACGACCATGAGGGGTTGCTTGCCGTGTACCGGGTGGAGGATGGAGCCGCCCAGGCTGAGGTCGTGCTGGCGTGACCGAACTCGCATGATCATTTTGGACGGCCATCCATTCGATTGGGAGGTGGGAACGCCCACGGCCCTGACGATCGGGGTTTTCGACGGTGTTCACCGGGGACACAGGCAGGTCATCACCGATCTCGTCAAGCAGGCGCGCATAGACGAGCTCTCCCCGGCCATTGTCACCTTCGATCCTCATCCGATGACTTTTCTCGACCCCCAAAAGGCTCCCGAGATGTTGACCGGGATCAGCCAGCGCCTCGACCAGTTCCGATCGCTCGGGATTGAGATCGTTGGTGTGCTCCACTTTCCCGATGTGCGGGAACTGAGTCCGGACGAATTCGCCGAGCGGGTTCTGATGGCCGGGCTT
Source organism: Actinomycetota bacterium (assembly GCA_052390035.1). GTDB lineage: Bacteria > Actinomycetota > Acidimicrobiia > Spongiisociales > ZC4RG35 > JBQTHI01. The sequence continues at coordinate 46,598 of JBQTHI010000007.1, read as the reverse complement.
TCCGCCCGGAGGGTCGTGATCGGCGCCGATTTTCGCTTCGGCAAGAACCGTACCGGCGAGGCCTCCAGCCTGATCGGAGCCGGTAACCGGCTCGGCTTTTCGGTATCGGTGGTGGAGATGCTCGCCGACGAAAATGGAGTGATCTCGGCTACCCGGGTACGTCAATTGCTTTTGGCCGGACAGGTTGAGGAAGCGAGTGTTCTGCTCGATCGGCCCTATCAACTCGAGGGTATCGTGGTGAAAGGTGATGGTCGGGGGAAGACGATCGGTTTTCCGACCGCCAACCTGAGAATCCCGGCCGAGCGCCTGATCCCAGCCAACGGCGTATACGCCGCCCGCGCCGTCGTCCAAGGGGAGTTCCTCAAGGCCGTGGTCAATATCGGCACCCGCCCCACCTTCAATGGTGAGGCACGCACTGTCGAGACGCACCTGTTGGACTTTGCCGGCGACCTCTATGACCATCAGGTGGTGACCGAACTCCTCAAGCGGCTGCGAGGCGAGCAGCGTTTCGACACTGTGGGCAGCCTGGTGACTCAGATCGAGGCCGACATCGTAAAGGCCCGGGCAATCCTGGCTCCCAACCTGTTGGACTGACGGTCGACTTTGAGGTGGCCTGGCAGGTGCTAGAATCCGCCCGTTCCCGGCATCCGACCAGGTTCATCGCGTCATGAAGAGCAAACCAGAGATCATCGCAGAGCACGGCCATCACGAAACCGACACCGGTTCGCCGGAAGTCCAGGTGGCTTTGCTGACCGAGCGGATCAACCATCTCACCGAGCATCTTCGGCTCCACAAGGGTGACCATCACGGTCGGCGGGGTCTACTGATGCTGGTCGGAAAACGCCGGCGTCTTCTCGATTACCTGCGCAACCAGGATGTCGAGCAGTACCGGAAACTGGTGGGCCAGCTCGGGTTGCGTCGCTAGACCGGGAACAAGTTAACAACCGATGACGAGCAAGGCCGGTTGCTAGTTGTCATCGCTCGGCGAGGTTGAGCGATGACAACTGGTAACGGGTCTGCTCCATGACTAGAAGGAGCACTTCGTGCCCGAAATCACTGTTGCTGGCCAGGTGGCCGGCAAAACGTTGTCCTTTTCCACCGGCAAGCTGGCAGGCCAGGCCGATGGGGCGGTGCTCGCCCGGCTTGGCGAGACCGAGATGCTGGTCACCGCCACCGCTAACAAGACTGTGCGTGAGGGTATCGACTTCTTCCCGCTCACGGTCGACTTTGAAGAGCGGATGTACGCCGTCGGCCGGATCCCCGGATCGTTCTTCCGTCGGGAGGGCCGACCCACCGAGGCCGCCACCTTGGCTGCCCGGCTCATCGACCGTCCGCTCCGCCCGTCTTTCCGTGAGGACTTCCGATGTGAAACCCATGTGGTGGTGACGACCCTTTCGGTCGACGGAGACAACCCCTTCGATGTAGTTGCGCTCAATGGGGCCTCGGCTGCCTTGATGATCAGCGGTATCCCGTTCGAAGGCCCTATCGGCGGAGTCCGGCTTGCCCTCAAGAAGGGCGAATGGGTCGCCTTTCCGACCCACGAGGAACTCGACGAGTCGGTCTTCGAGCTGGTCGTGGCGGGTCGTCGCAACCGGCACGGCGGTATCGACATCATCATGGTTGAGGCCGGTTCCACCCCGGATGGCCTGCGTCTGATCGCGGCGGGCGATCCGGCTTCTGACGAGTCGACCATCGCCGCCGGCCTCGAGCAAGTGAAGGTGGCGATCGGCGAGTCGATCGATCTCCAGCTGGAGTTGAGGCAACAGGTCGGCGAGAAGGAGGCGGCATGGCCCGCAGTCACCGACTATTCCCCAGAACTTTATTCCCGGGTGTTGGCCGCCGCCGGATCGAGGTTGGACGAGGTGATTCGCACCGCCGGCAAAACCGAGCGGAACGAGGCCGAGACCGCCCTCCGCCAGGCCGTGGCCAACGAGCTGGTAATCGGCGACGAGGATCAGGAGTCCTTCCAACGGGCGTTCAAGTCGGTGCTCAAGGACATGATGCGACGGCGGGTGGCCGAGGACGGCGTTCGCCTCGACGGTCGTGGGCCTGCGGACCTTCGCCCGCTGTCGATCGAGGTCGGGCTGATCTCCCGGGCGCACGGCTCCGGGCTCTTCCAGCGTGGTGAAACCCAGGTGCTCAACGTCGCCACTCTCGGCATGCTCAAGATGGAGCAGATGCTCGACAACCTCGGTATCGAGGAAGCCAAGAGGTACATGCACCACTACAACATGCCTCCGTTTGCCAGTGGCGAGGCCGGCCCGATGCGCGGTCCACGGCGACGGGAGATTGGGCACGGGGCGCTTGCCGAGAAGGCCTTACTGCCGGCCATTCCCACCGCGGAGGAGTTTCCATACGCGCTCCGGCTGGTGTCAGAGGTGATCTCCTCGAACGGATCGACGTCGATGGCTGCGGTGTGTGCCTCGTCCCTGTCGCTGATGGATGCCGGCGTTCCGATTTCCGATCCTGTGGCGGGCATCGCCATGGGTCTGATCGAGCGGGACGGCAAATACATAACCCTCACCGACATCCTGGGAACCGAAGATGCCCTCGGCGACATGGACTTCAAAGTTGCCGGCACCGCCCGGGCGATAACCGCTCTTCAACTCGACACCAAGCTTCAGGGTCTGCCATCAGAGGTGCTGGCGCAGGCGCTCGAACAGGCACGTGAGGCACGCCTTTACATCCTCGACGAGATGAACAAGGTGATTTCCGGGCCACGCCAGGAGCTCAACAGGTGGGCACCGCGAATCGAGACGATCCAGATCCCCAAGGACAAGATCGGAGAGGTGATCGGCCCCAAGGGCAAGGTGGTCCGGGAGCTCGAGGAGAAGACCGGCGCCACCATCGAGATCGACGAAGAGGCTGGATACGGGATCGTCCGCATCGCATCCACCGACCGCCAAGCCCTCGAGGCAGCCAAGGAGCGGGTTACGGCCATTGTTTTCCCGCCGGAAGCCGAACTGGGCAAAGAATACGACGGCGAAGTTGTCAACATCACCAAGTTCGGGGCGTTCGTCAACATCCTCCCCGGTCGGGACGGGCTGCTCCACATCTCCAAACTCGACGACACCCGCAGGGTCAACCGGGTGGAGGACTACCTCGACCTCGGCCAGAAGGTGGCAGTGGTGCTCGAGGAGATCGACCGGAACGGCAAGCTGGCGTTGAAACTGGCCCGGCCCCTAGAGGGCGTGCCCAAAGAAGGGTCGACGGGCGATGGGGGCGACGGTGGTGACGCATCGGATCGTGGGTATCGCGACCGGGGCCGCGGCCCCCGCGATCGCGATCGAGGTGGCGATCGCGAGAGGGGTCGCGATCAAGCTAGGGACCGTGAACGTCCGCGCGATCGCAACCGTCCGGGGCGAGCGAGTGGATCGGAGGCGAGCGAGTCGGCCACCGGTGATTCGGCCAGGGGCGAATCAGCCAGTGGGGAGTCAGCCAGTGGGGATCGCCGCCGGGCGGCGGTGTCGTTCGAAGACGTCTTCGAGGATATGCGCAAGGGCTGATAGGGGAGGGCTTTAGCGCAGCGGTTTGTACCGCACTCGGTGGGGCTGGAGTGCTCCTTCACCCAGGTTCTTCCTGAGCCAATCTTCGTACTCTGACCAGTTTCCGGTAAACCAGCGCACCTGCGATTCTCCTTCGAAGGCGAGTAGATGGGTGCAGATCCGGTCGAGGAACCACCGGTCGTGGGAGATGACGACGGCACACCCGGGGAAGCTGATGAGCGCTTCCTCTAGGGCGCGGAGGGTATCGACGTCGAGGTCGTTGGAGGGCTCGTCCAGAAGAATGACGTTTCCTCCGGTCCGCAGCATTTTGCCCAGGTGGACCCGGTTCCGTTCGCCACCGGAGAGCGTCCCGACCTTCTTTTGCTGGTCGGATCCTTTGAAGTTGAGCGAAGCGACATAAGCCCGGCTGTTCACATCTCGATTGCCGATCCTGAGGAACTCGTTTCCTCCCGAGATCTCCTGGTAAACGCTGGCGTCGGGTTGGAGGGCGTCGCGTGTTTGGTCGACATAGGCGAGGTCAACGGAGGACCCGAGGGTCAGGGTGCCGCCGTCCGATCGCTCCTGGCCGGTGATCATTCGAAACAGAGTCGTCTTGCCTGCCCCGTTGGCTCCGATGACCCCAATGATCCCGGCCGGCGGAAGCACAAAGGAGAGGTTTTCGATCAATAGCCGGTCGCCGTAGCCTTTGCGCAACCCGGAGGCTTCGATCACCTTGTCCCCCAATCGGCGGGTAAAGGGAATTTCGATCTCCAACCGGCCGTCGCGTTTCTCTGCCCTCTGGGCCTCGGCGACAAGTTCTTCGTATCGGGTGAGACGGGCTCTCCCCTTCGCCTGCCGGGCCCGGGGCGAAAGGTGCACCCACTCCAACTCCCGGGCGAGTGTGCGGTGCCGGGCCGACTCCTCTCTCTCCTCTTGGGCCAGGCGAGCACTCTTCTGCTCGAGCCAGCCGGTGTAGTTCCCCTCGTACGGATAGCCACGACCCTGGTCGAGTTCGAGGATCCATCCGGCTACGTTGTCGAGGAAATATCGGTCGTGGGTGATGGCGATCACCGTTCCGCTGTATTCCGCCAGGAACCGCTCAAGCCAGGCGACCGATTCGGCGTCGAGGTGGTTGGTGGGCTCGTCGAGAAGTAGCAGGTCGGGGTGGGATAGGAGCAGACGGCACAATGCCACCCTTCGCCGTTCACCACCTGAGAGGGAGATGACGCTGGCATCAGCTGGAGGCAGACGCAACGCATCCATGGCGATCTCCACCTGGCGATCGAGATTCCAGGCTCCGGCCGCCTCTATGTTCTTTTCCAGCATCTCCTGGCGGGCACCGAGCTTGTCGTAGTCGGCGTCGGGGTCCGCCCATCCGGCGAGCACCTCCTGGTATTCGTCGAGCAGTGCCCGAGTCGCCGAGACGCCTTCCATGATGTTGCCGACGACATCTTTCTCCGCGTTCAGCTGGGGTTCCTGCTCGAGCAGTCCGACCGTGTATCCCTCCATGAGTCGGGCTTCCCCGGTGTAGCCGTCGTCAAGTCCGGCCATGATCCGGAGCAGCGACGACTTGCCTGCGCCATTGGCACCTATCACCCCGATCTTGGCACCGTAGAAAAAACCGAGGGTGATGTCTTTGAGGACGTCGCGGTCGGGAGGGTGATGGCGGCCCACCTGCACCATGGAGTAGATGAAGTCTGGCAATTGAAACTTCCGGAGGGGTGGAGAGGGTAGACGAAAGCCGGCAAACTGAGTCTTGGGGATTCGCCGCCAGGCCCTAACATGACTGCAGGGCGGCGGGTGTGGGCGGCGGGAAGGAAACGTTGGGCGCCGTGAACACCGACCTCACCGGAACGGTCCGGATGGCGGGCGAAACAGATACCGGAATCAGGGTCGAGATCCACCTCGACCATGAGGTGTTGAGGCTGATGTCCCAGTACGGTGAGCTTGGTCAATGGCCGCTTTCCGATGTGGGGGTATCCGCCCGACTTGACGGATTCCACATCAAAGTCGAGGGCGAAGAGCTAATTCTCTCCACCAACGATGATGCCCGGTTCGCGTTGGCGCTCGGCATCCGTTCATCAAGCTCTCCCCGCCTGAACCGGTTGCTCGCCAATGCTCGCGACCAGGGTGTCGACGTCGACGGTCAGCTGACCCCGGACGCACCGATTCTTCGCCCGATCCCGCCTACCAAGCCGGTTGCAATCCTCGAGGAGAGCCGTGCACCTATCGCCCTGGGGATGTTGACCGCCGCCGGCGCCATGCTGGTGGGAGGGATTGTTGCCGTCGGCAACGCTTCTCCGGTTCGAATTTTCGGTCTGATGCCGATCTGGCCCGTTTGGATCATCGGCGCCTTGTCCCTCGGTCTGGGTGGTTTCGCGGTGCTGACCAGAATGCGACATGGCCGTCTGCTGGTGTGGGCGGGAGTGGGACTTGGGATCCTTGCTCTTGCCGGCTCTTTGTTCGCGCTCAACAACCCCGGCTTCTCCTGGATATCGGACGGGGTGGTGCTCGGCGGAGCAGGCACGGTTTTGGCGGCCCTGTTGTTGATGGTGGAGACCCTCAACCGGGCCGAATAGGGTTCTTCCACCCGGGTTGTTAACCTACGGTGGCCCGAATTCCGGTCTGAGAGGTTGAGGTTCTGAGGCGGCACCAACGAGTGCCGCTTTTCTTGGACCACACCGTCTGACCCCAAGGAGGATCATTCCGTCATGAGCAACGTCCTGGCCGCCGAGGGTGGCTATCAGCAGTTCGTCCTCGGCAATGCCGAATGGGTGTGGCTCGTCATTTCAGCCCTCACCGCACTGACTGCGATCCTGGTCGGCTTCCTGCTGTCCCGAGGTGTCATCAGGGCCGACCAAGGCACTCCCAAGATGCGGGAGATCGCCGCTGCCATCCAGGAAGGGGCGATGGCCTACCTCCGACGCCAGTTCCGCACCATTCTCCTCATCCTGATTCCGCTGGTGGTGGTGGTTTTCTTATCCTCCACCGCCGTCATCAGGCCCGATGGGTCGGAGGCGCTGTCGTTTGCCGCCTCAGGGACGTTCCGTACGCTGGCCTTTGTTGTCGGGTGTTTGATGTCGGGTCTGACCGGCTTTATCGGCATGAGCCTGGCGGTGAGGGGCAACGTGCGCACCGCCGCCGCCGCCAAGTCCGGATCCCTCCCGGCGGCGCTCAAGGTCGCTTTCCGCACCGGCGGAGTGGCGGGGATGTTCACCGTCGGCCTCGGACTGCTCGGCGCCACCGTCATCATCATGATCTTCCAGAACACCTCGTCGGCCATCCTGATCGGATTCGGGTTCGGCGGGTCACTGCTGGCTCTGTTCCTCCGGGTCGGGGGCGGCATTTTCACCAAGGCTGCCGACGTGGGCGCCGACCTGGTCGGCAAAGTCGAGCAGGGAATTCCCGAAGACGACGCCCGCAATCCGGCAACCATCGCCGACAATGTCGGGGACAATGTGGGCGACTGTGCGGGGATGGCCTCCGACCTCTTCGAAAGCTACGAGGTCACCCTGGTCGCCTCCATCATCCTGGGAGTGGCGGCCTTCTCCTCGATCGGGGCCAACCCCGCACTGGGTCTCGTCTTCCCGCTGATCGCTCGGGCGATTGGCGTGGTCGCCTCGATCGCCGGGGTATTCTTGGTGCGGGCCCCACAACACGACCGCACCGCCATGGCACCCATCAACCGGGGCTTTCTCACCGCCGGGATACTCACCGTGATTGGGACGTTTCTGGTCTCGATGTTGTATGTCGGCAACAACAACGGAAACGAGGGTTGGAAGGTTTTCGCCGCAGTGGTGACCGGTCTCATCCTCGCCCAGGTCGTTTCCCGTCTCACCGAATACTTCACCTCCACCGAGACCCGACCGGTGCAGGAGATAGCAGACAGCACCCGGACCGGACCTGCCACCACCGTCCTGTCAGGAGTCTCCGTCGGGCTGGAGTCGTCGGTCTGGGCAATCGTCGCCATCGCCGGCGCCATCGGGGTGGCAGTGCTCTTGGGCGGAGGCAACCTCCAGTTCGCCCTATATCTGGTGGCACTGTGTGGGATGGGGATGCTGGCCACGACCGGAGTCGTCGTCTCGGAAGACACTTACGGGCCGGTGGCCGACAACGCCGCCGGGATCGCCGAGATGTCGGGTGAGTTCCACGGGGATGCCCAAAAGATCATGGTGAGCCTGGACGCGGTCGGAAATACCACGAAGGCAGTCACCAAAGGATTTGCCATCGGATCGGCGGTCATCGCCGCCGTCGCCCTGTTCGCCTCGTTCATCGAAACCATCGCAGCCGAACTGGGTCTCGACTTGGCCGGGTCGGACCTCTTTCGGGATCCGCTAACCGCCATCAACGTGGCCGATCCCCTCACCTTTATCGGGCTCCTGATAGGTGGCTCCGTCGCCTTCATGTTCTCAGCGCTGGCCATCCGGGCGGTGGGTCGCACCGCCGGGGTGGTGGTGGAAGAGGTGCGCCGCCAGTTCGCCGACGGAAAGATAATGCGTGGCGAAAAACGTCCCGACTACGGCCCCGTCATCGACATTTGCACCGCTGCTTCGCTTCGGGAGCTCGCTACCCCTGCCTTGCTGGCCGTCCTCACCCCGGTGATCGTCGGATTCGGATTCGGCCACCTCGCCCTCGGAGGGTTTCTGGCGGCGGTCATCCTCACCGGCCAACTGATGGCCAACTTCCTTTCCAACTCGGGAGGCGCCTGGGACAACGCCAAGAAATACATCGAAGAGGGCCACCATGGGGGTAAAGGCTCTGAGCCCCACAAGGCGGCGGTCATCGGCGACACTGTGGGTGATCCGTTTAAAGACACCGCCGGTCCGGCTCTCAACCCGCTGATCAAGGTGATGAACCTCATCTCGCTGCTCATCCTGCCGGCGGTGATTCGTTTCCGCGACGCCGGCGGTGTGCGAATCGGTATCGCAGTAGTCGGCTTGATCGTCTTGGGCGCAGCGATTCTCTATGCCAAGCGGGGCAAAAAGGCCGAGATGGCACCGGAGCCAGCCGCAGTCAAGGCCGCCTGAAAACTAGGGTGGCGGGCGTGACCGTCCGTATCCAGACCAACTTATTGATCACCGGGAGAGGGGAGCCGGTCGAAAACGGGGTGATGATCGCTGAGGGGGCGATCATCACCTACGCCGGACCGGCCCGATCGGCCCCGACGACTCCTGGCGCCGATGTCTTCGAGGTCCCCGCCCTGATGCCGGGCATCTGGGATTGTCACGCTCACTTGTTCGGCTCGCCCGCCTGGAATCTGGAAGGAACAGCCTTCATCCCGCCGGCGGCGGCAGGCGCCCGGGCGACCGTGGACCTCGGTCGCTACCTAGATGCCGGCATCACGTCGGTCCGAGAGGTAGGGGGATACGGTGTGGAGCTGGCGGCGGTTGTATCCGAGGGCAGCATCCGCGGCCCCTCCATTTATGGAGCGGGGGCGGTGTTGTCCACCACCGGAGGCCATGCCGACATCCACTCGATACCGCTCGATGTCTACGAAGGGACGTCCGGACGCGGACGTATCGTCGGCCGGCTGGCTGACGGTCCTTCCGAGTGTGTCAAGGCGGTCCGCGAGCAGCTTCGACTGGGGGCGAGAGTCATCAAGATCTGTGCGTCCGGCGGGGTGATGTCCGAAGTTGATCACCCCATCCATCAGCAGTTCTCCGACGAAGAGCTGAAAGCGATCGTTGATGAAGCGGCCCGGGCAGATCGGGTGGTGGCTGCCCACTGTCACGGCAAACCGGGGATCATGGCGGCGTTGCGCGCCGGGGTGAAGACCATTGAGCACGGCAGCTACCTCGATGAGGAGGCTGCCGATCTGATGCTCGACACCGGGGCCCTCCTGGTCTCCACCCGGTTCATCGTCGAGGAGTTGCTCGGCCTCGAAGAGCATATCCCGGCCTACGCCTACAAGAAGATCACCGGCCTCGCCGACCAACACGCCCAGGCGATGAAAATCGCGGTAGCCGCTGGAGTGAAGATGGCCATGGGGACCGACATATTCGCCAGTGGGCCCATACATGGGCATCGCTACGGGCAGGCGACCCGCGAGGTGCGCCATCTCATCGACGCCGGCCTGACACCACTGCTGGCGATCGAAGCCGCCACGGTTCATGGTCCGGAGACGCTCGGCCCTCAAGCTCCCCGTTCCGGACTGCTGGCCGATGGATACGACGCCGACGCGATTGCATTCGACTCCAGTCCATTGAACGACCTGTCGGTCTGGGGTGACGCCAACAGGGTGACCCATGTCTGGCAGGGCGGCAGGCGGGTCAAGTGATGACGAGGGCGGGATGAGCCTCTCGGATAGGCCCCTCGACGCAGTCAACAAGGAGGTGGCTTCATGAACGACCGACCATCCACCTGGATGCGAGGGCTGATTGCCGTCGGGGTGGCAACGGCTGTCAACGTGGTGCTGTTGATGGCCTTCCGCCAGCTAGGAGTGTCGCTGCGGACTCCGGCAGGATTCGCCATGACCGAAACCAGGAACATGACTTTTCTAGATGTTGTCGTCTTCTCGGTGGTGCCGGCGCTGCTCGCTGTCCTCCTCGCTGTCTTTCTCATCCGGCGAGCTGGGAAGGGAAAACTGATCTTCAATGGCCTGGTGGTGCTGGTCAGCTTTTTGAGCCTGTTCACCCTGACCATGCTCGACAACTCGACCAACGACCGGGTGTTTCAGGCAGTGATGCATCTGGTCCCGGCCGCCGCCCTGGTAGCCCTGGTCGGCCCGACGTTGAGGGCCGATTAGCGAGGAAGCGGCTGCTCTAAGTTGGTATCAAACCCGTGCACGGTCCCCGCACACGATCCGAAGAACACATCTCCGGCCCGGGCTGTCATCTGCACGGTGTCGCCGTCGGCCAGGTAAGGGCCGTCGAGGCCGTTGATCTCGAGCAAGCAACCCCGGCTGTCCGGAGTCGGACCGGACACGGTGCCCGAGGCGAACAGATCCCCGGCGCCAAACGTGGCGCCGTTGCTGGTGACGTGGGCGACTTGCTGGCTCATCGTCCAATAGAGGTGGCGGAGGTTGGACCTCGTCACCGCCTCTCCGTTGACCGACACCTCCAGATCCACGTCAAGTCCTTGGCCCGCCGGCAGCATATAAGGGAGTGGTTCGGGCTGTTGGATCGGGGGATCGACCCTGAACTCCTCCAGGTCGGCGAGCGGCACGACCCAGGGGGAGATGGTGGTGGCGAAGGATTTGCCGAGGAACGGCCCCAGAGGCTGATACTCCCAGGCCTGGATATCGCGGGCCGACCAGTCGTTGAGCAGCACCAGGCCAAAGATGTAGTTCTCCGCTCCGGCCGTACGCACCGGAGTCCCGAGCGACGGCCCCCGGCCGGTGAGGAACCCCACCTCCAACTCGAAGTCGAGCCGGCGGGTGGGACCGAAGTCTCCCAGACCCCGCTGACCCGAGGGTCGGCGCAACGGCGTTCCGTCGACGACAATGGTGCCGGCCCGGCCGTGATAGCCGATCGGCATCTGCCGCCAGTTGGGAAGCAAGGGTTCGGCGTTGGGTCGGAGAATCTTTCCTACGTTTCGGGCGTGATCGATCGATGAGTAGAAGTCGACGAAGTCCCCGATCCGGCAGGGGAGGTGCATCTGTACCCGCTCGAGGGGGATGAGATCGTTACGGCTGCTGGCAAGGTTGCCGACCTTTTCCCGGACGGCGCGCCACACCTCGGGTCCGGCCGCCAGCAGGGGTTCGAGGGTTCCCGGTGCGAACAGGTCGTCGGTTTCGGACACATCGAGCACCTGTCCTTCGATCGCCAAGCCCACCCGGCGGGGGCCCCCTCCGACCGAGAAGACCCCGTAGCTCACCGCTCGATCCGGAAAAAGTTGCTGTAGGGGTTTTCGACGGGAAGGTGTTCGAACTGGCTGAATCCGGCCTCACGGCAGAGCGCCGCGGCCTTCACCGGTCCCCAGCCAACACCCAGCCCGGCGCCACCACCGACGAGCGACTGCGGAAGGCAATAGAGCAGCCCGAAGCCGTACAGCAGGGTACCCCGGGGGCTGAGGTTGTCCTCGAGCCGGGGTCCGGCGGCGGGCTCAACCATCAGATAGGTGCCGTCGGGGGTTAGCGCCTCTTGGATTCTTTGCAGAGCCGGCAATGGGTGGGAGAGGTCGTGGATCACATCGAAGGTGGTGATCAGATCGAAGCCAGGCTTGACCGGCAGATCCCCGGCCGGTCTCAACTCAAAGGCGAGGTTGGCGAGAGAACCTGACGACGCCCGGGCTCGATCGAGAGCCCGACGGTCGATGTCATAACCGATGACAGTCGATGAGGGGTAGGCGGCGGCAATCGTGATCGCCGCCGCCCCCGACCCGCAGCCGACATCGGCCACGCGGGCGCCCGCTGCCAATTTGGCGACCACGTCCGGCATCGCCTGCAGCCACCGCCGGGCCAGCAAGACCCGGATCCCGGGAGAGTTGAGCCGGTCGATCCCGGCCACCAGGCGCTCTTCGTACTCCGAGACCGGAATTCCCCCTCCTATGCGGGTGACGTGGGCTATCCGATCGATGAGCTTCATGGCGCCGGGGATGCCATCGAGCCAGCCTGCCAGCAGATAAGGGCTGGTTTCATCGACCAGGACCGCGGCATGTTCGGGGGGGAGCGAAAAGCTGCCGTTTTCGGGTTGGTATTCGATGATTCCGGCGGCGGCCAGTGTGTTCAGGATCTCTTCGACATAACGCAACTCGTAATCGTCGCCCGCCAGGTCGGAAGCCGTGACGGCTTCACGAGTCGCCATTTTCGCCAGCACACCGGCCCGATCTGCCACCGCCAAAGCCCCGACGGCGGCCGCGCCGGCGGCAATGCCCTCGAAACGCTCCATGAACTGTCGGATTCGCTCCCGGTCCATCAATGGACCCTCCCGGGGATGGCCGACATCGCCAGCAGGTCGTCGAGCGGCTCGTCGAACGAACAACTCCCGTATGACGGGAGGAAAGAGCGTCCGATCGCCAGCGCCTGAGGGCCGAAATCGAAACCCGCCACGGACAGTGCCGACGCATCAAGTCGCCCGGTCTCGGCCTCGAGAATGACCTCCGCCTCGACCGACCGCCCACCATTTTCGAGGAGGGCGGCGGCGCCGACCAGGTTGAGGAACCCGTGCCGCCAGGCGCCGAGATCGGGGGAAAAGTGACGCCAGGGGTGATGAAGACCAGCGGTGGCCTTGACCGCCAGCCCGGCCGAGGCGACCTCGGACAGATACGCGGCCACCTGGCCCGGGTCGGGAAAATAGGCGGGAGTCGAACCGCCCAGGCGAACCTTGGCCGCCACCGGCCGGGGGGCCAGTTCGAGCGCGAGGGTGGCGACCTCGGCCACCTCCGCTTCGATGAAGAGGCTTATGTCGCGCCGCAGACCCTCCAGATCCGGTGCCGACTCCACGCCTGTGGCCAGCTCGAAATGGGTGATCTCGAGACCCGATTCGTTAGTGGAGGCGACCGCCTCCACCACGGCCTGGTCGGCTACCACCCCGATCGGGAGCCCGCTTTCCTCCACCCTCCCGGCGAGCGCGGTCAGTTGCGACGAAGGACACAAGAACACCCCCAGCATCCAGGCGTGGTCGCCGCCCCGATGTTTTTGGTACCGGAAAAGAGCTTCGGCCAACGACAGAGACTCCGGTGGGTACATCCCGGCGTAGTCGATAAGCCCCTCGAGGGCGATCACCCGAGCATCAGCGCCGGTCACCCTGGCATCGTATGAGCGACGACGCCGCCACGGCGCTTGATCAAACCCCCTAAAGAGAAGAGAACACCGGAATTTCGGGGTCGCTGAGCGAGTTAGGTACTTTGGTGGTCCGCCAAACTCTTCTCACGCGTTGGTTCGCGCTCGTCTTCATGGCGGCGCTCGCCTCCGAGCTGTCCAACAGCCTCCTGGTGCACTTTCCCGGGTACCTGTTGGACCTCGGTGCCAACGAGTTGAGGGTAGGAATCATCGTCGGGGTGGCGGGGATCGCTTCCATCGGAGTGCGTCCGTTCATCGGCCGGGTCATGGATCTCCACAGCCGTCGATTGCTTATCCGCATCGGAACCTTGGTGGTAGCGGGCGCCACCCTGATGTACGCGTTTGTCGAACAACTGGGAGAAGCTTTGGTCGTGGCTCGCCTGCTGCAGGGTCTCGGGCAGGCGATGACCATGACCGCCTTCTGGACTTACATCGCCGACCGGGTTCCGGCGGAGAATCGGACTCAGGGGATCGCCCTCTTCGGCATCTCGGGCCTGGCACCTATTGGAATAGGCCCGGCGGTCGGGGACCTGGTCCTCCACAGCAGTTGGGGTTATCGAGGGGTTTTTCTGATGGCGGCAGCCTTCTCGGTGGTCAGCTTCGGGCTGGCCATGAAGATGGAGCGGAGCGGAGTCAACACCGGCGCCGCCACCACTGGTTTCGGATCGATGCTCCGCAATCCGGCCATGCGGCCAATCTGGTTTGTGACGATCTTTCTGTCGTTGGGCTTCACCACTGCGTTCGTGTTCGTCAAGACTTACGTCGCCACTTCAGGTTTGGGCTCGGTTGGCCCCTTTTTCACCGCTTATGCGATAACCGCGGTGCTATGGCGGCTCGGGTTCTCATGGGTGCCTGATCGGGTGGGTCCGGTGCGGATGGTCGGGCCGGGCATGGGCGTATATGGCCTGGGCATCGCCAGCCTCGGCCTGATCGGTGGCTTGAACGGCCTGGTCATCGGTGGTGCCCTGAGCGGCCTCGGTCATGGAATCTCTTACCCGGTGGTGTTGGGAATGGCGACCACCCGTGCTGCCGACCATGAACGGGGCACCGCCACCGCGGTATTCACCGCGCTGTTTGATTTGGCCCTGTTCGGCGTTTCGCCACTGATCGGCTGGATCATCGGCGGTTTCGGCTACCGGATCATGTTCCAGATGGTGGCGGGGACGGTGCTGGCCGGCATGGCGGCGTTTTATGCGATCGAACACTGGGACCGGTGGCGGCCGTCTCGGCCTTTGCTCACAGACGAATTAGTGACCGCCCCGGTACCGCATGTGTGACACCGCCAAACAAGGCGGGCGTTAGTTTTGCCGTGATGCCCGAGCTTCCCGACATCATGATCTATCTGGAGGCCCTCGAACGACGGGTGCTCAACCAGCCGGTGGAGAAAGTGCGGATCGCCTCCCCGGCGGTGCTGCGCACCTACCAGCCTCCCTACACCGCCCCCCAAGACAAGCCCGTCATCGAACTGCGCCGTCTGGGAAAGAGACTCGTGTTCGTCTTCCCCGACGAGTTGTTTCTCGTCATCCATCTGATGATCGCCGGGCGGCTGCAATGGAAGGCCGCAGGGGCAGCCATTCCCAAGAAGGTCGGGCTCGCCGCCCTCGACTTCCCCCAAGGGACCTTGTTGCTTACCGAACAGGGGTCCCATAAACGGGCGGGCATCTGGGTGCTGGCGGGCGAGGAGGCCTTGGCCGCCGAAAACCGAGGCGGGGTAGAGCCGCTTCAAGTCGATCGGGCCGCCTTCGAGTCGGCTTTGGTGGCAGAAAACCGTACGCTGAAGAGGGCGCTGACCGACCCTCGCATATTCTCGGGGATCGGTAATTCCTACTCGGACGAGATCTTGTGGCAGGCCCGGCTCTCCCCGGTGACTCGCACCCGTCAGCTCGACGCAGCCGCCATCACCCGTCTCCACGAGGCGACCGTCGAACAGCTCAATCATTGGACCGAGCTATTACGAAACGAGGTCGGAGATCAATGGCCGGTCAAGGTCACGGCCTTCCGCCCGGAAATGGCGGTGCACGGCAAATTTGGTCATCCCTGTCCCCGGTGTGGGTCGCCCGTGCAGAGAATCGTTTACGCCGAGAACGAGGTCAACTACTGCCCGACATGTCAAACGGGTGGCAAGCTGCTGGCCGACCGATCTTTGTCCCGGTTGTTGGGAGAAGACTGGCCCCGGACCTTGGAGGAACTCGAGGAATTGAAGAGCACCAGGGGATCAGGCAAATAGGACCGTTCCCAACCACAACCCGGCGATGGCGAGACCCGCCGCCAGCTCGATCACGATCGAAAGTGAAGCAGCCTTCAGCGCTTGCTTGGTGCTGGTCCACGCCTGTTGGCCATCACCGAGCCTGACCCGCTCGGCGACAAAGACCCCGACGACGAATCCGACGATGAAGCCGACCACCGGGATCAGGAAGAACCCGACCAACGAGAAAAGAACCCCGACGAGGAGGCTACGGTTGGGAATCCCGGCATCCTTCAACCGCCGGCCTGGGACCAGGTATTTGACGACCTGGCCTCCGATGGCCAGCAGGGTGGCAATACCGAACATGATCCAGGCGATGGTGCTTCGTTCAACCAACGCCCATGCTCCAACAGCCGCCCAGACGAGGATCAGACCGGGAATGGCCGCGACCACGATTCCCACGAGCCCTGCGGCGATGGCGATACCGACCACGACCAGACCCGTGGGGTCCATCGATCCATCGTAGGTAGTGCCCCTGGCGGTGTCGGGCGCCAAGGGCTATTGCCTATCGAACAATTGTTCGATAGGGTGGTTCGATGATCGCCCTGGGAGAACCAACTCAGAACCAGGTTGCAGCCGAGACGTTTTCCCTCCAACCCGGAAAGATCGTTGGGTTGGAAGGGCCGGCGGGGTTGGGTCTGACCAGGCTGGGTCTTTCTTTGCTGGCAGCTCCTTCCCGGTTGGGCACAGTGGTGGCGCTTGATGTACGGGGTTGGCTTTCTCCGCTAGCCGCCTGGGAGGTAGGGGTGGTCCCCAACCGGTTGGTGGTGGTGCGTTGTCCCGACCGGCGTTTGTGGCCGCGGGTAGTGGGAGCGGTGCTGGAGGGAGTTGCCGCGGTTTATGCCGAAGTTCCGATCGGGGTGGGTGACCAGGAGTTGCGACGGCTGGCTGCTCTCACCAGGGCTCGTAAGGCGGGTCTGGCATTGAGACCGATCCGGGGAGAACTTCCTTCCGGGCTCACCCACCTGCGCGTGCAAGGCAAGGGGATCTCGTGGTTGGGGGTGAACCATGGTCACGGACAGTTGGTAGAACGAGTCCTGGCCATCGAGGTGTCGGGCAAATCGTTACCCAGGCAGGAGACCACTCTGGCGGGATGAACGCTTTGCGTACGTTGTGTGTCTGGTATCCCGATTGGCCGTTGGTTGGAATCGAAGTCGAACCGGGGAGGCCATGTTTTGTCTACGAGGACCGATCAGCGGGTGGGGGAGAGGCGCAGCGGGTGCGAGCCGCCAACCCTGTCGCCCGGGAGGCGGGGGTGGGTTTGGGGATGGGGCGGCGGGCGGCGGAGGCAATGTGTCCGACGGCCATAACGAGGGGTCGCGATCTGGGTGACGAAACCCGTCGTTTCGAGCCGGTGGTCACAACCCTCGAATCGCTGGTGCCCCGGGTGGAGGTGGTGGAACCGGGTCTTGCCCTGATCCCCATCGCCGGAGCGGTTCGTTATTACGGGGGGGAAACGACGCTGGTAGAGAAAGTAGATAGGGAACTGGCGTTGGTGGCGGCCAACGCCCGGCTCGGACTGGCCGACGGGCCCTTTGCGGCCCGCTGGGCGGCGATGGTTGCCGATCGACCGCTCATCGTCGAGAACACCGCCGCCTTCCTCGCCACGCTCGACATCGCTGTCTTGGAGAGAGCCGAACTGATCGACACCTTTCGCTGGTTGGGGGTCACCACCCTCGGTGCGCTCGCCCGGCTTCCTCGCCAGGCGATCGCTTCCCGTTTTGGGGAGGCTGGGCTGTTGGCTCACCGGCTTGCCAGCGGTGAGGACCGCGACCCCAGCCCACGGGTAATTCCAGCCGACCTAGCGGTCGAGTCGCATCACGATGATCCACTCGAATCTCTCGATCAGGTGGCCTTCATCGCTCGGGCATTGTCTGCCCGGTTGATGTCCAGCCTGCGCCGGGATGGGGTAGCCCCTCACCGGGTGGAGATCGAGGTCGAATCGGCCGGGGGAGTGGTCCGCACCCGTACCTGGCGATCGGCCGACCCTTTCTTCGAGGCGAGCCTGGTCGAGCGGGTCTGGTGGCAGCTACGTACCTGGGTGGAACAAGGTGGGGTCACCGGGGGGGTGGTGCGGATCCGGCTCGATCCTTTCGATCTGTCCAGTGAGGGCCGCCAACTTGCCCTGTTCGAAGGAGGGTTCAATGGAGATGGGGGTTGGCAAAGTTATGACTCCCATCGTTTGGAAACCGAGCGGGCACTGGCCAGGGCCCAGGCGCTAGTCGGACCCGACGCCGTTCTCGAAGCCGACAGGCAAGGGGGGCGAATGCCCCGCGAACAGGTGTTGTGGCGACGCTATGGAGAGGAGCATCCGTTGCCCGAACGAGATCCGGCCTCACCCTGGCCGGGGGCTACTCCCGGACCTGCCCCCGCCTTGATACCACCAGAACCGGTGGCAATCGACGTGGAATGGGATGTAGGAACTCCTACCCGGGTGCGGCTGGGATCGCGCTGGGAGCCGGTGCTGAACTGGGCGGGACCGTGGCGTCTCTTGGGCCGGTGGTGGTAGGGAGACCAGGCATCCGATCGCTATCAAATCGTCACCTCGGCCGGCGCCTTGCTGATAGAGGTGCGAGAAGGACGTTCGTTGCTCGCCGGTCTCTATGACTGATCGGCTCGGCCGGCCTCCTTTCCCCCCATCGCCAGATACCGCTTCTCGATCATGGTCCGAGCCTCGTCCGCCAGCCATGAGGTGTCTTCACGCGTGAGGCCACCCGTTTCGATCGGTGGGTCGATCACGGCTTTGATCTTTCCTCCGTACACCCAGAACCTGCCGGGTGGCCAGGCCCGGTAGGTTCCCGAAATTGTCACAGGCAACACCGGAATGCCCCCGGCGATGGCCATCGTGAACGCTCCCTTCTTAAAGGGGCGTAGTTCGCCGTTGCGCGATCGGGTCCCCTCTGGGTAGATGATGAGCGAGCGACCCGACGCGACCAGGTCACGAGCCTGACGATTCACCTTTTCGTGGATGGCTGATCTGGCTTCCCGATCAACTTCGATGATTCCGACCGAGCGCATCGCCGGGGCGAGGATGGGAATGGAGAACAATTCCTTTTTGGCTAGGAACCGGATGGAAAGCGGCACCGCCAACAGGCACACCATGATGTCGAGCTGAGACAGATGATTGGCAACCACCACATGTGATCGGGTGGGATCGACATGCTCCCGGCCGTCCACCTCGAGGGTCGAGCCGGAAAGGAGCAGCCAGGCTCGGCTCCAGGCATGGATGATCTTCTCGATCATCGGACTCTTGGAGTTGATGCGAGCGATGAAAATCACTAGGGGGGCGGCCACCAGAGTGGCTACCACTCCGCCGACGAGGGTCAACACAGTTCGGATAGGAGCGAGCACCCACCGCATCGAGAGCGACGTTAGCCAGCCCGGTTTAGGGTTTAAGGGTGAGCCAGTCCGGCCGTACCAAAGCGGAGTGGCGGGCCTTCGCTCAAACGATCGCTCCGGCCACTGTCGCCGAGTCCGAACTCGTCACTCTCACCGTCCGCGAAGTTATTAAGCGCCAGGACTTTCGGGTTGTCCTCACATTCCTCGCCATGGCAGGCGAAATTGATTTGGGAGGATTGAAAGAAGAAGCAGGTCTGGTGTTGGCCGCCACCCGCACCCCGCAAGGGGGACCGCTCACGATTCATTATCTCGAGGGCCCGCTCGAGCGCCATCCGCTGGGATTCCTCCAGCCCGGGTCCGGTGCCGCGGTGATCAACCCGCTGGCGATCGACGTGGTGCTGGTGCCGGGGGTCTTGTTCGCCCGGGACGGAGGCCGGCTCGGTCACGGGCGGGGGTACTACGACACGTTGCTGGCCTCGTTCCATCCCCGCCCGTACCTCATAGGCGTGAGCATCGATCGGAAGGTGGTGAGAGAGTTGCCGATGACCGATCACGACATCCGGATGGATGCCGTGGCGACCGAGACCGGCTTTCGGGAAGCCACGCCATGAGACTCGTCGTGCGGCTGACCGCCTTAGCCCTCGTCTTGGTTCTCGCCCTCATCTTCCTCGGGCCGATGGCGCCCACAGGCTCGTTCGTCAACGACATGGCGCAATCGATCCGACAGGCCCTGGGGGCACAGTGGGGATTCCCGTTTGGCCTGCCAGGCACCTAGGCTCTCCAGCCAGCCATCCGCTCGATGCCGATTCGGATCACCGGTCCGACAATGGCGACCTCGTGATACTGGTGATATCGGAGGCGCAGAGCGGCGATGGCGCGCTCGAAGCCTTCTCCGGCCGTCTCTACCACGGCTAGGCCGTCGACCCGCACCCACCACAGATGGCTCCAGTCGTCTTCGTAGTGTTGGACTAGGACGCTCACTTGGGGGTTTGAGGTGATGTTCTCCAGGCGGACCAGTTCGAGGGTGGCCTTGGGTTTGGCATCCACCGCCGTTACCAGGTCATCACCCTCGAAGGCGAAGACGATAGGGACAAGATGTGGCCTTCCGTCAGGGCGAACGGTGGCGAGCGTCGCCACTCTCGAGTCTTCAAGAAATGTTCGAGCTTCAGCCGGCTCCATCGGAGTCCAACTTTCCGATCATCGGGGAGAGTGCGGCCCAGGCCATATCGGCCCAAATTGCATGACCGGCGCCCTTTGGATGGAAGAGATCATCCGAGAAGATGGCGCGGTCTCGGAAGGCGACGGCCACTTCACCCCACAACTCGGCTTTGGTGATCCCGTGCCGTTCTGCCACCCGTCGAGCGATGGCGTCGGCCGTCCTCGCCCGATGTGAAATAAATTGGCGCAGCGGCGGCAGCAGCCGGGGAATGGTGCCGAGATCCCCCACCCCGGTCAGGATCAATACCGGGGCGACCGATCGCAACCTTCCGGTGATTCGGTCCAGATTGGCTTCGAAGCGCCTCAACGGGACTTGATGGAGCACGTCGTTGGCCCCGACTGAGACAAACGCCAGGTCAGGTCGCAGCTTCTCCGCCGCCGGCACCTGCTCGGCGAGAACCTCGGCGCTGGTGGCACCGCTGGCTGCCAGCGAGTAAAGGTCAACGAGGAATCCGTCATTGGCGAGCCGCCGGGCCACCCGGTGGCTCCAGATCTCATGGTGTCCCCCCACACCGGGCCCGGTGCCGGAGGAATCGCCCAGGACCACCATCGAGAGGTGTTTGCCGCCGGTCGGGCCGACCCTCCCGGACGGATCGAACTCGACAACCCGGGGGGTGGGCCGGAGGATGGCGTAGGCGAGCTCGACGGCAATGGCGCCCAACCCCGCCGCGGCCAGGCGTGCAGCCAACTTCATGGCTTTTAGGGTAAAGCAGGAGTCTTGCCCGTATAGGTCTTCGGACCTAGGCTATGAGTCAAGAAGGAGGAAGGGGAATGTCGGTTTTTGCGGGTCAGCTTTACCGGGAGGACGAGCCCCCGGTTCGAGCCAGCGTGCAGGTCGAAGATGGCCGGTTGCGGATATGGACCGACCGTAGGCGGCTGGTGTCCTGGGACCTGGCCTCGACACATTGTGAACGTATCAGTGTTTTTCGCTTCCTTCTTTCCGATGGCACCCAGAATTACGAGTTCCAGCCCGAAGATCCGGGTGGGTTGACCGAGGAACTCGGCACGGTGATCGATCTTCGAGTGTCCAAGAGTCGCTTCGGGTTGGCAGAGCGCTTGCGACAGGCTTCCCAAACCGGCTGAGCGCTCCCAACTCCGGCTGCACGGTTAAGTTTTCGAGCCCCTGACCAAGGAGCTCGATGTCCACGCCCCACATTTCGGCGCAGCCAGGCGACTTCGCCGAGGCGGTCCTTCTCCCCGGCGACCCGTTGAGGGCAAAATACGTTGCCGATCGATTTCTGGCGGATGGCCGGCAGGTGACGGCGGTCCGCAACATGCTCGGGTTTACCGGAACCTATCGGGACATGCCGGTTTCGGTGATGGGCACCGGGATGGGGATCCCATCCGCCTCGATTTACGCCACCGAGCTGATCACCGAATTTGGATGCAGGAGGCTCGTCAGAGTCGGTTCATGCGGGGGGATATCGACGTCGGTCAAGATACGCGATGTGATCGTGGCTACCGGCGCCTGCACGGACTCGGGCGTCAACCGGGCGCGCTACCAGGGATGGGACTATGCGGCCATCGCCGACTTCGGTCTGGCCCGGGCCTCGGTGGAAGCGGCCGAGCAGCTTGGGGTTTCGGTCATGGTCGGCAACGTCCACTCGGCCGACCTGTTCTACAACCCGGTGGCGGGCGTGTGGGACACTCTCGAAAAGATGAACGTGCTGGCGGTGGAGATGGAGGCGGCGGGCCTTTACGGAGCAGCCGCCGAGAGGGGCGCCCGAGCACTCACCATCTTGACGGTGAGCGACCATGTCCGCACCGGCGAAGCCACCACCTCAGACGAGCGGGAACAGTCCTTTGGGGCCATGGTCGAGGTTGCCCTGGCCGGGCTGGTCCTCGACCGGGGGGAGCAGAGCGCCGCGTGACACGTTGACGCCATACAGGTATATCGGCATGCCCACTCTGATTCGTTTGGACAAAAGGTCCATGTCGGCGATCTCCACCCGGACGCAGCCGTGGGAGGCGGGAAAGGGAGGAACCGACCCCGAGCCGTGGATCGCATACCCGCCGTAGAAATAGAAAGGCTGGTACATAAAGCCGAGGTAGGACTCCCACCATCCTTGGCGGCTGCGGCGAAACGTGAACCGCCCCTCGGGTGTGGTTGCCGTCACCAGGCGTCCGCGGGCATTCCGGTACTTCTCACCGTTGCCCGACGAAATCGGAAACACCCCCGAGACCTGTTCAGCCTCGATCAGATACATCACCTGGCGGGAGAGGTCAACCTCGATTCGATCGGCTTCGGGCGCTGGGCCCGGTCCTCGGATGCTCCGGTCCAGCATTCTCCAGTCCGCAGCCCGGAAGACACCGGTCCTGTCGAGTTCGTACAGCTTTTGGAAGGCGTAGACCGCCCCGAGGGTTGAACGGCCAAAAGAGCCGTCGATCGGTCCAGGAAAGAACCCGGCCTCTTTCAACTCTTGCTGTAGGTCGGCTACCTGTTGACCGCGGGATCCGGGTGCCAGGTCGATGAGTGGGGGATTGGCCACCATCTCTCCGGGGATGAAGAGACGCTCGGGGGTCGGGGGGAGATCGTCGAGGCTGGCAGAGGCAGGCAGGGCAATTCCCATGACCAGCACGGCCATTACCAATGCAACTATTCGTCTCACCTGTATTTCTCCAACAACTGACATCTGATATCCACTAGCTGTGATTTATTCGGTCTCATGGGGGCAGCCCTGAACGATAGGGTTGACCGAGTTCCGATCATGACTGCGCCGAGCTATCGCGCCACCCTTCAGACTTATGTGCGCCCCCTCCGACGTCGGGTGACGACCCTCGGGGCGGTGATGCTGGTTTCCATCGGCTTGCAGTTGGCCATACCCCAGCTGCTCGGGCGCTTCATCGACGCCGCCGTGGCGAGGGAGGCCACGGCGGGGATGGTGGCGATCGGCCTGGCCTTTCTCGTCGGCGGGATCGTCAACCAGCTGTTGGACGCCGGCGCTTCCTATCTCGGGGCGGACATTGCTTGGTCCGCCACCAATCGCCTGCGGGAAGATCTCAGCTCTCATCTGCTCACCCTCGACATGGGATTTCACAACGACACCACTCCCGGGGAGATGATCGAGCGGATCGACGGGGACGTCACCGCTTTGTCGGATTTCATCTCGCGGTTCCTTGTCCGACTGGTCGGTGCCGGAGTGGTCCTTGGCGGCGTGCTGGTCGTTTCCTGGATATCGGCAACGGCCATGGGTCTCGCCATCACCTTGTATGTGGTGGCGGTCCTCGTTCTGCTGCTCGGGCTACGCAAATTGGCGGTCGAAGCGGCCGAACAAGAACGGGAGGTTTCGGCCCGCCTCTACGGCTTCATCGAAGAGCGTATGGCGGGAATCGAGGACATCCGCGCCCTAGGAGCCGGCCGCTCCACCATGGCCCGTTTCGTGCCGGTGATGCGGGACTATTACCAGCGGACCACCGCCGCGTGGCGCAAGAGGGTGGTGCTCTGGGTATCTGCCAACACCGCCTTTTGGGCGGGTGATGCCCTGGCGCTGGCGGTCGGCACGTGGCTTGTATTGAACGGGCGTGTCACCATCGGCACGGCCTATCTCATCCTCCAATACATCCAGCTTGTTCGGCGACCGATCGAGCAGGTGACCCAGGAGCTTCAACAGCTGCAGAAGGCGGCGGGGGGGATCATCCGGATCGATCGGCTGCGAAGGCTCCACACCGATCTCCTCAAGGGTGACCACGGCGTGGATGCGGGTCCCCTCTCCGTGGAATTCGACAACGTGACCTTCTCTTACGAGCAACGAGTGGTGCTGGACGACGTCAGCTTCCGGCTTGTAGCTGGACAGGTGCTGGGTCTCCTGGGCCGTACCGGTGGCGGCAAGACCACCATCACCCGGCTGATCGCCCGCCTCTACGACCCAGATCAGGGCACTGTTCGGGTAGGTGGGATCGACCTCCGCCACCTCACCGACGACTCGCTGCGTGCGGCGGTGGGGGTGGTCACTCAGGATGTCCAGCTTTTCCGGGCAACGGTGCGCGACAACCTCACGCTGTTCAAGAGCCGACCAGACGATGAGATCGTCACGGTGCTCGACCGGGCCGGCTTGGGCGACTGGATCCGGGTAATGGGTCTCGACACCGAACTCGGCGCGGCCGGGACCGGTCTTTCCGCTGGCGAGCAGCAACTCCTTGCTTTTGCCAGGGTGTTTCTGCAGGATCCCGGGCTCGTCATCCTCGACGAGCCTTCCTCGCGGCTAGACCCGGCGACCGAGTCGCTCCTCGCCGCGGCCACCGAGCGGCTCTTCTCCGGGCGGACGGTTCTGATCGTCGCCCATCGACTGGAAACCGTGCGGGTGGCGGATCAGATCATGGTCGTCGAAGAGGGCCGGATCGCCGAACACGGCCCTCGTGAGGAGTTGGCCGCCGATCCCGACAGCCGCTACGGACGCCTGCTGCTGGCGGCGGGCGATGCCCGAGCCATGGCCCTGCTGGACGGTGATGGCGCATGACCACCCCCTCCACCATCGGGTTGTTGTGGCAAATGATCAAATACCGCCCGGGCCGATTCGGATTCTGCTTCCTCATGTGGACCTTGGTTCATGGCTCGCCGCTGCTCTTCGGCCTTCTCATTGGTCAGGTGTTTGACCGCCTGGCGGCCGGCGACCCGACCGCCGTCACCGCCTGGACACCGGTGCTGGTGTTCAGCGTGCTGGCGATCGGGCGCAATGGCATCATCTGGTTGGGGGATCAGGCCTGGCTCCGGCATTGGATCGAGCAGACCCTTCAGCTCCAGCGCAACCTGCTTCGCTGGCTGCTCGAGGCGCCCCGCTCGCGGATTGTGCCGCTCTCGCCCGGCGAGGCGGTCTCCACCTTCCGGGATGACGTCGAGGATCTCCTGGAGTACCTGGAGAACTGGGTTGATCTGGGGGGGTTGGTGGTGTTTGGCCTGGGGTCGATTGCGGTGATGGCGTCGATCGACCTCAGTCTCACCGGTCTCTTGATCATCCCTCTCGTGCTTACCCTGCTTTTGACACAGGCGCTCAGCCCGCAGATCCGTAAGCGCCGGCGAGCCATGCGGGAGGCGACCGACGACGTAACCGGCTTCATCGGCGAGACCTTTGGGGCGGTGCAGGCGATCAAGCTCTTCCGGGCTGAGCAGGCGGTTCTTGCCCGGTTTGCCAATCTCAACCAGACCCGTCATCGGGCCGCGCTGGCCGACACTTTCCTCACCGAGGTGTTGCGGGGGATCAACCGGAACATGTCGACCATCACCGTCGCCCTGGTGCTGATCGTGGCGGCGGGAAGCATCACCACAGGTGAGCTATCGCTGGGAGATGTCACCATTTTCCTCACCTATCTGCCCCGACTAACCGATTACATGGCGTTTGTCGGCGACATCATCGCCCAGCACCGGCGCACCGGGGTGGCGTTCGAGCGGATCGAGGCGCTTGCCGTCGATGCTCCGACCGATGCCCTGCTCGACAGGACCCGGGTACCGCTGACGGGTGAGGTGCCCGAGGTGCCCGAATCGACCACGATCGGTCCCCGGCTGGAACGTCTGACGGTGCGTGGTCTCAGTCACCGGTTTCCCGATGGAGAAGATGGTCTCGAGTCGGTCGACTTCGATGTCGAGCGGGGGGACTTCCTGGTGGTTACCGGCAAGATCGGCTCGGGCAAGAGCACTCTCGTGCGGGCTCTGCTCGGTCTGGTCCCGGCATCCGGTGACATTCGCTGGAACGGCGAGGTGGTTGAGGACCCCGCCTCCTTCTTCATCCCGCCCCGCTCGGCTTACACAGCCCAGGTTCCCCGGCTCTTCTCCGAGTCGCTGGCGGACAACATCGCCCTCGGCCAGCGGGCCACGAGGGAACGGCTCCGGGACGCCGTCCAACTTGCGGTGCTCGACCCCGACCTGGAACGCCTGGAGCAAGGCCTTGACACCTTGGTAGGAGCACGCGGGGTCAAACTGTCGGGCGGTCAGGTACAGCGATCGGCCGCCGCCCGGATGTTGGCCACCGACGCCGAGTTGCTGGTCTTCGACGACCTCTCCTCGGCGCTCGACCTCCACACCGAAGCCGAGTTGTGGCGCCGACTCTTTGAAAGGAGGGATGCCACGTGCCTCGTGGTCTCCCATCGCCGGTCGGCCCTTCAGCGAGCCGACCAGATCATCCTGCTCGACCGGGGCCGTGTCGCGGACCGAGGCAAGCTCTCGGAGCTGCTCGAGCGATCACCATTGATGCGCGACCTGTGGGCGGTCGGCGAGCGGTAGGTCTACGGGCGGACATAGATCGCCCGGCCATCCCTCTCGGGAAGGCGCAGACGATCGGTCAGTCGAAGGTGTTCGAGGTGGGCGACGGTCTCTCGAAGGGCAAGTCGTTGGTCCATCGGGCTGAGGTTGGGCCGGAACACCTTCTCCATGACCGACCACGCGGTGGCTCCTCGCCAGTCGACTATCTCCACCATCTCGGAGAGCCGGCGCTGATGGTGAAGGAGGATCTGGCCCGCCCGTGCCGATCCGTGTTCGAGGATCGACCCGTGGGCCGGGTAGGTGATGGTGGCGGCCAACCGTTCGATCCGCCGCAAGGAGGAGAGAAAGTCCGAAAGGACGTCTTCGAATAGCTCGTCGTAGCCGACGAAAGGGGTGATGCGGGGAAGAACGTGGTCACCGGAGAACAGGATGGCTGAACGCGAGTCGCGCAGGCAGATGTGGGCCGGTTCGTGACCCGGGGTATGGAGCACTTCAAGGTGCCGGTTGGCTCCAAGGGGGATGGTGTCGTGATCGTCGACCACTCGGTCGGGAGGATCGATGGGCGGCATCCACGGTGGTCGCTGCCCGACATCCATAAACGGCCCCTTGGCGCCTGACGGAACCCCGTGGCGCTCGGCCAGGTGTTCGGTGCGCAGCCGGAAGTCGTCGGGGTCGTTGTAACGCGTCACCAACTTTGTTGCCCGGGCATGCATGACCACCGAAAGACCCCAATCGCGGACCAGGCGAGGCGCCATTCCGACATGGTCGGGATGCAGGTGGGAGACGACGAGGGTGCGGATGGCGGCCGGATCTAGACCAAGGGTGCCAAGCCCTCCGACGAGTGCGGCATATCCATCGGGCCAGTCCGTCCCACAGTCGATGAGGGTATGGCCATCGGAACCCTCGATCAGGTAGGCGTTGACCGAGGGAGGGCTGCGGAAGGGCAGCGGGAGGGTGACGAGCGAGATCCCCTGGCCCAGGTCCTGGGCCATCGGGGTGTCATTCACCTGCAAGTGCCTCGCGCACGGTGAAGGTGATGTCGAGGGTGACCTCGAAATCGGTGGGGACGCCAGCGTTGTCGACTTTTCCGCTGACCCGCACAACCGTAAAGCGCTGGATGTCGCGGATGGTCACGGCCGCTCTGGCAAGGACGGTGCGAATGGCATCTTCGATCGAGTCTTCTGACCCACCGGATAGACGGACGGTCTTGGTAATGGCCATGGTGATGACGGTAGCGCTTGTGCATGGCGCGCTTCTTGCGCATATTTTCGATGAAGGCTGGAACCCGTCGGCTCACGCCGAACAAACGTTCGATAACATACATTCGTGGGTCATAATGAGCCGTCTTACGCAGAGTTGCATTGCCATACCAACTTTTCGTTCCTTGACGGTGCCTCCCATCCCGAAGATTTGGTCGCAACCGCGGTAGACCTCGGTTACCAAGCATTGGCAGTCACCGATCACAACGGGTTCTACGGGGCGGTCCGTTTCTCCACCGCCGCTCGGGAGGCTGGCCTGCCAGCGGTATACGGTGTGGAGATCGGAGTCGAGCCGGTCCCCAGCCGCGGGACACGAGACAAAGATCCGATCGCGGCAGCCGAAGAACGCGATCGGCGTCTCACCCGCGAAACCGAGCCGGCCACCGGTCGGCGGCGGGGTCGGAACAAGCGCATGCATGGCACCAAGCCAATCGTTCTGCCGGAGACCGAACATTTGGTGCTCCTCGCCGGATCACCGTCGGGGTACCGGGCTCTCTCCCAACTAGTTACCACTGCCCAGATCCGTGGACGGAAAGACCGTCCGGTGGTTCTCTGGGAAGACCTGTCCGCCGCGGCAAGGTCGCCCGACCTGGTGGCTTTGAGTGGCTGCCGGCTGGGGGCGGTGCCGATCGCCGCCCAACGGGGAGATCTGGCAGGGGCGATGACCGCCGCCGTCAAGCTTCGGGAGGTCTTTTCCGACCGGTTGTATCTGGAGCTATGGCACCACGGGCTCCCTGAAGACGATCTGCGCAACGATTTGGTATGGGAGGTATCGGGACGTCTCAACCTGGGGGTGGTGGCAACCAACAACGTGCATTACCACCGGCCGGGTGAAGCCGATCTGTCGGAGGTGCTGGCGGCGGTGGGAGGAAGACGTTCGCTCGAACAGGCCGATGGCTTCCGCCCCGCCACCGATCAACGCCATCTCAAGACCCCGGCGGAAATGAACCGCCGTTTCCACCACTATCCGGGGACGGTGGCCAACTCAGTCGACCTGGCGAAAAGTCTCACCTTCGACTTGAGGTTGATAGCGCCCAATTTGCCCGACTTCCCCATGCCCGGGCATTTTCGGTCCGAGATGGAGTACCTACGTAATCTCACCTGGGAAGCGGCGCGGGTCATCTACCCGGGCAATGGGGAGGGGCTGGTCGACCCGACCGCTCGTAACCGGCTGGAACACGAGTTGGTGGTGATCGACCGTCTCGGATTTGCCGGCTATTTCCTGGTGGTGTGGGACCTGGTCAACTTTGCCCGCAGCCAGGACATCTTCTGTCAGATCCGGGGGTCGGGGGCGGACTCGGCGGTGTGCCGGTGTCTGGGTCTCACCAGGGTGGATCCGATCAGGCTCGGTCTTCCGTTCGAGCGTTTTCTCTCCGAGGAAAGGGGCCGTCCCCCCGACATCGACCTCGACTTGGAGGCCGATCGCCGGGAGGAGGTGATCCAATATTGTTATCGACGATACGGGCGGGAGCGGGCGGCGATGGTTGCCAACGTCATCACCTATCGGGCCCGCTCGGTACTGCGCGACGTGGGCAAAGCTTTTGGCTTCACCCAGGCCCAGGTTGACGGTCTCGCCAAATATGTCGACGGCCACGACCCGGCCAACCTCCGGCTCGACGCCCCGCTCCCAGCCGGGCTATCGGCCGAGCTGATCTATGACGTCTGCTGGCGGCTCGACGGCTTTCCCCGCCATCTGGGGATTCACTCGGGGGGAATGGTGATTGCTGACCGGCCCCTGTCGCAGGTGGTACCGCTTGAGTGGGGAAGGATGGAAGGGCGCACAGTCCTCCAATGGGACAAAGACGACTGCGCCGCGATCGGGATTGTGAAATTCGATCTGCTCGGGCTGGGGATGCTCAACGCCCTCCATCTGACCACCGATCTGATCTCAGAAGCCCATGGGGTGGAGGTCGACCTGGCCACCATCCCCCAGGAGCCGGCCATCTATGAGATGTTGACCAAGGCCGACACGGTGGGGATGTTCCAGGTGGAGTCGCGGGCACAGATGGCCACTCTGCCCCGGATGAAACCGCGTACTTTCTACGACCTGGCGGTAGAGGTGGCGCTGATTCGTCCCGGCCCCATCCAGGGCCAGTCGGTCCATCCCTATTTGCGAAGACGTAGCGGTGAGGAGCCGGTTCGTTATCCCCATCCTCTCACCAAGCCGATCTTGGAAAAGACCTTGGGGGTACCAATCTTCCAGGAACAACTGATGGAACTGGCCCGGGTATGCGCAGGCTTTGATGGCGGCCAGTCCGATCGGCTCCGCCAGGCAATGACCCATAAACGATCAGAAGAGGCGATGAGCCGGCTGCGGGAGGAGGTCTTCGGTGGGATGGCCGGTCAAGGGGTGGTGGGAGCTGCCGCCGCCGAGATTTGGGAAAAGCTTCAGGGGTTTGCCCACTTTGGCTTCCCCGAAAGCCACTCGGTCAGCTTCGCCTACATCGCCTACATGTCGGCCTGGCTCAAATACCACTGGCCGGCGGAGACCCTCGCCGGGCTGCTCAACGCCCAGCCGATGGGCTTTTATAGCCCCAACTCGCTGGCCCAGGATGCCCGAAGGCACGGAGTGGAGGTGCTGGGGCCCTGTATCAACCGCTCCTTCTTCGATTGCACCATCGAACCATGGTCAGCCGATCCCGACGATATTCGTTGCTACTACGGAGCTTCGTGGCGACGAGGCCGGGGACCGGTGGAGGATCCGTTGCGGTCCTCGGTTGCTGTCCGTCTTGGACTGCGTTATGTCCGCAACCTCGGCGGGAAGGAGATCGACCGGATCGAAGCCGCACGTCAGCTTGGCGGTCGCTTTCAAACCCCGGAGGACCTCGCCTCCCGGACCGGACTGTCGGTGGGCGCCCTCGAGGGGCTGGCCGCGGCCGGGTCGCTGGCCGAGTTGGGGCTGGATCGGCGGGAAGCTCTGTGGGCAGCAGGGGCCCTTGCCGAGATCGACCCCGGTCGCCTGGCGCTTTCCCCCGGAGTGGCCGCACCGAATCTAGAGGAGATGAGCCCCCAAGAGCGCCATCGAGCAGAGTTATGGGCGACGGGAGTGTCCAACAGCCATCCGATCCAGTTCATCCGCGACCAGTTGAAAGCAGACGGTTGTCTGACGGTGATGCAGGCGCTTGACCTGCGCCGCAACGGGGTGAAAGCAGAAGTCGGCGGTGTGGTTACCCATCGTCAAAGGCCGGGAACTGCCAGGGGAGTGGTTTTCCTCAACTTGGAGGACGAGACCGGATTACTCAATGTGGTGGTGTTACCGGAGGTCTGGCAAAAGTACCGGGTGCAAGCCCGCCGTTACCCTGCGGTGGTCATCGGCGGCAACATCGAATATCGCGATGGGGTGACCAATCTGGTGGCCCATCGTTTCCAACCGCTCGGCATCAACGCCCTGCAATCGCGAGACTTCCGCTAAACGGTCAACCCGAACAATTCCAATAGTCCCACCCGTTGCCGTGATAGGTGATGTATGACGCCACCTGGGCGCTCACCAGCGGATCGAAGGGGTCGGCTTCGGCGGCTAAACCGAGGGCAGTCACGGCCCCGCCCCAGTCCTCGGGCAGGATCTGGAACAGACCGACTGCCCCCGTGGATGGATTAACCAGGTCGACGTCGAACCGGGACAGGCACCAGGCGAGCCTGATTGCCCGGTTCACGTCGCTGGTGGCAAACTGGGTTTCCACCAGGTTGCGGAGGGTGATCGAGTCGAGCCACCCGGTGTCGAGGGTGGTGGCTTCGGTCAAGCTTGGCTGGACGGGGCGAGGTTTGGTCGTGCCGCCGCCGGGGGAGGTAGAGGCCACGATCGGGGCCTTGGTCTTGGTGCCGGTCAGGGCCATCCAACCCTGAGCCGATACCGCGCCCGCCGATCCGCCCCAAACCGATTCGGAGATGACGGTGGAGACGGAGGGGCCGTTCGACCTCGTGTTGAACGCGGCGAATCCGGCGATGGCGAGGAGGATCACCGCCGTCCATCCGCACAGATACAAGAACCTGTGGAAACTCATTTGACTCCGCCCGATCGGGTGGTTACTTCCCGAATGCCATTGGGTGTCGAGAGGCTAAACCTGTGGAAATCTCTCCGGCAAACCGGTTAGCGGCGGAATTCGCGCTCGATCTCCGAAGCTGGGACGCTCCAAGCCGTTGTATCTGGATCGAGAAAAGCCAGGTGGCCGCCTTCAACCTCCACCATCCGGAGATCGTCCCCGGCCTGGAGACCGGCTTGGTGATAGGCGCGGGGCCCCTCGATCGGTACCAGACGATCGTCGGGCGCAGCCACTAGCAGCGCCGGAACCCCACTGGGCAGCCGATGGAAGGGTGAATAACTGTCGGGCGGGGGGCTCTGGCCGGCGAGGAGGCGATCGATCGACCCACCGTCGATTTTCTGTTGTTGGGAAAGAATCATGTCGGTGATAGGCGCCAGAGCCACGACCAGCGCAGGGAGATGTTTGCCCGTCTTGTGGTGCGCCGCCCAAAGCGCCATGGTCGCACCGACCGAATGCCCGACTACGAGCGTGCGGTCCGGTTCGATTCCCGTCAACTCGCCGGCGCGATCCAAGACCAATGCGATGTCGGTGAAACTCTCTGGCCACCCGCCGCCCCGGCCCACCCGGCGGTATTCGACGTTCCAGGTGAGAAAGCTCCGTTCTGCCAGATCGACAGCTATCGCCTCGGTGGTGTCGTAGGTCCACTCGTGGCGCCACATCCCGCCATGGGCCAGGATCGCCAAACCCCGGCTCCGTTCGACCGGCACCCGGAGATCGCCGTATTGATCTGGCAGCCCGCCGTAAGCCAACCGTTGGGAGCTCATCCGCCACCGATTAGCCAGGTGGCGCAGGGCCCAGCCATATCCTTCGATCCCGCGCCCGTAAATGGTGTGGACGCAGACCGGGGTCAAAACAGACCGCCGGCGCCACGGCTCCCGCTCCATCACATTCGAGATGTGGACCTCAACCACAGGTAGAGATGCCGCCTCGACCGCGTCTGCCAGCGCCCGGGAATAGTGGCCAAACGCACCAGGGTTGAGCACAACCCCGTCAGCCTCTGCTCCCGCCTGATGAATTCGGTCGATGAGCGCACCCTCGTGGTTCGACTGAAAGGTCTCCACTTCGAGACCAAGCTTGGCACCCCAGCCGGTGGCGAGGTCTTCGAGTTCGGGGAGGGTGGTGCGGCCATACACCTTTGGCTCGCGCCCGCCAAGGAGATTTAGATTCGGCCCATTGACGACCACAACGGTGGGCATTGATCGGCCGATCCTAGGAAGCGGGCAGAATGGAGGGGTGCGAGCGCCGATCTTGAGACCGATTGGGGTGGCGATAGCCACGTTGATCATTGCTTGTGGCGATGCGCCGCTGGCCGGTGTCGGTGGAGGCTCTTCCGAGTGGATCGGGAAATCCACCCTCGTCAGCACGGTAACCACCGCGGCCTCCGGGCCTTCACTGGCGCCCGTCAACCGGGTGGCATGGTTCAATGCCGACCTCACCCCGGTCGCCGGCACCACCCCCGGGGAAATCATCTCCGGGGTGTATGCCAGGGCGCGTGCGAGCGATCCCTATGTGCAAGCTACGCCCGCCGAAATTGCGGCGGCACTTCCGGGGGTTGAGTTCCCGAGTGAGGTCCCGCCCGAGGTCCGTTTTGTGACGAGCCAACTCGTCTACGACCTGAGCAAGATAACCCTCGCCTCCGACCAGGTCGCCGCGTTCGGGTTGTGGACTGTCGAGCCATATACCCGCTCGCGTTCGGTCGGCCAGCAGGGCGTGTTCTCGGTGGCCAACGATCCCGAGTGGATCGCCGCGCTTGCTTCGGGGACCGCCGACACAAGCTGCGCTCGGTATGTGGACCGCCAGGCGAACTGTTCGGTGACCGAGATCGACGAGCGCCCAGCCTGGGAGCTGACCGACGAGCTCGGCACGACCCTTGTCTGGTATTCGGACACCTATCGATACGAGCTCTTTCTCCGTTCGGGCATCAGTACGGCGCTGGGCCATCAGATGGCCAGCACGATGCGATTCTTGGGGAGCCTCGCCCGATGATTTCGTTTCACGGGCCCGGCGGTTGGGGTGGCTACTTCCGGCTGGGGGAAGACGATGAGAGGCCAGAACTCAGCCGGGAACTGCTGAGCCGGGTTTGGAGATACGGCCAGCCCTACCGTCGCCAACTCATCGGGGTGATCTCCACCGTCTTGGTCACTTCGATCCTGGCGGTCCTGCCGGCGCAACTCACCCGGCGCCTGATCGACGACGCCTTGCCGGCCAAAGACCTCGGCCTGTTGACCCTGCTCGGACTGGGGATTGTCGCCCTTCCCTTGATCAACTCCGCCATCGGCATCCTGCAGAGGTGGTGGTCGGCCCGCGCCGGTGAGGGCATCATTTACGACCTTCGCCGTCAGCTCTATGACCACCTACAGCGAATGTCGCTTCGTTTCTTCACCACGACCCGAACCGGGGAGCTGATTTCCCGGGTCAACACCGATGTGGTCGGAGCCCAGCAGGCGATAACCGGCACTTTCATCACCGTCTTCTCCAACGTGGTGTCGGTCATCGTGATCCTGACCGTGATGGTGCGTGCCGAATGGCGCCTCACTCTTTTGGCCGTGGCAGCGCTGCCCCTGTTTGCAATGCCGGCCAGGCGGGTGGCCAAGATTCTTCGCCGTTACACCGATCAGCAAATGGAGAGAAACGCCGCTATGTCGGTGGTGCTGCAGGAGACGTTCAACATCTCAGGCGCCCTGCTCGTGAAGCTGTTCGGGCGGGAGCGGCGCGAATCGGAGCGCTACGGGATTGAAGCCGCCGGGGCAAGGGACCTGGGAGTCAAACAGGCGATGGTGGGCCGCTGGTTCTTCGCCACTTTGGGACTGGTGAGTGCCGTCGGCAGCGCCGCCGTTTTTTGGGTCGGCGGTTACATGGTTATCCGCGACCAGATCACCCTCGGAACGGTGGTGATGTTCACGGCGCTGCTCGGCCAGCTATATGGGCCTTTGAGCTCCCTCACCAATTCACGCGTCGAGCTCGCCACCTCGATGGTCTCCTTCGAGCGGGTATTTGAGGTGCTCGACATGGGTTCCGAATTGGCTGAGGGGACTGTGGCATTGAGCGCCATAGAAGGCGACCTGGCATTCGACCATGTCTTTTTTCGGTATCAATCGGAGGCACCTGTCGGTCTCGAGGCGGTGCGTCGCTTCGGAAGGAGGGCCACTCCGTTCGAGGAGGGTCTGGTGCCCCAACAGGTGTCGAGCAGAGAGTGGGCGCTCGAAGACATCTCCTTCTCGATTTCCAAGGGCGAGCTCACGGCACTGGTGGGGCCTAGTGGAGCCGGGAAGACGACCATCTCGTATCTCATTCCGCGCCTTTACGACGTTGATCGAGGGGCGATCTTCATGGATGGACATGACGTTCGGAGTCTCACGTTTCCATCGCTGGCCCGCGGTGTGGGGGTCGTGACCCAGGAGACCTATCTCTTCCACGACACCATCGCCGCCAACCTTCGCTACGCCCGTGAGGACGCCTCGGACCTGGAGTTGGAGGAGGCTTGCCGGGCAGCCAACATCGGGGACTTCATCGCCTCGCTGCCAGACGGTTACCAAACCATGGTGGGCGAACGCGGATACCGGCTGTCAGGAGGCGAGCGTCAGCGCTTGGCAATTGCCCGGGTAATTCTCAAGGATCCGGCGGTGCTGATCCTCGACGAGGCGACCTCACATCTCGACTCGAGGTCCGAAGCTCTGATCCAGGAGGCCCTCGAGCGCCTGATGGTGGGGCGCACCTCGGTAGTCATCGCCCATCGACTGTCAACCATTCTCGCCGCCGACAAGATCGTGGTACTTGATCAAGGTCGCCTGGTCGAGACCGGCACCCACGACGAACTGCTCGAGCGGGGAGGCCTTTACCGCGAGCTGTTCGAAACCCAGTTCCGAGCCGCCAAAGCCGGCCCTCTCAGTATCAGACCGGCCTCGCTCGCCGACGGCCAGGCCGGCGGCGACTGACATTCGCTGGGGATCACCCAACTAGGCCCGGCAATGGGAACTCGCCGGTGTCCTCGGCCCGCAACCCTGGCACCAGGATCAGCGGCACCTGGCATCGCTCCATCACCCTGACCGAGACGCTCGTCCAGGCCTGCTCGGTGAAGAGACGGCGGGTTGCGCCCATCATCAACAGATCGGCGCCTACCTTTTGAGCGGTGCCGAGGATGGCCTCGGCAGGGTCATCACCCTCAACCAGATGTACGGTGGCCTGGCGGCCGCGGGCGGTTAGAGCCGCCACCAGGGGATCAACGATTCGGCGACCGCGCTCTTCCAGATATCTGGCTGCCTTGGATTCGGCTTGCTCGGTGCGATAGAAATCGTCATCGAATAGCGACCGGCGCTCCTCGTCATCAAGAGAGGAAAGGAATGTGCGGGGTACCTGGATGACGGTCATCACGGTTAGCGCCGCGTCGCCTGGCCGCACGAGCAGGTCACAGAGGTCGGCTACCGCAGCCGGAGCCAGCACTCCGGTGGTGGCGACGAGGACGTGCACGGACCCGAAGACTAGGGCGGCGACGGGATTGACGCCCGGGCCAGCGGGCCGCCAGCATGGCAAATATGCCTGAGCTGCCGGACGAGCTGATCAACCAAGTCACGTGGATGATTCCCAACGCCCTGGTTCTGATCGGATCCAACAGCGGCGAAGAGATGAACGCGATGACCGCTTCTTGGGTCACTCAGGTATCGATGGAACCGGTTTTGATCGGGGTGGGCGTCGATAACAACTCCATCACCCACCGCCTGATCAAAGCCGGGGGTGTGTTCACCGTCAATCTCTGGTCTTCGGAAGATACCCGGGTGTTTGTCAAGTTCTCCAAACCAGCCATCAGGGACGGAGATGCGCTCAATCAACGGGCGATAAGAGTTGGTAGCACCGGCGCTCCCATCTTTCTCGAATCGATCGCCTGGCTCGAGTGTGAAGTTCGTCACCACCATGACCTCGGCACCCACACTTTCTTCGTCGGGGAAGTGGTCGAGGCTGGGGTCAACGACTCGGAGGCCCGGGCGGCGGCAATGTCCGATACGCGGATGAAGTACGGCGGGGTCGCACGGGGTGGCCACCAACGAGGTTCCGGGCATTCGGGGGGTGGTTAACGTTCGGTCATGGACGTCCGTGTTGATGGCAAGGTCGCTCTGGTCACCGGTGGCAGCAGGGGCATCGGTCAGGCCACCGCCCTCGAATTCATCCGCTCGGGGGCCGAAGGGGTGGCGATCACCGGCCGAAAATCAGAGAATCTCGAGGCTTCTCGCCAGCAGTTGGTAGAGGCTGGCGCCGCCGCCGATCGGGTCCTGACCCTGGTGGCGAAGGCAGATCGAGATGAAGACGCAGTGATCGCCGTGAAAACGACGATTGACCGTTTTGGCGCTTGCGACATCCTGATCAACAACGCCGGGACCAACCCGGCGGCGGGACCGCTTGCCACGGTGGAGATGGGTGCGGTTGACAAGACCTGGGCGGTCAACCAGCGCGCACCCCTGGTCTGGTGCCAGCAGGCCGTCGGGCAATGGATGGCTGACCACGGCGGTTCCATAGTCAACGTTTCATCGGTCGGTGGCTTGCGTCCGGCCGCCATCCTCGGCGCCTACAACATTTCCAAAGCAGCTCTTGCCCACCTCACCCGACAGCTTGCCTTCGAGCTCGCCCCCCGTATCCGGGTCAATGCGGTCGCCCCCGGAGTCGTCAAAACCCGGCTGGCAGGCTCCTTGTGGCAGGACCAGGAATCAGTGGCCGCCGCCGGCCATCCGCTAGGTCGTCTGGGCGAGCCCGACGATGTCGCCCGGGCGATCGTGTTCCTCGCCTCCGATGCCGCCTCGTGGATCACCGGGGTGGTTCTTCCCGTCGACGGAGGGGTTATTGGGGCCGGGGCGTCCCAGATCTCTTGACAGATGGCTCACCCGCCTCCCGACCCCGAACTTGCCCTCGCCTACCTGGAAGGTGAGGTCGACCCGGCGCCGTTGCTGGCCCACGCCCGCCAGCTGCGCGACGATGGCAAAGGTCACACAGTCACTTACAGCCGCAAGGTCTTCATCCCGCTGACGACCCTTTGCCGGGACCGTTGCACCTACTGCACATTTGCCCAGCCCCCGGGCCAGGGCGGGATGTACCTCGAGCCGGAAGAGGTACTCGCGGTGGCGGCGGCGGGCCGCCAACATGGCTGCACCGAGGCGCTCTTCACTCTCGGAGACCGACCGGAGGACCGCTGGCCACAGGCCGTCGAGTTCCTGGACGCCCATGGCGAAACTTCAACGATCGGGTATGTGGTGTCGATGAGCCGGGCGGTGCTTGAAGAGACCGGGCTCTTCCCACATGCCAACCCGGGTCTTATGAGCGAAGGCGAGATGACGCGGTTGCGGCCCTTCAATCCCTCGATGGGCCTCATGTTGGAGAATGTGTCCCGACGTCTGCTCGAACCGGGGATGCCCCACTTCGACTGTCCAGACAAAGATCCCACCCTCCGACTCGAAGTCGTCGACACCGCCGGACGTTTGCGGGTGCCTTTTACCACGGGCATCCTGATCGGGATCGGAGAGACCGACACCGAGATCGTCGACTCGATTACTGCTCTGGCCGAGCGCCAGCGGCAATGGGGCTGTGTTCAAGAGGTGATAATCCAGAACTTCCGGGCCAAGGCCAACACCCCGATGCGGCGCCACGCCGAGCCCCTTCCAGTGTTCCTTCAGCGGGTGATTGCTATCGCCCGGTGGTTTCTTGGCCCGGAGATGAACCTCCAGGTGCCACCCAATCTCACCGACCGGTTCGAGATCTACCTCGATGCAGGGGTGAACGATTGGGGTGGGGTCAGCCCGCTGACCATCGACTGGGTCAATCCCGAGCAGCCGTGGCCGCACCTGGACGAGTTGGCGGGGCGAACCGAAGCCGCCGGATTCGAATTGGTGGCGCGGCTTCCCGTCTACCCGGAGTTCATCAACGAAGAGTGGCTCGATCCCGAACTGCTTCCGCAGGTGGTAGAGGCATGCGACGGTCGGGGTTACGCTTGGGCGGTGCAGAGAGCATCGATTTGATCGTCACGTTCTGCCGTCTGCGCCCGACTGCAACCATCGGCCAACTGACCGCCACCAGCAGGTGGCGAGAGGGCACCACCGTCTTGGAGATGGAGGCGCCCACCGATGCAGAGGCGCGTGCGGCTGCCTCTGATGGCTTGCTACTGACCGCGGCCGCCCCGCCGAACGGCGACCGCGGCCCGGTAGCCGCATGGATCTTGCGGCCCGCCGACGCCCTGACCGCTGACGTCTCCGGCTGGCGGCTCACCGTCGACGCCGGAAGCGAGTCGAGGGAGTCGGTGCTCGATGCGCTGGCTCGGACCGGGGCTCGTTTTGTCCGCTCTCCGCGCAGCCGGGTTGGTGAGATGGCCGCGTTGTGTGGGTTGCCAGGCATCACCTCGCAGGTGTCGGTCTTTGTCGACGACAATGCCCAGGCAAGGGCGGCGGTCGAGGCCGGTGCCACCGATCTCTTGCTCCGCGATTGGGACACCGAGGCCATCGCCGAACTCCGGAAGGTCCTGTCACCGTTCATCCTGGTCGAACGTAGCGCCCTACCGCTCGGCGTTCCGATTGACGAGGTGCGGGAGGCTTTCAGCAAAGAGACTTTCTCCGCTTGGCTCCACCAGGTCGACGGCTCGGGAGCGGTGCGCCCCCGGGTCGATTGGGCGCCCGGTCGAAACCTGGCGGTGCCGGTTCCGAAAAACCGGCTCTCGGCGCAATGGACGGACAAGGCGTGGATGGAGGGGGCGGGCCCCTCCGCATTGGAGGCAGCCGACGATCTTGGTCCGATTCTCGAGCGTTCGCTCCAAGGCTCGCCCCCCAGCCGGGACGAGGTCGAGAGGCTGTTCGGTGCCCGCAGTGCCCAGGTCGACGCTATCGCCTGGACGGCCGACCAGCTGCGGGCCGATTCCGTCGGCGACACCGTCACCTACGTCATCAACCGCAACATCAACTACACGAACCAATGTTATTTCCGCTGCGGGTTCTGCGCCTTTTCCAAAGGGCCCCGCAGCCTCAACCTGCGTGAGGAGCCCTACCTCATACCCCTCGAGGGCATCGTGGGTTTGGCCCAGGAGGCTTGGGACCGGGGAGCCACCGAAGTCACCCTGCAAGGGGGGATTCATCCCGATTTCACAGGCGATTTCTACCTCGAAGTCGTGGAAGCAATCAAGGCCCGGCTGCCCGGCATGCACATTCATGGCTTCACGCCCCTCGAGGTCTGGCAGGGCGCCCAGACTCTGGGCCTGTCCGTCCGTTCGTTTTTGACCCGCCTAAGGGACGCGGGTTTGGGAAGCCTTCCAGGGACCGCGGCCGAGGTGCTCGACGACTCGGTGCGACGTTTTCTCTGTCCCGACAAGATCCGTACATCCCAGTGGGCGGAGGTGATGATCACCGCCCACCAGTTGGGGTTGCGGGCCACCGCCACCCTCATGTTCGGGCACATCGATCATCCCTCAGCCTGGGCCAACCACCTCGAGGTGATCAGGGCGATCCAACGGCGTACCGGGGGGTTCACCGAGTTTGTGCCGCTTCCCTTCGTTCACATGGGAGCGCCGATCTATCTGCGAGGCCTTTCCCGGCCGGGTCCCACCTGGGACGAGGTCGTGCTGGTGCACGCCATCGCCCGCATCGCCTTTGATGGATTGATACCCAACATTCAGGCATCCTGGGTAAAGCTCGGGCTTGACGGCGGCGCCCGCCTCTTGGAGGCCGGCTGTAACGATCTCGGCGGCACCTTGATGGGGGAGATAATCACCCGCTCGGCCGGGGCCGAGCACGGCCAGGAGGTCAGCCCCGAGCAGTTCGTCGATGTGATAACCAAAGCCGCCCGCCGACCTGCCCGACGCAGCACCACCTACGACCTGCTCGAACCTTCAACCCAGACCGTCAACGCCTAGGTCGGCTTACGCCTCCGGGGGCATCAGCACGGTGTCGATAACGTGGATGACTCCGTTCGAGGCGTGCAGGTCGTAGCGCTCGATCGTCGCTTCGCCGATCATCACCGTTTCACCTTCAACGGTCACTTGGAGGGGCTGCCCGCTGGCAGTGGTAAACGATTGGCCGGCCATCCCCATCACCATCTCGCTGTCCTCCGCCATGTTGACGATGTGGTAGTTGAGGATGGCCTGGAGCATCTCGGCACCGGCGAAGACCTCTGCCTGGCTCATGCCCGCCTCGTCCAAATAGGCGGCGAAGGCTGCGTCGGTGGGGATGAACAGGGTAAAGGGTCCGTCTCCGTGGAAGTCCTCCATGATGCCGGCCGCTTCGAGCGCGGCCAGGAAAGTATTGAGATCACCTTCGACGGCCGCCACCTCGAGCACGTCTCCCATGGCTTCTGTGGTAGCCGGAACCGCAGAAGTGGGGGTCGGCGGAGCGGTAGTGGTGGCGGCGTCCCCGCATGCGGCCAAAACGAGCAGCAGACCAGTCAGGATTGTCGCCGGGCGTCGTACGGTCACGTTGGATCTCCTCTTTCGGTTGTGATCCCGTTCAAGGTACGACCCTTCGGATCCTTCACGGCCGGTGTTTCTCGACTCTTAACGGTCTCTTCACAACCGCGAAAGATTGCCGGCGGCCGGCACGTCGTAGCATCACCGGCGGTGGAAACGAACGCGGAAGGAGCACGAATACTCGTAGTCGATGACGAGCCGAGGGTACGCGAAGTGGTTGCCGGCTACCTCACCCGCGACGGTTACCGGGTGAGGACGGCCGCCGACGGCCTCACCGCCAGGCAGTACTTGGACGAGTTCAAGCCCGATCTGGTGGTGCTCGATCTGATGCTGCCGGGGATGTCGGGCATCGATTTTCTCGGGCTGATACGTCGCGATGGCGGCCTGCCGGTCATCCTC
Organism: Actinomycetota bacterium; assembly: GCA_052390035.1. GTDB lineage: Bacteria > Actinomycetota > Acidimicrobiia > Spongiisociales > ZC4RG35 > JBQTHI01. The sequence continues at coordinate 5,275 of JBQTHI010000007.1, read as the reverse complement.
CTCACCGCCCGGGCGGAGGAGTCGGACCGGGTTTCGGGCCTTGAGCTGGGAGCTGACGACTACGTGGTGAAGCCGTTCTCTCCCCGAGAATTGGTGGCCCGGGTGCGTTCGGTCATGCGGAGGTCGATACCGAAGCCGGGCGTGGCGGCGCTCACCTTTGATGACTTGGAGATCCGCCCCGCCAGCCGGGAGGTGCTGGTAGGGGGGAGGTCCGTGGACCTGACCGCCCGGGAGTTCGACCTGCTCTGGTACCTGGCCAGCCATGCGCCGACGGTTTTCAGCCGGGGAGAGCTGCTTGAACAGGTATGGGGCTCATCGCCCGAGTGGCAGGACCCTGCAACCGTGACGGTGCATGTCAGACGGGTCCGTCAGAAGATCGAGAAGTTTCCCCAGGCTCCTCGTTGGGTCATGACGGTTTGGGGGATCGGGTACCGGTTCGAGCCATGAAAACCCTCGCATGGGCGGTGATCGTGGTGCTGGCGGCGGGCCTCTCGGTGGCGGAGCTCGCCATGAATCTCACCGCTCCGGACCGCGGCCGTCTCTACCTCGTCTTCGGTTTGATGGCTGCGGCGACGTTCGCGACGGCTCTCTTCGCCTTGCGCGTGACCGGCAGTCTTCGTTCGTTGAGGACCAGCTTGCGCCTTGTTGCCTTTGGGGCGGTGGCGATAACCGGTGGGGTGGTGGCGGTGTCGGCCCTGTCCATGTTCATCGAGAAACACGACCTGTATCTGGTGCTGGTAGCACTCTTGTTGGGAGTCGGCCTCGGCGGGGTGCTGGCCGGGGCGGTGGCTCGGCCCCTCACCAGCGATCTGGCCAGGCTCTCCGACACTGCCGGGCGGGTGGCGGCCGGAGATCTCAGCGTCCGGACCGGCATCGGCCGCGGCGATGAGCTGGGAACGGCAGCTCGAGCCTTCGATCAGATGGTGTCCCAACTGGCGGCGTCAGAGGACGAGAGACGGCAGCTGCTGGTCGCCATAGGACACGATCTCCGCACCCCGCTGTCATCGATGCAAGCGGCTGTGGAGGCTCTTCAAGATGGGATCGCCGATGACCCAGCCTCGTACTTGCGAGGGATGGCCAAAGATCTGGAGTACCTTCGGCACCTGGTCGACAGCCTCTTCCTCTTGTCGAGGATCGAGGCGGGGCGTCTCGAAGTGTCACCGATCGCCATCGACCTGGCCGAGCTTGCCGACGAGGCGGTGGAAGCGGTGGCGCCGGCGGCGGCGGAGCGCCGGGTGCATTTGGTGGTCGAGGCCCCGGGTCATGTTGGCGTCATGGGCGATCCGACCGCCCTCGGACGGGTGTTCCGCAACCTGCTCATGAACGCGGTTCGCCACAGCCCCGAGGCCGGCGAGGTGAGAGTCGAGCTGGCACGTTGCGATGGGCGGGTCGAAACAGTGGTGATCGACCAAGGCCCCGGCTTCGAGGAAGGGCTGAGATCTCGGGCCTTCGATCGGTTCGTCAGGGCGGATGCCGCCAGGAGCCGTGATTCGGGAGGGGCGGGGTTGGGCCTGGCCATCGCCAAAGGCATCGTCGAAGCGCACGGTGGGAGCATCGCCATCGACGATGGCCCCGGCGGCCGAGTCAGATTCGCCCTACCCTGTGCCTGACGGCAACGGAGGACTCACCGATGGGTAACAAGGACAAGGGCGGTAAAAACACCAAGCGGCCTGCCGCCAAAACCCCCAAAGAGAAACGGCAGGCCAAGCGGGAGAAGAAGGCGGCCAACGTCAAGGTACGATGACGTTCATCCCAGTGGGTATCCGGGTCGTCCTGCCGCCACCCAATCTTCGAACGCCTCCTCGGTGGTGACGTCGCGTTGCAATGACGACGCCAGGAGGTACCGGTGGTTGAGAAGGTCGCAATAGGCCTGGACCGGGTCGTGAACCCCCTTGGTCGAAGCCAGGCGGGCCAGCACCGGTTCGAACTCACCGACCCGCCAACGGATGGCGTGTGTCGCCTTCCCGGTCGGCGACATTCCGCCGAGACGGGCGGAGTAGTAGAGGACGTCTGAAAGTATCGCCCTCGCCTGATTCTCCAAGGCGTCGATACCGGTTAGAGATTTCAGGCGGTTGGCGTGGAAGTTACGGCCGCCCACCTTCACCTTGATCATTAGCTCGGCCGTGTCGTCGACGGATGGGACCAGATCCACCTCATCGACGTCGAATCCGAGCCGGTTGATCCGTTCAATCCGCTCGGTTATTCGATACCGCTCATCGCTCCGAATCGTTTCGGCCCGGCGCACCTCCGACCAAAGATTCCGGTAACGCTCGGCGATGTCAAGTCCGAGATCCAAGTCGGCTTGGTCAATGTCGACCGCCGCCTCGGCCGCGATATCGGCCATCCCCCCGGCAACGTTCTCGATCATGATCTCTACGTCTTCGAGACGGCGACCATCGCTCAGGTCGCCGGTGACCATCTGGGCCGTTTCGGCGTCGACCATGATGGTGTCGATCGTCTCGGCATCGAACCGATAGAGGACGTTGGAGAGGCTGCAGTCGCCCCAGAAGCAGCCGGCCAGATGAAGCTCGACGAGGAGCCCGGCAAAGGCGTCGAGCATCTGATTCCGCCGAGGGCCAAAGCCATGGCCGGCCAGCATCTCTCGATAGGAGAAGGAGAACCGCTCATAGGCGGTGATCAGTGCAGCCGAAGCCTCCTCCGTGGGGTCGATCGCCCGGTCCTCCACCAGACCAACTGCGACCACGGCCGGTGCCCCGACGGCTTCGAGGGCACGGAGGACCGAATAGTCGTTGCGGGCCGGAAGAAGGGCCAACTCCTTTATGACATAGAGGCCGGCCGGATAGGAGACAAACCGCACCTCGTGACGACTGATGCCCTTCGGTAGGTCGAGCAGATGCGGAACCGACCAATCGGCGAGCGGCTTTTCCCACGGCAGATCGAGAAAGTTGGGGTGGCCGGGCCTGATGGTCAGCTTGGCAGTCACCGGCGGAAGGGTAAGGCCGGATCAACCGCGAAAGGTGAGGCCGCGCACCGCCGGGACGAAGCCCCATTCGGTGAGGGCAGGTGCGAGGCTGCTCTCGGTGGCGGGGGTGTCACCGATCCGCTCCACGGTCAATCGTCGCTGGCGGCGGGCGACGGCGGCCAGCTCGCGGGCCATCTCTCCTGCCAGGTCCCGGTCAGGGTCGAGGATGGTCAGGCGGCGGCCGCCCCGTTCGAGATAACCGGCGAGCCGCCCTTCGGCCAGAAACACATAGCTCCCCGCCGCCCGGGCCAGGCGCCCTTCAGCCGGCTCAGGCCAAGGAAGGGAAGCGCCATAGGGGTTGGCCGGATCGGTGGCCGCCAGCCCGACGACGCCGGTCGAGGCCGTGCTACGTAGACGGTCGACGGCTCCCGGCAGGGCGAACTGGGCTCCACCGAGGCCCTCGATGAAATACCCTCGCCTGACTCGTCCGATCTCCTCGAGGCGACTCAGCACCGGATAAATGCCGCTGAAGCCTCCCGGTAACCCTTCTCCGGTGACGTGGGAGCGGGAGACGATGCCGTGGCGATCGAGCAGGCACTCGGCCCAGGCAGCAACAGAAAGGGTCGGTTCGGGAAGGGCTGTTTGGCCCCCGGACGCCGACAGCAACGACCATCGCCCTGCGGCGTGAGCGGGAAAGCTTGAGCCGAGGGGAATGCGACCGCCTCCCCCTGGCAAAACGGCCCTTCGGCTTCCCCGAGAACCTGAGAAGGCTCGGAGGGGCGCCATCGTGTCGTTGGTCACTTCACCGGCCCAGACGAGGTCCCACAGGGAGTCGAGCACCAGCCCCGGATCGCCGCCACCGACTCCTTGGTAAAGATCGGCAAAGAAGGAGGCGCCCCGGCTCGACAGGTGATGACGCAAACGCTCGTGTGGTTCCGAGTCAGGAGCTCGTCCATCGGGTGGGTACCAGAGGAGGGGCAGCTGCGCGCGGAGGTACAGGGCGACTTTGCCGTCTCGGCCCCCCAGCGGCCCCCGCCCCGCCCACACCACCTCGCCTTCGAGCATGAGTTGATCGAGCATCGGTGCGGGCTCAGCGACCCGGGCGGACAACACATCCCGCTCGAGCACCGAGGCGGCCAGTTCCACCCCCTGCAGGCGGCGAACCGCCTCGGCCAGGGCAGCCCTGCCCCGCGGCGGCTCGCCGGTGGCCCGCTGCCAAACTGGAGCGAACCGGCCGAGCCCGGCGCCATCTACTGGTTCGATCTGCTTGCGGAGCGTGGCCAGGGACCGCCGCTTGAGCCGGCGGAGGACATCCAGGTCTACCCATTCCCGGGTATGCCCCGGTCGGAAGACACCGGCGGCGAGGCGTCCGACCCGTTCCAACCGGTCGAGGACGGCGTCTATTACGGCGATGGGCAAACCCAGCGAATATGCGGCGCCCTCCGATGTGAAGGTCGCCCGGGTTCGGGCGAAGCGGGAGAGAACATCACCTAGCGGGTCGGCGACCGGCTCGAGGAACACATACGGCACGCCGGGGGGTGGTTGTAGACCAAGGGCGTCGCGGAGCCGCCCGGCGTCTTCGATCGCCGCCCAGGTCTGACGGCCGGCCAGCTGGACGGGGATTATCCGGTGGACGGCCGCCAGGTCTTTGAGGGTGGCGAAGATTTCGGACAGGCCCTCGGTGCGGACTTCGATGTCTTCGAGGGTGAGGGGGCCAAGTGACCGCAGAAGGTCCGGAAGGTCGTCAGCCCGGCGAACCTTGCGCTCCGGGGTCAATCGCTGCAGCTCGAGTTCGACCGCCGTCAACACCTCCGACGAGATCAACTCGCTCAGTTCGCCTTCCCCGAGCAGGCTGCGCAGCATGTCGCGGTCGACGGTGAGCGCGGCCGCCCTTCGCTCCGCCATTGGGGTGTCGGCTTCGTAGAGGAACGCCGCCACGAACGCGAACAAGAGCGATGAGGCAAAAGGGGAAGGTGTGGCTGTCTCCACCTCCACTATCCGAATACGGCGCGACCGGATGTCGGTCAGCACCTCTTCGAGGCTGGCGAGGTCGAAGTCGTCGGTGAGTACTTCTCGGTAGGTCTCGAGGATCATCGGGAAGGATGGGTATTCGCGGGCGACCGCCAGGAGGTCGGAGGCGCGGCGGCGCTGAAGCCACAGGGGGGTGCGCGAGCCTGGCCGGCGACGAGGCAGCAGCAAGGCCCGTCCCGCCGCCTCCCGGAATCGTCCGGCGAAGAGGGCAGTGCCCGCCAGGTGTTCTTCCAGGAGGGGCCGCACCTCCTCGGGATCGAGGGTGAGATCATCGAGGCCCGGGGCCGTGTCAGCATCGGGGAACCGCAAAACGATCCCGTC
>JBQTHI010000006.1:0-4706 GCA_052390035.1 Actinomycetota bacterium | reverse complement strand
GAAGCACCTCAACGAGCGGCTGACCCGCGCGAAGCTCAACGAGCTCTGCGCCAGCCTGCTCGACCGGCTCGTCGGTCCGACCAAGCAGGCGCTCGAGGACGCCGGCGCCAAGGACGGGTCGGGCATCGACCACGTAGTCCTGGTGGGCGGCTCCACGCGGATGCCGGCCGTGCAGGAAATGGTCAAGGGACTCACCGGCAAAGATGCTCATAAGGGAGTCAACCCCGACGAAGTGGTCGCCGCTGGCGCCGCCATCCAGGCCGGTGTCCTCAAGGGGGACGTCAAAGACATCCTGCTGCTCGACGTCACCCCGCTGACCCTCGGCATCGAGACCAAGGGGGCGGTGATGACACGGATGATCGAACGGAACACCACCATCCCCACCCGCCGAACCGAGACGTTCACCACCGCTGAAGACAACCAGCCTGAGGTGGAGATTCACGTGCTCCAAGGTGAGCGAACCATGGCCACCGATAACAAGAGCCTGGGCAAGTTCCGCCTAACCGGCATTCCGCCTGCACCGATGGGCATCCCTCAGATCCAAGTCACCTTCGACATCGACGCCAACGGCATCGTCAATGTCCACGCCAAGGACATGGCAACCAGCAAGGAACAGGCGATGACCATCACCGGCGGCACCGCCCTGGCCAAGGACGATATCGACCGGATGGTGAAAGACGCCGAGTCGTACGCCGAGGAGGATCGGACACGTCGCGAGCTGATTGAGACTCGCAACCAGGGTGACCAGTTGGTTCATCAGACCGACAAGGTCATGAAGGAGCAGGGCGAGAAGCTATCCGAGGACGAAAAGTCGAAGATCGAGTCGGCGCTCGCCGCCCTGAAGGGATCGCTCGATGACCAGAGCGCCGACACTGCCAAGGTCCGCTCACTGATCGAGGCACTGGTCACGGCCAGCCAGGGTGCCTTCAGCCGCATGTACCAGGAGGCGGGCCAGGCGGCAGGCCAAAGCGGTGCGGGCGGACCCGGCTCGGACGACGATGTCGTGGAAGCCGAGATCGTCGACGATGGTGAGGGCGCCTGAGGTGCCTTCACCCGGAGATCGATCATGAGTAAACAATCTGATTTCCCGCGTATCGAGATCGTCGAAGCCGAGGTGCTTCCCGAGGAGGAGATCCCGACTGCCCAATCGTTGGGACTGGATCTTCCCGACGAGCCCGACGAGGCCCTGCCACTGGCATTGACCGCCGTGGCGGAGGCTCGTCAGGATGCCGACCAATACCTCGATGATCTGCGCCGAGTGGCGGCCGACTTCGACAACTACCGAAAGCGCTCGCAACGCGAACTGGCCGGGGTGCTGGAACGAGCCGCCGAACGTGTGGTTAGAGAGCTGTTGCCGGTGCTCGACAGCTTTGACGCGGCGATGGCGACAGAGCCCCGCTCCGAAACCGAGGAGAAGCTGCTGGCGGGAATGCGGAGCACCCATGCCCAACTGCTCGACGCCCTGGCCAAAGAAGGGCTCCAGCCGATCCCGAGCTGGGACGAAACCTTCGATCCCGAGATCCACGAGGCGGTGATGACCACCGGTGAAGGAAACGGTCCGCTGATCGTCACCGAAGAGCTGCGCCGCGGCTACCGATTGCGCGGGAAGGTGTTGAGAGCGGCCCTGGTGGCGGTAACCGCCACCGAGGCGGAGGAGCGGTCCCCGGAGGAATGATCGAACCGGCATGAACCGCGACTGGGTGGACAAAGACTTCTACAAGGTCCTCGGCGTCACCAACACGGCCGGCCCCGAGGAGATCAAACGCGCCTATCGCAAGCTGGCGCAGAAGTTTCACCCCGACGCCAACCCGGGCGACCCCACGGCCGAAGAACGGTTCAAAGACATCTCCGAGGCCTACGGGGTCTTATCCGATTCCGAGCAGAAAGAGCAATACGACCAGCTCCGCCAGCTTGTCGAGTCGGGTGCATACCGCGGATTTGATGGCGGACGGGCCAGTCCTTTTACCGGAGGCCAGCGGGTTCGGGTCGAAGACCTGGGTGACCTCTTCGGAGGAGTCGGTGACCTATTCGGGTTCGGCGGTGCCCGGTCACGGAGAGGCCCGCAACGGGGAGCCGACCACAACGCCGAGCTGACGATTTCCTTCGATGAGGCGGTGCAAGGTCTGGTTACGTCGGTGTCGATCCGGGGGGAGGCCCCCTGCTCCCGTTGCGGCGGCTCCGGCGCCGAGCCGGGCACCCCGGTCGAGGTGTGCCCCACCTGCGGAGGCGCCGGGGTGGTCGCTCAAAACCAGGGGGTGTTCTCATTCAGCCAGCCCTGCCCGCAATGCGGAGGAAGCGGCCGTCTGGTCACCAATCCATGTACCCAATGCCGGGGAAGGGGAACGGAGGTCCGCACCCGCACCATCAAGGTGAAGATTCCCGGAGGAATCAAAGACCGTGCGACTGTCCGGCTGGCCGGGAAAGGTGGATTGGGCCGCAACGGTGGGCCGGCCGGCGACCTCCTGGTGACGGTCCACGTGACTCCCCACTCACTTTTCACCCGCAAGGGGGACGATCTCACCATCACGGCTCCTATCAGCTTCACCGAGGCAGCGTTGGGCACCACCATCGAGGTCCCCACCCTCGACGGCAAGGTGTCGATCAAGGTGCCCGCCGGGACTCCGTCGGGAAAGACATTCCGGGTCAAGGGTCGGGGAGTCAAACCTGAGCGGAAGGGGGCCGGGGATCTGTTCGTCAGGGTCGAAGTTGTGGTTCCTCGCAAGATCTCGAAGGCTGAACGAAAGCTGCTCGAAGAGTTGGCGACCCATGAGACCGCCGATCTGCGCGCCCACCTCACCGCCACCTCGCAGGTGAGCCCATGAGCGAGAAGCGGACCACCGCGGTGTTTGTCATCTCGGTCGCCGCCGAGCTTGCCGGAATGCATCCCCAGACACTGCGCATTTACGAACGGAAGGGGCTGATCGATCCTTATCGCACCCCGGGCGGTACCCGCCGCTATTCACAGGCGGACATCGACCGCCTCACCCTCATCCAGGAGCTGACCAACCGGGGGCTCAACCTGGAAGGGGTCAAACAGGTGCTCGACCTCCAGCGGGAGCTAGAGCGGCTCCGCCGGGAGGTCGACGAGCTCCGCCAGACGATGGCCAGACAACAGGCCGAAACCGATCGGCGGATCGAACAGCTCCATCGCTCATACCGGCCGGAGCTGGTATTGCGCTCCGAGGTGTTGCCCCAGGTGCGGCGGACCCGCTAAGAAGGCTCGCCTGCCAGGATCCGGATCAGCCGATCATCGGCCAGCGCCAACCGCCGCGCCAACTCGGTAATCAGAGCCTTGGCCACCTCGGGGTTGGTGTCGAGGAAGGGGAAGATGTCCCACTTGGCGATTTGGAGCACCCTGGTGGGCTCGACGGCGGTGACATCGGCGGTGCGGGGCATGTCATCGGGGGCCAAAAGCGCCATCTCCCCGATGTGGTTGCCCGGGCCGAGGACCGAAAGATGGGTCCCCTGGCGCGCCACCTCCACCTTGCCTTCGAGAATGACATACATGGCGACCGCACCGGTATCCCCGGCGTTGATCAGCCGCTGGCCAGGAGAGAATTCCCGCTCGTTGGCGATGCTGGCGAGGGACTGCAGTTCATTGTCGGACAAGGCCCGCATTAACGACGACGTGCGAAGGGCATCAAGCTTGTCCATTTTTCCTCTCGACTGGTTCTTCCTATCGGCTGGCGGCGAGGATAACGGGCGTCACCTCTGAGAGACCGGTCAAAGGCCATTTAGCGCAACGGCTATGGTCAAGCTCATGAGCGTCGAGTCGGATCGACTTCAGCCATATCTGCCGCGGCTGGTCCGATATTGGGATGAGGACGCCCCCGGTGAGCTTCATCGCAGTATCGATGGCTCAATGGTCTTTGTCGACATCTCGGGCTTCACCAAGATGTCTGAGCGCCTGGCTCGGCACGGCACCGTTGGGGCCGAAGAAGTGACCGAGGTGATCGACAACACCTTCGGACAGTTACTCCCCGAGGCATATTCCTTCGGGGCCAACCTGCTCAAGTTTGGAGGCGACGCCCTTCTTCTTCTATTCACCGAACCAGGGCACCCGCTGCGAGCTGCGGCGGCAGCCCATGCCATGAGGGCCAAGTTGCGACAGATCGGCGTTTTCCAAACCACCGCCGGCAAGGTGTCGTTACGGATGTCGGTGGGTGTGCATTCCGGCCTATTCGACTTTCTGCTGGTGGGCGGCTCCCACCGAGAACTGATCGTCGCAGGACAGGCCGCCACCCGCACCGTCGAGATGGAATCGGCCGCTACGGCGGGGCAGGTGTTGCTCAGCCCGGAGACGGCAAAGGCCCTTCCGAGGGGCAGCGTGGGGTTGGCCCGCGGCCCCGGGTTTTTGCTTCGCGGAGCGCCCGGGGGCGACCGACTCGAATTCCGAGCGGCCACCAGTCCCGGAGGCGATTTGAGCCAGTTCATTCCGGCCGCACTTCGGGGGATGCTGGAGGGGGGAGCCGTCGAACCCGAACATCGCGCTGCCGCGGTGGCGTTCATCCATTACACGGGGTTCGATCGTTTGGTCTCAGAGCGGGGGGCGGCAAGAGCAGCAGGCGTTCTCGACCGGTTGGTTCGTGCGGTTCAAGAGGCGGTCGATGTACTCGGGGTGACATTCCTCGCCACCGAGATCGCCCCCGACGGCGGGAAGATGATCCTTACCGCAGGGGTCCCCCAAATCACCGGGAATGACGAGG
>JBQTHI010000005.1:0-2633 GCA_052390035.1 Actinomycetota bacterium | reverse complement strand
GGGGGGGTTGGTCCGGGCGCCGTCGTGACTTAAACGAGTGCCGCCCTGAGGGGGGGTGTGGCCTCGGCCCCCCCCACCGGCGCCCTATCTCAGCGCCTCGATTCCCTGTTCAGCCAACTCGGGGGAGTGGCCCGGGTCGGCCTGGTAGGCGCGGAGATAGTGGGAGGCGACCACCGGGGCCAGCTCGGGGTCGTCCCACCCTTGCATGTAGAGGGCGGCGGCAAGGTGTTTGGCTCGCCGGTCGGCCCTGGTCAACCGGCCGTACGCCACCTCGCGGATGAGCTCTTGGATGAACCGGTACTGGCCGCGCTCGGGAGAGGTTGGATCGTCCTCCACCGCCAGGACTTCCGCTCGCACCAAGCGGTCGAGAGCCGCCTGCACGACATCGGCGCCTGGTGCCTCGTCGCTGAACAGAGCCACCAGGGCATCGATGGCGAAGGTCTGCCCGAGGATCGAAGCCTGCTGGAGCAACCCCCGGTCGGCCGGGTCGAGGAGATCAAGTCGGGCGCCGATCACCGACTGCAACGAGTCGGGGATCACAAGACCAGAGCCCCGGTCGGATGCCGGCCGCCCCGCGGCGATCCATGTCCTGACCAGTTCCACCGCATAGAGCGGCACCCCGGCCGAAGCCTCAGCGATGCGCTCCACGTCTCTGTCGGCCAGATCGGGTATCAGAGCGCGGACCAGCTCGGCGATGTCGGCCTCCGCCAGCGGTCCCAGGTAAGTCGATAGATGGTTGGGTTTTCCCGCTCCCCAACCGGCATAGCGGTCGAGGAGCGCGGGACGGGCGAGGGTGATCACCAGCAGCGGATTGCGAGGTGAGCGCTCGACGAGCTGCTCTATGAAATCCATTTGTCCCGGATCCGCCCATTGCAAATCCTCGAAGACCAGCACCGTGGTGCCTTGCTCGGCGATTCGCTGGAAGAACATGCGCAGCGCGGCGTACAGCTCGTCTCTGTCTCCGGCGGGAACCGGGGCGAGGCCGAGCAGACCCTCCAATCTGGGGCCGATCCACCGCCGGTCATCGTCGTCGAGCACATAATCAAACAGGGTGGCCCGCAGCCGGGTGAGGCTGGTGGCGGCGTCGGCGGTCTCAGCCATGCCGGCCAACTGGCGGACCATTTCTCCCAGGGCCCAGAAAGTGACCCCTTCGCCGTAGGCTGGGGAGCGTCCCTCCAACCAGTGGATGCTCTCGGCCAGGCCGGCGGCGTACGTTTCCAACTCCCACAGCAATCGGCTCTTGCCGATTCCCCCCTCGCCGATGATCGAGACGAGCCGCGGCCTCCGCTCCCGGCCCGTAACGGTCAGCTGATCCTTGAGCAACCTCAGCTCCTCCTGCCGGCCGACAAAGGGCCCCTCATGACCGTGTGTTCTCGTCCGACCTCCCCGAGCCGAGACGAGCCCGACGGCCTGCCAGGCGGGAACCGGCGAGGTCTTCCCTTTGAGGATCTGGGGGTCGAGGCTCGCATATTCGATCGAGTCCGCGGTCAGCCGCCGGGTCGAGTCGCCGACGACGACCGTCCCCGGCGCGGCCACCGTCTGCAGGCGGGCGGCGGTGTTCACGATGTCGCCGATGATCAACCCCTGCTGATTGCCTCCGGGACCAACCGCCGTCTCCCCCGACAAGATCCCTACCCTGGCGGCTAACTCGGGCACCCGGAGTTCCTCTCCGAGGACGGCGACCGAGTCGACTAGCTCCAGGCCGGCCCGCACCGCCCGCTCGGGGTCGTCCTCGTGGCTGACCCGGGCCCCCCAAAAGGCGGTGACAGCGTCGCCGATGAACTTGTCGACCTCTCCCCCGAAGCCTTCGATGATCTGGCGGGCCTGGTCGAAGTAACGGGTGAGAAGGCGGCGTACCTCCTCGGCGTCGGTGGATTCAGTCATCGGTGTGAACCCGACCAGATCGGCGAACAGAGCGGTGACGAAGCGACGCTCTTCACCGCGAGGACGGGTCGTGGTGGTGGTCGTCGATGCGGACTCCATTGCCTCCCCGCACTCGGAGCAGAACCGGTGGTCGGCCGGGTTGACTTTGCCGCAACCCGGACAGGGCCGTTCCAGCCGGGCTCCACACGCCGAGCAGTGCTTGTGCTCCGGCGAGTTGTCGGCACCACAAGACGGACAGTTCATCGGCTCGGCAGGCTACTCAGAAGTCCCCGTCCCAACATCTACGTCGCGTTCGTCGATCGATACTCGTCGACCATCACCATGAAGAGAGTCAGGGATTTGATCGATCCAGACCCATTCCCACATGAAGGAGCATCTAAGGACCACTCATCCGAACCACTACGTCAACTTCGCCGGCGACGCTCGTCAGGCGATGGAGTTCACCAGGGATGTGTTCGGCGGCAACTTGACCTCGAACACCTACGGCGAATGTGGCGCGGCGGAAGCTCCCGAAGCTGGAGGGTTGCTCACTAGCTGTGCTCTGCGGGGAGGTTGTCCCGGATGATGTGAATGGAGGTGGCCCAGGCCAGTGATCCGTGGGGTCGGTGGTGATTGTAGAAGTGGATGAACCCCGTGTAGGCCTGGTGACGTTCGGTTTCTGAGTTCCAATGGCGGATATAGGCCCATTCTTCGAGGAGGATCCGATGGAACCGTTCGATGCTCCTATGTTTGTCAAGCAGCGTTGGTGA
>JBQTHI010000004.1:0-10386 GCA_052390035.1 Actinomycetota bacterium | reverse complement strand
CTTGCACCGGGCAGCCGAAGCGCTCGGCCTGGAGCTTGTGGTCGACTTTCGCCAACCGGCGTCAGCCTGACACGAAGCGAGACAGCACGGAGCCCTCGCAGCTCCGCGCGGTCCTTATTCGGGCTCGTAGCGGTCGCTGATGAGCCAGTCGAAGATCTCGTGGCTGAGGAAGGTGAATTTATGACCACCCGGTTTGCGATGTGCCGGAATCACTCTCTCGAACCCAAGCACGGATGATCTGTTCATTGGTTTTCAACCTTGGGCCAACCGTCGGCTCTCCATCTCCGCCCGCACCTCGGCCTCGAGGAATTTCTTCAAGAGCTCGGTCGGCTGATGGGGGAGGATGCGACAGTAACCCGCGAGCTCCACGACGCCTTCGGCAGCGATGATCATGCTGTGCAGGTCCTCACCGTCACGACCACCGCACGGGCCGTTCCTATTCATGGCAGGCCGTTGCGCCTATGCATACCCGCGACGGAAAGATCTCCGAAGTGTGGCTTTTAGTCCGCGACCAGTACGGGCTGGACGATTTCCTGAAATTCGCTTGCCCAGGGCCGAGCGAGGTCCTCGGCGCCTCAGGCCGGATGATGCCCCATCTTGTAGCGAGCGAGGTTCACAGCGTCGGGGCGAGGCCGAAGACCGGGAACAACCCTGCGCCGAAGGTGGTGATCTCGGCGATACGGCCGGTTTCTATCCGCAACACGTCGAACTTGAAGGCGCGGAACTCGGTGTCGCCAGGTCGGCGGAGGTAGCTGGCGGCGGTGGGCATCCGGTTGGCCCAGGTCGGAACCAGGCGCCAGTCTCCGTCCCGATCGGGACCGAATGCCCGCTCGAGCAGCGGCTGTATCGAGTCGAGCCCGTCGAAGCACATCTGGTCGGGCGGCATCGTGACCCGGATGTCGGTGGCTGAGATCGCCACCGCAGCTGCGGCGTCCATCCGCTCGTGAGCATCGATGAATCGTTCGAGCAGATCCCGCTCCTCGGCGCTCGGCTCTCCCGCCGACCATGTGCTGCGCTCGGGACTGAGACGATCACGCATCGTTGCCCTTGCCCTTTGCAAGGCACTGTTCACCCCGGCCACGCTCGTGTCGAGCAGCAACGCCGTTTCGGCCGCCGACCAATCGAGCACATCCCGGGCGATAAAGACCGCCCGCTGACGTGGGGGCAGCACCTGCAGCGCAGCGAGAAAGGTGAGTTCAATCGTCTCTCGATCGACGGCGATCGACTCGGGATGACAGCCCTCCTTCGTGACCTCATCCAGCAGCTCGTCCGGGTACGGCTGCAGCCAGGGAACCTCGGCGAACGAGTGCAAGGCAGTCAACCGGCGAGAACGACGCCTGATGGTGTCAAGGCAAACATTGGTGGCGATCCTGTACAGCCATGCCCGGAAGAGCGTCTCGCCTTCGAAGCTGTCGCGGCTGCGCCAAGCACGTAGGAAGGTTTCTTGCACGGCGTCTTCGGCGTCGTCGAACGAGGCGAGCATCCGGTAGCAGTGGACGTGTATCTCCCGCCGGTGGCGCTCGGCCAAGGCCGAGAAGTCGGCCCGATCGACGCTGAGGGGAGCGGCGGTGACCATTTCAGCGGGCGAGGTGCCCAACTTCCTGCAGGACCCAGGTGTTCTTGTCGGGATCACTGAAATCGGCGAACGAGCCATAGTCACGGTGCTCCGGATCGGGACCTGACTTCCAGCCCTCCGGGGTCATATGACGCACATCGCTTACCTCCACCCCCCGTTCGACCAGCTCGGCGCGGGCGGCTTCGATGTCGCTGACCACCAGATGGGTGCCGCGGTAGGAACCGGGAGTCGCGTCGGTGATCCCGATTCCGATGGTGATTGAACAGGCCGAGCCCGGCGGGGTCATCTGCACCACCCGAAAGTGTTCGTTGGGCTGGTGGTCGACGTCAAGGACGAAGCCGGCCTTCTCGGTATAGAAGTCTTTGGCGCGATCCACGTCGGCCACCGGAATCAAAACCAATTCAAGCTTCATATCCACTGTGTTCCTCCTGCTATGCGGGTTCTTGTTGAGCCCGATTGATAGTGAAACGCCGGCGCTGATCGAAACTCATCGGTCAGGTGGCGGGGAACGGAAGCTGCAGCCACCAGGGCCGATCCGACAACTCGATCGAGTCGACCCATTTGACCCACCAGAAGCCACGCCGGTCGGGTGCCACCACCCTGGCGGGGTATCCGTGGCCCGGGGACAGCGGCTTTCCACCCACCGCGGTGACGAGCCACACCCGGTCGAGGTCACGGGTGGGGAAACGCCGCGAATACCCGGTCAGCGATCGCACCTCAAGGCTGCGCCGCTCGCCGGCATCGATCAACCGGTCGAGGCGGACTCCCGACCAGTCCTGATCCGCGTACCAACCGCTGGTGCAGTCGAGCACAGCCCCGATCCTCTCGTGGGGGAGGGCGTTCAGTTCATCGAGGCTCAAGCTCCTGCCCGCCAAGGACAGACTCCATTGCGCGGAATCGACCACGGGCACGCGGTCGTCCAGCCAGGAGGTGACCGGCATCACCTCCGGTCGATGAGAACCCCGCTCATGTGAACCGGTGAAACGACGATTCGCTCCTGGTAGGCGAGTCGCCCTGGCGACTCCTTCCCACCCGGCCCACATCACCGCCGCCGAGGCAGCGAGCCCGGCGGTGCGAACGAAGGCTCGGCGTCCCAGATCGGTCGATCTCAGGCGCACCTGATGGCGTCGATAGTGGCTGTAGGCCAACGGCAGGGCCAGCAGGGCGGCCCCGATGTGGACCTGCATCACGGTGAGGAAACCTATGTGGTCGGTGAGACCGGTCGAGTGGAGCAAACCCGTGGTAAGGGCGATGAGAACCAGCGCGAGCAGGGCCACTGATTGGAAATGTGTTGGCCGTCGCTTGGGCCTGGCGAGGCCACGGCGCACCACAATCGATTTCCACGGCGCCAGCAGGAGAATGGCCAGGGCGACGGCACCGTGGATCATCGCCGGGTCAAGCCCCCAGTCGAGGCCGATCGTGTTGGCGAACAGACCGGTGAGGACCGCCCCGGGTAGCAGGATCAGCAAGGCGAGATTGGTTCGACGGCCCAAGCCCACACCTATCAGTTGGCAGGCCAGCATAAAGCACAAAGAAACCGGCCCTCGCGGTACGGTAAGCCCGTCTGATGGCGGCCGATCTGATCGTTCACGGCGGTTGGGTATTCACCGCCACCGGAGACGCACCTTTTCGCGGGGAGGTGGCCGTCAGCCACGGGCGGATTCTCGAGGTGGGCTCGGACCTGCGCCGTCACCGCGGTCCGCGGACAACATTGATCGATGGGGCCGATGGCCTGATTTGTCCGGGCTTCATCGACGCCCACGTCCATCCGATTTCAGGCGGCCTCAAGCTGATGCGTTGCAATCTGACCGGCGCTACCGACGCCGGTTCGGCGTTAGAGGCTGTGGCGGCCTATGCAGCGGCGAACCCGGAGCTGCCGTGGATCTGGGGTGGGGGATGGTCGTTGGAATGGTTCCCGGGCGGCACTCCTGCGGCCCGCCTCCTCGACCAGGTCTTGCCCGACCGTCCCGCCTTCATGTTGATGCGGGATGGCCACGGCGCCTGGGTGAACAGCCGTGCCCTTGAACTGGCCGGTGTCGACGCCGCCACCCCCGATCCGTCCGATGGGAGGATCGAACGCAACCCGGATGGCTCACCACAGGGGACGCTGCACGAGGGGGCGATGTCGTTGGTAGAGACGGTCCTTCCCCCGGTGACTGGTCGCGATTGGGAGCAGGCGCTACTTGCCGGCCAGGAGTACCTCCTTTCCTGCGGGATAACCGGATGGCAGGACGCCGACGTCCAACCCCCTCAGGACCACGCCTATCTCGACGTGGCCGGTCGGGGCGATCTGCGGACTTCGGTTGTTGGAGCTCTCTGGTGGGAGCGCCAGCGAGGACTCGACCAAATCGAAGAACTCCTGGGCCGCCGCGCCCAAATGGCTCCCGGGTACCGACCCACGTCGGTCAAGTTGATGCTCGACGGAATCGTCGAGAACTACACCGCCGCCATGCTCGAGCCTTATCTCGACGTCGCCGGATCCCCGACCGGCAACGCCGGGATCGACTTCATCGACCCGGTCGATCTGATCGCGATCGTGGCCCGCCTCGATCGACTCGGCTTTCAGTGCCACTTCCATGCCATCGGCAGTCGGGCGGTTCGGAACGCACTCGACGCCCTCGAACCCCTAAAGGTTCGCTCGGGACTGCGCCATCACATCGCCCACTTGCAGGTCATCGATCCCGCCGACCTGCGCCGATTCGTGGTTACCGGAACGAGCGCCAATGTCTCACCGCTTTGGGCCTGCAACGAACCGCAGATGACCGAGCTGACCCTGCCCTTTCTGAGCTCTCGGTCGGCGGTGAATCAATACCCCTTCCGCGCGCTGCTCGACAGGGGAGTGCCGCTCGCTATGGGTTCGGACTGGCCGGTGTCGACCGCTGATGTGATGGCCCAAATCGAGGTGGCAGTGACCCGCCGTCACCCCGCCCATCGGGATCGGGAGCCCTTCCAACCGGATCAGGCGCTCACCCTGGATGAGGCACTCACCTCCTTCACCCTCGGTTCTGCTCGCGTCAACCGGATTGAAGGCGAGGCGGGCACCCTCGAGGTGGGAAAGAGGGCCGACCTCGTTGTACTTGAGCACAACCCTTTCATCGCCACTCCCATCGGCGACATCCGGGTGGCGACGACGGTTGTAAACGGCGCGGTCGTCTACGAGCGCTAAAGGAGTGTGATAATCAGGACCATGACCACCACCGCGACCAGCATCCGCCTCGTCACCGCCATCCCCGGGCCACGCAGCCGGGCGATTGTGGAGCGGCGGGAGCAGGCCACCCCGCAGGGCAACGCCAAGCTGACTCCCATCAGCGTCGAATCAGCCCACGGGGCCGTGGTGGTCGACGTCGACGGGAACCACCTGATCGACCTGGCTGGTGGGATCGGAGTCCTGGCCGTCGGGCACACCCCGGAGACGGTGGTCGCCGCCCTGCAGGAGCAGGCGGCCCGCCTCATCCACATGTGCGCCATCGTGGCGACATATGAGCCGATGGTTGAGGTGGCGGAGCGGCTGAATCGCCTCACTCCTGGCCATTTTCCCAAAAAGACAGTACTGATGAACACCGGGGCGGAGGCGGTCGAGACCGCGGTCCATATCAGCCGTTCCTATTCCAAACGTCAGGGCATCGTGGTCTTCGAGGGTGCATTCCATGGCCGCACCAACCTGACGATGGCGATGACCTCCAAGTTCAACCTGTTCAAAAAAGGGTTTGGACCATTCGCCCCGGAGGTTTACCGCTTCCCCTTCCCCAACGCCTACCGCCGCCCGCCCGGGATGTCGGAGGAGGCTTTCGTCGACTGGCATCTGACCATCCTCGAGCACGGTTTCACCGCCCAGGTCGACCCCAGCCACGTAGCGGCGATCTTTGTCGAACCTGTGCAGGGGGAAGGAGGCTTCGTCCCCGCACCGTTCGACTGGCTGCGGCGGCTGCGGCAACTGGCCGATCAACACGGGATCCTCCTCGTCTCCGACGAGATTCAGGCGGGGATGGGTCGGACCGGGCGCATGTGGGCCATCGACCATTCCGGGGTGGTCCCCGACATGATCACCACTGCCAAGTCACTGGCGGCGGGTATGCCGCTGTCGGCGGTGGTGGGCAGGTCGGAGGTGATGGACGCCCCCCACCCGGGAGGGCTCGGTGGCACGTATTCGGGTAACCCCCTCGCCTGTGTGGCGGCCATCGCCGCCATCGACCAGATCAGCCAACCCGGATTCCTCGCCCGCTCCGAGGAGATCGGACGACGGCTTCGGGCCCGGCTCGAGGAGATTCAGGCCTCCCACCCCCAACTAGTCGGTGACGTCCGGGGCCTCGGTTCGATGCTGGTCATGGAGTTCGTCAAAGACCTGGTCACCCGCCAACCATGGATGGAGGCGACGGCGGAAGTGACAGCGGAGACGGTCCGCCGGGGAGTGATCACCATACGGGCCGGTCTCTATTCGAACTGTCTTCGTTTTCTGCCCCCACTCGACATTTCCGACTCCCAACTCGATGAGGCGTTGGACGTGGTGGCCGCCTCGGTCGACAAGGTTGCCGGAGATTTGGGCCGATCGTGAAGTTCTCCCAGTTCATCGATGGCCAGTGGGTTGGGGCGGTCAACGGTGGGACCTGGGAACTGGTCAACCCGGCCACCGAAGAAACCATCGATCTCCTGCCGTACGGCGACGCCGCCGATGCCGCCGCCGCCCTCAACGCCGCCGCCGCCGCATTTCCGGCCTGGAGCCACACCACCCCCTACGAGCGGGCCTCCTATCTTGAAACGGCTGCCTCGATCATTCGGGGACGGGCCGACGAGTTTGCCGCGGTTACGACCGAGGAGTCAGGCAAACCATTCGCTCAGGCCAAAGCGGAATGGCTGTCGTGTCCCAACTATTTCCTGTGGGCGGCCGAAGAAGCCAAAAGGATCTACGGGCGCTGGATCCCCGCCCGGATGGCCGGCCGGCGGATCGACGTCACCTATCACCCGGTGGGGGTGGTCGGGTTGATCACTGCTTGGAACTTCCCCGTCTACAACCAGGCGCGGGCGATAAGTTCGGCGTTGGCCGCCGGCTGCACCCTCGTCTCCCGACCGAGCGAATACACCCCACGCTCAGCGATGCTGATCATGGCGTCACTCGAAGAAGCCGGACTGCCGAAAGGGGTCGTGAATCTGGTCAACGGTGAGCCGCATCCCATTGGGCAGGAATTCCTCGACGAACCTCGCTGTCGCAAGATCAGTTTCACCGGCTCGACCCGGGTCGGGAGGCTGCTGATGGACGGCGCCTCCCGCACCGTCACCCGCCTGGCCCTCGAGATGGGAGGCAACGCCCCGGTGATTGTCTTTCCCGACGCCGGGGACCTTCCCAAGCTGGCCGCCGACGGGGTGGCCGCCAAGGTTCGCAACGCCGGCCAGGTGTGCGTCGCACCCCAGCGGTTCTACGTCCATGGCGAGGTGACCGACGAGTTCACGGAAGCCGCAGTGGCGGCTGCCGAACGACAGGTGGTGGGCGACGGCTCCGATCCCACGACGACGATCGGTCCCCTGATCAACGCCCCCCAGCGGGACCGGGTGGAGCGGATCGTGGCGGAGACGGTCGAGCAGGGCGGGGCGGTAAGAACCGGCGGGCGACGGCTCGACCGTTCCGGCTACTTCTTTCAGCCCACTGTGGTCACCGATGTCAAACCGGGCACCCCGCTCCACGACGAGGAGGTGTTTGGGCCGGTCATGCCGGTAATCGATTTCGCGTCGATTGACGACGTGGTGGCGATGGCCAATGCCACCGAGTACGGGTTGGCGGCATTCATCCACACGTCGGATCTCAGGACGGCGTTGCGCGTGTCGGAAGCGCTCGAGTACGGCATGGTCGGGGTCAACGACTGGTATGTGGCCACCCCCGAGGCTCCCTTCGGAGGGGTCAAACAGAGCGGGCTGGGCCGCGAATCCGGGGTGGAGGGGGTCTTCGAATACCTCGAACCGAAGACCCGCTTCTTCGGTGGCATCGAATGAAGGACCGGCCGATCAGGCAACTGGTCCTCGAAGGAGACGCCACTCAGCGCGGCATTGTGCACGGCGCCGCCTATCACAACGAGATCAGGATCTATGCGGAAGAACGGGTGCGGCTGTCGGCCAACGGCAGTTGGGCCGGTCGGCAGGCCAACCGCGAGGACGCCCTAGCGCTCGCCGACAAGATGCTCACCGCCCACCGTGACTACGACGCCGATCTCTACGACGAGATGGTGGCGATGGCGAATTCGTCGGGAATTTCCGCAGCCGAAGCGGTGATAGTCGGCGGCTTCACCGATTTCGTCGATGTCGTTCGCGCTCTCGGCGGGACCGGGTTGGCCGAAGAGGACGATTGCACCGCCGTCATCGTGCCGGATCAGGCCGCCGGCGGGCGGGGCTGCTATGCCCAGACCTGGGACATGCCCGATACCGCCACCGACCATGTGACTCGGCTGCGAGTGAGGCAGGCGTCCAGACCGGAAGCCCTGATCTTCAGCACGGTCGGTTGCCTCGGCCAGATCGGGATGAACGAGGCGGGGATCTGCGTCGGGATCAACAACCTCACCGCCAACAACGGCCGGATAGGTGTCACTTGGCCGTTCGTGGTTCGCAAGGCGCTCGGTGCCTCGTCGATCGAGCAGGCGCTGGCCGCGGTCCTCGAAGCCGACCTGGCCGGCGCCCACAACTACCTTCTGTTTGATCGGTACGGCGCCGGTTTCAACGTCGAGGCCATGCCCGAATACCGAGCGGTCACCTCGCTTGATCAGGATCCGCTGGTGCACACCAACCATTGCCTGGATGAGAAAGCGCAAGAGCTGGAGGCACCTCGCTCACCTGATCTGGTCGCCTCGTCGCTAGCCCGACTGCAAACGGCTAACGCGATTCTTGGCCAACAGATCGCCGCCGGCGGACCGATCGGACCGGAAGACCTGATCGCCTTGACCCGAGAACCACAGGCGATTTGCCGGCGCTCGGAGCCTCCTCATCATACCGAGAGCTCCGGGGCGGCCATCATGCGGCCCGCCACAGGCGAATTCTGGGCGTGCTGGGGCATACCGGCGGATAATGAGTTCGAGAGATTTTCGGTATGACCAAGGCGTCGGTTGCCGAGTTGAGGATCGTCAACCTCACTGTTGACCTCGCCGCCCAGTGTGCGGCGCTTGAGCTAGCCGTCTTTCCCCACGCCGATCCGGCCGACCTGTTGGACGAGGAGGACATCCGTGCCTACGCCGACACCTTCCCGGAGGGCTTCTTTGTCGTCATGGATGGCGATCGAGTGGCCGGCCAGGGGGCGGGGATCTTCCTCGATTTCGATTTCGATCACCCTGAACACACCATCGCCGGGATCACCGGCGAACACCAATGCGCCAACCACGACCCTGATGGGGCCTGGTACTACGGGACCGATATGGCGGTCCATCCCGACTACCGGCGGCGGGGGATCGGTCACCTGTTGTATGAGATACGAAAGGACCTGGTCCGCCGGTACAACAAACGAGGCATCATCGCCGGCGGCCATATGCCGGGCTACGAGAGATATCGCGACCAGATGTCCATTGGGGAATATGCCCATCGGGTGGCGGCCGGCGAGCTTTACGACCCCACGTTGACTTTCCAGATCCAGAACGGTTTCCGTTTCGCCGGGCTCCTGCCCAATTATCTGGCCGACGAAATCACGGGGGGAACCTCGGCGCTGATCGTCTGGGACAACCCCGAGTTCCGGGATACCTGACCCCAGATCCGTACTTATTATCGAGCGCGGGTTAGTCCGACCAAGGAGACATGATGACCAGAAGAGCCATCCCGGCGCACCGAGGCGATAGGCACGCGCTGCTCGCCCTGCTGGCGAGCAATCGCATCGATCGGAGGGAGTTTCTCCGCCGGGTGGGGGCGGGCGGCGTACTGATGTTGGGCGGCCCGGCGCTGCTCGCCGCCTGTGCGGGTGACGGTGGCGCCGACGGCGCCAACTCCCTCTTCGTCGACAACTGGATTCTCTACGTCGATTGCCTCATCGCCGAGGATGGGAGCGAAGACTGCGGCGTGCATCCAACCATCGATGCATTCACCGCCGAGACGGGAATCGGAGTGACTTACACCGAAGGGGTGAACTCGAACGAGGAGTGGTTCGGGAAGTACCAGCCGCAATTGGCCGCCGGTCAGTCGATCGGACTCGATATTGCGGTTCTCACCGACCATTACGCAGCCCGGATGATTCGACTCGGTTACGTTGAGCAGCTCGACAAGTCGAACATTCCCAACGCCGCCAACCTCGTGTCCGGCTTACGGAACAAGGCGTTCGATCCCAACCGCGATTACACGCTGCCCTGGCAGTCTTTCTTTACCGGTGTTGGCTACGACATCGACCAGACCGGCCGCGAAATAACCTCCCTGGCCGACCTGCTCGATCCGGCGTTTGCGGGAAAGGTTGGTGTGCTCGAAGGGTATGACGACACCCTCACCAACTTCCTGCTCATGGAGGGTAAGAATCCGGAGACGGCCAGCGTGGAGGAGTATGTCGCGGCGGCCGCTCGGGTGAAGGAAGCCCTCGACTCGGGCCAGTTGCGCGATGTATACGGCAACGATTACATCGACGCTCTCCTTTCCGGTGACCTTGCAATAGCGCTCGCCTACTCGGGCGATGTTGTCGCCAGCCAGGCCGACGCGCCAAATCTCCGGTTCGCTTTCCCCGAGGAGGGGGTCCGAATCGGGACCGACAACATGTTGATTCCCAAGGGGGCCGCCCACAAGGAGAATGCCGAGGCGTGGATGGACTTCTACTACCGGCCGGAGATCGCCGCCGAGTTGGCCGCCTACGTGCTGTATATGACTCC
>JBQTHI010000003.1:0-45023 GCA_052390035.1 Actinomycetota bacterium | reverse complement strand
CGGCTCGATCTCATCAAGCGTTTTCCAGAAACCGATCGGCTGCGATTCTCTGTCATCGCCCTCGGCAAATGGGGAGGAGGTGAACTTAATTACGCCTCCGACATCGATCTGATGTTCGTGTATGAACCAGAGGGGCTGCACACCGAGAAGGCCCGACGCCTGGCGCTCAGGATCGCTACCGGCTTCATCCAATCACTCGCCACTCCCACCGCCGAGGGGATTGCCTTCCGGGTCGACGCCGACCTCCGCCCGGAGGGATCGACCGGGCCGCTGGTGCGCACTCTCGAGTCGTACCGGAACTACTACCAGCGGTGGGGGGAGAGCTGGGAGTACCAGGCATTGCTCAAGGCCCGACACGCAGCCGGCGACGACGAGCTGGGGCGGCGCTTCGAAGCAATGGCAGCCCATCTGATCTGGCCGAACGAGTTGAGTCCGGACATGGTTCGTCAGCTTCGCCAGCTCAAGACGAGAGCCGAAGAAGAAGCCGACCCGGACGACCTCAAACGCGCCCCCGGCGGAATCCGCGACGTTGAGTTCTCAGTCCAGCTTCTCCAAATCATCCACGGCCGAGCCGACCAGACCCTTCGTAAGGCGGGAACGTTGCAAGCCCTGGCGGCCCTGGCGGCAGGTGGCTATGTCAAGTCCACCGATGCTGAGGCCCTGGCCGACTCATACCGATTTCTCCGAACGGTCGAACACCGCATCCAGCTGTGGCAAATGGCTCAAACCCATCGGATACCCGACGATCGTGAGCGCCTTGCCCTGGTGATGAACTACCGATCGGGCGAGGTCTCGGCCACTGAGCAGTTCACCACCGACCTGAACATGCATCGGACTCGTGTCCGCCAGCTCCATGAGGAGATCTACTACCGACCGCTGCTCGAGGCGTTCACCTCTCCGAGCGTGATGGGCCTGCCCCGAAGCAAAGCTGCAGAGCGCCTGGCGGCGCTGGGCTTTGCCGACGTCGAAGGAGCGGGACGAGCCTTCGAGGAACTAACTGCCGGACTCTCGAGGCGGTCGCGCTTGATGCAACAACTCTTGCCCCTGATGGTGGACTGGCTGGCGGCTACTCCCAACCCTGACCTCGGCCTTCACCAACTCGCCACCCTGGTTTCGTCGAGCACCGACCAGGCCGAGCTCACCGGGACGCTGCGCGATCGACCGCTGGCCGCCCAGCGACTGTGCAGGCTGCTCGGTTCGTCCAGATGGGTGGGGACCTTTCTCGATCGGATCCCGGAGTTCCTCCCCCGCCTCGCCGATGATCGGATGCTGCTTGACCTTCCCAACCACGACCTGGGCGGTCAAGCACTCGAGCGGATGTACCTGCGTCCTGACCGCATTGCCCGGATGGCGTCGCTGCGGAGGCTTGTGCGGCGGCGAATGTTACGCGTGGCCGCCGCCGATCTTCTCGACTTGGTCGACGTCGACCAGGTGAGCCAGGCACTCACGGATGCGGCCGATGCGGCCTCCCAGGCGGCGCTATGGACGGCGGCTCAGGAAACCGGTACGGCCGGTGTGGCCACGGTCGCCATGGGCAAATGGGGGGGGCGGGAACTCGGTTACGGGTCCGATCTCGATCTGGTCTTCGTCTCCGACACCGAAATGGACAACCAGGCTGCGTTGCGTTTGGCCATGGAGTTTGGGGCGATCATCGGCCAACCGACGGCCGACGGTGTGGCGTATGAGGTCGACGCCGCCCTCCGCCCGGAAGGAAACCGAGGAGCCCTCGCCCGGACCATCGAGGCTTACCGGTCGTATTACGCCACGAGGGCTGAGCCGTGGGAGCGCCTCGCTCTGATCAAGGCGCGGACGGTGGCAGGCGACAAAGCCCTCGAAGAACAATTCGACTCGATCCGTGCGGAGGAGGCGTTCCCGGCTCGCGTCTCGGTCGAAATGTTGAGATCGATTCGCCACATCAAGGCCCGAGTCGAGCGGGAGCGAGTTCCCCGTGGTGAGGACCCCGAGTTCCACCTCAAACTGGGCAGGGGAGGAATGAGCGACATCGAGTTCGTGACGCAGTTATGGCAGCTGCGGTTGGGTCATGCCTATCCCGTACTGCGAACCACTGGCACCCTTGCCGGCGTTCAAGCTCTCAGTGAAGTCGGCGCGCTAGAGGAGTGGGAGGCGGTGCATCTCGCCGCCACCTACCGGCTCTGCACGCGCCTTCGCAACCGCTTGTATCTACAAACGGGCCGGCAGCACGACGCCCTCCCGGTCGACGGTGACGAGCTGGCCCGGCTCGCCGAGTCTTTGGGATATAACCACCGGGGGGAGCTACGCGAGGAGTATCGGGCGATGACCCGGCGCAGCCGTCGTATTTTCGAGAAGCGGTTTTTCGAAGGCTGATGGGTCTTCTCGGCCATGGTCCTCGGCGTGGGCTAGCCTGACCGGCCGATGAATGCCCGCGATTCGCTCCGGGCGGTGGTTGCTGAGGTCCTCCCCATGGTTGTCGAGTTGCGACGTGCCCTGCACCGGCACCCGGAACTCGCTTATCAGGAGTATCAGACCACCGACCGGATCGCAGCGACCCTCCGCAACCACGGACTGAGCCCGCGCAGCAGAACGCCCCGCACCGGGCTCACGGTTGAGGTGGGATCCGGCACCCGATGTGTTGGAATCCGGGCCGATCTCGACGGCCTTCCCATTCAGGAACCGGAAGGGCTCGAGTTCCGCTCGGAGATTTCGGGAGTGATGCACGCCTGCGGTCACGATCTCCACGCCGCCATCGCCACCGGGATCGCCATCATCCTCTCCAGATCAGAGCCGTTGTCGGGAAGGGTCCGGGTGATTTTTCAACCGGCCGAAGAGACCTTTCCTGGAGGCGGGCAGGAGATGGTGCGGGAGGGGGCGGCGGAGGGCCTCGCCTCGGTGATCGCCTTTCATGCCGATCCGACCCTCGAACCGGGAAAGGTCGGAATGAGGGAAGGTCCCATCACGGCCTCGGCGGATCGTTTCTTCATCACTTTGGAAGGGCCCGGCGGCCACACCGCCCGACCCCACCGTACCGTGGATCTGATCAACGCCGCCGGACGGATCGTCGCCGACCTCCCCGCCTTGATCGACCGGCTGACCGATTCCAGGTTGCCCAAGTCTCTCGTCTTCGGCCGTATCAACGGTGGCACGGCCGACAATGTCATTCCTACCACCGTCGAAATGTCCGGTACGTGCCGCACCCTCGACCGTTCGGTTTGGGAGGAGATTCCCGGACTGATCGATCGGCTGGTTCAGGAGCTGGCCGCCCCCACCGGCGCCAAAGTCCTCGTCCACTACCAACGAGGGATCCCGCCCGTCATCAACGACGCCAAGGTGGTGGCCGTGTGCCGCCAGGCGGTGGGAACGGTGCTTGGGCACGACAATGTCGCGGAGGCGCCACCATCGATGGGGGCGGAGGACTTCGCCCGCTTTACGGAGGCGGCTCCTGGTTCGTTGATCCGCCTCGGAGTCAGAACCGCGGGCCGAGCGGTCGATCTCCACTCGGCAGGATTTCGAGCAGACGAGGCAGCACTCGAGACCGGACTTCTGGCCGGAACTGCGGCAGTGATCGGCCTCCTCGAGGCTTAGCTCGCGCGCAACTAGTCCAACAGTCGGAACCCTTCTCCACGTAGCGCCTGCTCCAGACTGCCCGCCTCGGCCGCGCGTACCGAAAGGGTGAGCACACCTCCTCCACCGTGGGTGGCATGACGCAATTGGAGATCACGCAAATCGACGCCCGAAACCTCGAGGGCGTGACCAACCCTGGCAACTTCTCCCGGCCGATCCTCCAGTACCACCCCAACCGACGCCACCGGGGCAGTCAGCGACCGTCGGGCGGTTCGAGCGGCCAGCATTTCAGCACCGACGGCTTCCCTGTTGCCAGCATCGAGCAGCGTGGCCCACCCGTTGAGATCTTCGGCGAGACCGCGCAACAATCCCCCGAGCGCCAGCCGGTTTTCGACCAGCACATCAGCCCACCACCTGGGGTCGGACAGGGCGATCCGGGTTAGATCCCGGAAGCCAGCGGCGGCCAGGTCGAGAGCGGACGAGTCGCGTGCCACCAAGTTGACCAAGGCCGACGCCACGATCTGGGGCAGGTGGCTGACCGCTGCCACCGCCGCATCGTGTTCTTCGCTGGTCAACCTGACCGGAACCGCGCCCAATGCCTCGACCAGTTCTTCGAGGCGGGACAGATCGGCTCCATCAACTCCGTCAACGGTGAGGACCCAGGTGGCGCCTCGAAACAGAGACCCGGAGGCGCCGGCCGGACCCGAAGTTTCGCGGCCGGCCATCGGATGGCCACCGACGAAATGCCTCAGGTGCCGGCCCGCTTGCACGATGGGCGCCTTCACCCCGGCGACGTCCGTCACCAAGGCATCGCTGCGGATTCCGCGGAGACCTTCTTCGATGGCTGCCGGAGGCCCGGCCATAACTACCAGTCCGGCGTCGGCGGCGGCGTGCTGAAGCGAAGACGCCACCCGATCGATGCCACCGCAGGAGGTTGCGCCGGCCAGCGCCTCGGGACTGGGATCCCAGCCCACGACCTCCCACCCCAGACCGCGCAAACCGATCCCGATGGAGGCCCCGATCAGACCGGTTCCGACGACGGCGGCGACCGACACGCTCAGACCCCGAGGTGAAGAACCGACGCCAGGGCCCTGATGGTGTCCATCAATTCGGCAAACTCTGCCGGGAGGAGCGCCTGTGCACCGTCGACCTTGGCAGTGTCTGGCGCCGGATGGACATCGATCATGACCCCGTCGGCGCCGACCCCGATTGCTGCCCGGGCCAGTGGAGCCACCAGTTCTTTCTTGCCGCCGCTGTGGGACGGATCGACCATGATCGGCAGGTGGGACATGGACTTGATCAACGGGACGGCGGTGATATCGAGGGTGTTGCGGGCCGCCGTTTCGAAAGTGCGTATGCCCCGTTCGACCAGCAGGATTTGATGGTTGCCCTCTTTGAAAATGTATTCGGCGGCGTTGAGCCACTCCTCAAGGGTGGCAGTGAACCCTCTTTTCAGCATCACCGGTTTTGCCTGCCGCCCGACTTCGGCCAGCAGTGTGAAGTTCGACATGTTGCGCGTGCCGACTCGAAGCATGTCGGCGTAGGAAGACACCAATCCGACGTCTCGAGAATCGAGCACCTCGGCCACAAACGGCAACTCGAACTCGGTCCGCGCCTCCGCCAGCAGTTGTAGGCCCTCCTCGCCGAGGCCCTGGAAGGAATAGGGCGAGGTGCGGGGCTTGAAGGCGTCACCCCGCAGGACCAACGCCCCCGCCTTTTTGATCGCTTCGGCGGTCCGCATCAGTTGGTCACGGCTCTCCACGGCACAGGGCCCCGCCACCACCGTGAACCTGCCAGCACCGATCCGTACTCCGCCGACTTCGATCACCGTGTTTTCGCTCTGGAAGTCGCGGGATACGAACCGGAACGACTTGAGCACAGGAATCGCCCTGTCGACGCCGGGCATTGCCTCCCATGGCAAGGTCTGGATCAAGTTGCGATCGCCAATGGCTCCGATGACCGTGCGTAACTGGCCGCGGGAAACGTGAGCCTCGCAACCCAGCCCTTCCAGCCGCGCCACCACCGAAGCGATTTCGCTTTCGACTGCCTGATGGCGCATGACAATGATCATGGAGGACACGGGGGTCTGGGGCCCGACACAGTAGACGAGCGTTTACCGCCTCACGCCGGTTATGTTGCAGCCGATGAGCGCCGAATCGTCCCTCGCCTATGAACCGCACGTCGGGGCAACTCGGCAATATTGGCGTGACATCGTGCTCGGCATCAACGATGGGCTCGTCTCGATGTTCCTGCTGGTGGCGGGGGTGGTCGGAGGAGGGCTCGATCGCGCCCAGGTGGTTCTCACCGGGGTGGCCGGAGCCTTGGCCGGGGCAGTGTCGATGGGGGCGGGCGAATACCTCGCGACCAAATCGCAGGCCGAGGTTCTCGAATCCGAGATCAGCCTCGAGCAAACCCATATCGCCCATTTTCGCGATCAGGAAGTTGGCCAGCTCTACGGGCTGTTTCGCGATATTGGTGTGAAGGAGTCCGAGCTGGATGCGACCGTGCAGGCGTTTTCCCAAGACGATCAGACGCTCCTCAACGCCATGAAGGTGATGGAATTCGGCTTGGTTGACTCCGAACAACGTTCGCCGTTCAAGGCCATGTTCATGTCGGGCGGGCTGTTCCTGGCCGGTTCTTTGCCATCCGTCGCACCTTTTCTCCTCCAATTGGGGCCTCACTCCTCCCTGGCCATAGCCGCAGCTTTGTCAGCGGTCAGCCTGTTCGTGGTCGGGGTGGTGAAGACTTTCGTGACCCGAACGAATCCGGTGGTAGCTGGATTAGAAAACCTCGCCATCGCCGGTGTGGGCGGGGCGGTGGCTTACGGTGTGGGCCGCCTGGTAGCGGTGGCGGCCTAAACCAGTTCGCGAAAATCCTGCTTGCTTCTGCTTGCAATTGTTAGCTGCTTGCTGTAGCATGCACATTGTGAGTAATAGCAAGCAGCCGAGGGTAGGAGTACCCGAGGAGTCAATGCGCCCCGACGAGACCCTCAGGGATGTAGTTGGAGACGTCGGAACCTTCATCAAAAGCCAGCGGGAGCGGGCCAACCTGTCCCTGCGGCGCTTGGCGGATCGGGCCGGGGTTTCCAATCCCTACTTGAGCCAAATCGAGCGGGGGGTGCGCAAGCCCTCGGCCGAGATCCTCAAACGGATCTCCCGGGCGCTATCGATCTCCGCCGAGACCCTCTATACCCGGGCCGGACTGATCGAAGAGGGCCCGAACCCACCTGCAGTGGTGGATGCAATCGAAGCCGACCATGCACTCACGCCCCGCCAAAAGCAGGTTCTGCTTGACCTCTACCGGACCCTGGTCGGTGCAGGTTCACTGCTCGACCCAACAGATAGGAGCAACGTATGAAAGCCAAAACCGTCCTTTATGCCGCGGTGGGCGCCCCGGTGGTAGCCGCCCGCAAAGTGGGTGACCGGGTCAACGAGATCCGCACCACCCTCAACCGCGAGGCTGGCTCGCTGGGCAAGACCGCCAACAAGCGGATGAGTGTGTGGGCCAACGAAGGTGAGAAGGTGGTCAACCGGGTCACCGATGCCAAGATGGTCGACGAGTTGACCGCCAAGGTCGACTTCGATCAGGTCAGCAACCAGGTCCACAAGCTCCGCGAACAACTAGAAGACCTGCTTGCCACATGGCGGTCGTCCTTCCGTCCCGAGAGGCTACCCACCGTGAAAGTGGAGGCCTCGACCGAGGGCGTGAAGTTTGAGACCGTGCCCGCCCAAAGAACGGCCAGCCAGAAGTCGTCTGGTCAGAAGCCAGCCAGGAAGGCACCGGCAAAGAAGGCTTCTGCACCTAAGGCCTCTGCCACCAAGTCGGTTGCCAGCAAGGCACCGGCCCGCAAGGCACCGGCCCGCAAGGCGCCGGCCAGCAAGGCACCAGCTCGCAAGGCACCAGCCCGCAAGGCACCGGCCAGCAAGGCACCAGCCAGCAAGGCGACGGCCACGGTCTGACACTTGTTTGTGACGGTTAACCCGTCCACTTGAACGCAAACCGTTACAAGAACGGATGGAACGAGGGCCTGTCGGGCCCTCGTTCTCTATTTGACCAGAGGCTCCACCGCGCTAGCCGCCTCTATCCAGCCTATAACCATCACCTCGGTGGGGAGGCGTTTGACCATTGACCGCCGACCGTTGTGATCGGTCAGCTTGGCGGCAAGGGCAGTGGCGTTTCGACGGCGCAGATCGCGGATTGTGGCAACTCCGCAGGCTTCGAGAAGAAGGGCGTATTCGGAACCGATGCCTTTCACCCGCATCAGATCGGCCCGCTGCACCCAACGCAACAAGCGGTCGGGGTCGAAGCCCATCTCGCCTGCAAGTTGATCACGGTGGGGTTTGACCGATGCCCTCTTGAGCAGCGCCTCCGTGGTGCGAATGCCGGCCTTGCGAAGTTTGGTGGCGTCCTTGGGGTCGATTCCGGCTATCTCATCGATGCGAGCCACAGACTCCCTCTAGTGCAAAACAGTGAAGAGCGACTCTACCCAAGCATCGCTGTCACTGTCGCGGGCGCAACTCTTCAACATCAGTCGTCGTGTCGACATCGCGAGGCGGCATTTGTTCGACCCACACTTCATCCACCCAGTCGGGATGAGCCTGCAATAGGCGTTTGGCGCCTTCGTCGCCTTCGAGCCCCATCAGGCGGGGCCACAGGCTCCTTTCGACAAGGACTGGATTGCCCCACGTGTACCGATATTTCGGGACGATGGCCATCCGTTTGCTCTTGCGCCTGGTCTCGATCAGGGCGTGCACGACCTCGGGGTCAATGTCGGGCTGATCGCCGAGGAAGATGGCGGCGGCGTCTGCCCGCGTGAGGCGAAGGACCGCATCGAGGCCTACCCGCAGCGAGGAAGCCATTCCATCGCCCCACTCGGGGTTCTCGACCACCGTCCACTGACTCAGATCGACGGTGGCGAGAACTTCGTCGCAAGACGCGCCGAGCACGACGAATCGATCGTCGAAAGGCATCTCGGCAACCTGTGACAAGATCCGCCCGAGCAACGTCGTGTTCCCCCACGGCTCCAACTGTTTGGGCCGTCCCAGGCGAGATGAACCGCCAGCCGCCAGAACCAATGCTGCGATCACGGGGGGACGGTACCGGCTGACCGACCCGCTTATCCGGCCGCCAGCCGGGTTGCCTCTCCCACGATCCGCAACGGCTCTTCCGGGCGGTAACGGGAGGCGATGATCTCCGCCATGATCGCCACTGCTGTCTCGGCCGGGGTCTGCGAGCCGATCCCCAGCCCAACCGGGCTGTGAATCCGGGCTATCTGGTCGAAAGTAAAGCCAGCCTTCAGGAGTCGCTCCTGGCGACGGCGAGCAGTGCCGGCGCTTCCCATCGCCCCGATGTACGGCGCCGGGCTCGGAAGAAGCCGTGGCCACAGGGGGTCTTCGAAACGAGCGTCATGGCTGAGGACTACAACATAGGTGCGCCGATCAAATTCGATCTCTACCTGATCGGGCCAGCCCACCTCCAACCGATCTGCCTCGGGGAACCTGTCGGTGGTCGTGAAGGCTGGGCGGGCGTCGCTGACGGTGACATGGAAACCAAGCTGCGCCCCAAGCCGGGCCAGCTCCTGACCAACATGTACCGCGCCAAAGATCACGAGATGGGGCCTCGGCACCAGGCTCTCCAAATAGACCTGATGGTCGTCGTATCCGACCGTCAGAGACTTCCCGCGGTCAAGCAGGCTCTGAGCGTCGGCGACGATTTGATCCTTCACATCGACGGGGACCTCGCCTGCTACTACCTCCCCATCGATTATCAGAGCCGACATCCCTATCGCTGGACCGGCCACCACCGTCGCCCTGGTCCCGAAACCTTCAGCGACCAACAGGGTTTCGACTGCATCTAGAACTCCGTTCACCATCGCTCTAGATACACCTGAATCCGCCCGCCGCAGGCCAACCCGACCGCGAACGCCTCTTCGTCGGCGATGCCATAGTCGACCAGCACGGGGGAACCCGTTTCCATAACCTGCTGTAAACGCACAAACACATCGTTCTCGACACAACCGCCGGAGACGGACCCCGCCATATCTCCGGCCGATGACACCAGGAACTTCGAACCCACCGGACGGGGGGCAGATCCGGAGACGCGGACAACTGTGGCGGCCGCCACCTCCTTGCCTTCAGATCGCCACCGATCCCGGACCGCCAGTTCGTCCATCACGTCAGGTCAACTCCTCGAATTCTCGGCGGTACCTGTCCACCGGACGGCGCGGCCGATGCACCGAGACGGCTTCCAGCACTTCGACCACCCTTTCCAGATTCGACAAGTTTGTCACTGGTAGAAAGTCATCAACGTGGGGGAGGGCGGCTTTGATTCCCCTGGTCAACGGCAGATAATCGGGCCGGCCGGCAATGGGGTTGAGCCACATAACCCTGTGGACGCTTCGCCGGAGGCGGGCTAGCTCTTGTGAGAGCAGATCAGGTTCGCCGCGGTCCCATCCATCGGAGACGATCAGAGCTATCGGTCCCCCTCGCCCCACCCGTCGCGACCACTCTCGATTGAATGCCGCGATGGCGGATCCGATGCGGGTGCCGCTCGACCAGTCGGTCACTTCATCGGCCACCTCGGCGATGGCCGCCGAAGGATCGCGGTGGCGCAACTGGCGGGTAATACGGGTCAAATGAGTGGCGAAGGCAAAAGCCTCTACCCGGCCGAGAGCGCTGCCCGCTCCATGGGCAAAATGGAGGAGCATCTCCGAATACCGTTCCATTGATCCCGACACATCGGCGAGAAAGACGAGAGGCCGCCGACGCAGCCGACGACCGGTGTATTCGATCCGGAGCACGTCCCCTTCAGGTCGAACCGCGTTGCGCAGGGTACGGCGCAGGTCCGGACGATCACCGCTGCTTTGCGGCTTTCGCCGCCGGTTGTAAGCCAGTGCCGGCTCCCACAACATCGCCTTGATCATGTTTCGCACCTGGGCCATCTCGGCTGGCGACAACGAGGCAAAGTCGCGATGGCGGAGCCGCTCCACGTCGGAGGCTCCCAGTGCAGCCTCCACTCGGGGAGCGGTCGCGTCTTCTACTCCTGGTGACTCGCCTTGCGCCTTAATCGACCAGGTGCGGGGACGAGGATTGACCGCGGCCAGGGTGGGGATGTGCCTCTCCCGGAAGAAGTCGACGAAGATCCGATCGAACACTGCCAGATGGTCGAAGCCGGTGCATGTCAGGCTGCGCATGGCGTAGTAGACATCCTCCCCACCGGCCAGGCCGACCAGTTCCAGTGATCGCACCACCTCGCCGGCCGTTCCGGCCGCCACCGGTATGCCCGCCTGTCGCAGCCGATGAGTGAACGACACCAGAACGTCGAGACTCGTGTTCGCTGCCGGCATTTCAGTCGTCTCCTGGAGCTACCGGCGGAAAGCCGAGCAGCCCCGAACCGCTGGGAAGGTGGTGCCATTCGAAATGCATTCCGTCCGGGATCGCCCAGGTACCTCCCCATGAGAATCCCCATCCCCGAAACACTGCGGCGACGGCTTCAGACATGAAAGGCTCGGTGCCGTAGCGATTGGTGCTGGGATTGAAGTCGAGGGCGATACCCCAGGCGTGGCGGGACAACGAATGTCCGGGGTCGCCTCCCCGGTTGTATCTCGGGTTAAAACAGCCACCGGCGGCCTGAAAGTCGGCCGGGTCGAGTTCGGCCGCCAGACCCGCCCGCTCGATCTGACGAAGTGCGGTCATCGCAAACGGGACAACCAGGCGGTGACAGCGGACGGCGCCAACGATGGGCAGGTCCGTTTCGATAATCCACTGCTCCACCCAAGACCGCTCGATCTCAACCTCATCGCCCCGTCCCGGGCGAATGGCGAACTCGCCAAATTGCTGCTTGACCATTGCCACCGGAAGCACCGCGTCGGAAAGCGCCAGCCGCTCCCCATTTTGGGTCTCGCCGCTTATACGAACTGCCCTGTCGGCCAGCCCTATACGAAGGGCGGCGTGTGTCAGGTCGGACGGCACCCCCCACACCAGAACCGAAAAGGGCCGATCGATCCGGAGGCTGGCTGCGACCGTGTTGGAAACCCAGATTTCGCTCCACTGCAGGTCCCGATCGGGAACGATCGCACCGATCTCAAGGGCGACGATGCCCCCTCCGACTGGTTCAAGGTCGACCCGGTCGCCAACAACTGCGCCCCGTAAGGAAGCGGTGATCTCCCCCATCACCGCCTGGCCCCGGTGGAGAGCTATCGCCGCCTCGCCAGTGATGACCGGAGATGCAGGATCGACCCCACTGACCAGCACCGGGTACCCGAATCCCGGGGGTGATTGTTGAATCGACTCGTTGCCGCGGGTCACCTTCCACAGCCGGAGGGTGACGCGATCGACGGTGGTGCTTTGCGCCCCCAACTTCCACACCACGTCGTCGATTAGCGATTGAGTTTCCGGGTCAAGACCGCCGCTGCGTCGCACTTCGAGAAACTGCTCCGCCGAATCGCTGGAAATGGCGGTGACCTCGGCCAAGCCGACTCCGGTTGATGTGGTCAAGGCGAACACACACACCAGCGTGGCCAGCCGTGCCGGGATCATTCGTGAACCAAAGTGGCGACGCCGACCTCTCGAACTCGATCGATGTCCTCTCGATACTTGAGCACGGCACCCAAGGTTTCGTCGATAACCGCCGGCGCCAGTCGATCGGCGTTGAGAATCTTGAGGGCGGCGGCCCAGTCGAGGGTCTCCGCCACACCAGGTGGCTTAAACAAGTCGAGAGCACGCAAGTCGGCCATGGCCAATGCCAACTGACGGGCGAGGGCGGCGTCGACTTCCGGCCGACGGGCGCGGAGGATCTCCACCTCGCGAGCCACCGACGGGTAGTCGAGCCAGTGATAGAGACATCTGCGCTTGAGGGCGTCGTGGATCTCCCGGGTCCGGTTGGAGGTGACAACCACCACCGGCGGCCGCTCGGCCCGAATCGTGCCGATCTCGGGCAAGGTCACCTGAAAGTCGGACAGCAGTTCCAGCAGGTATGCCTCGAACTCCTCGTCTGCCCGATCGAGTTCGTCAATCAGGAGCACCGGGCGCTTCCCGGCGGCAGTTGCTTCGATGGCGATCAACAATGGACGAGGGCGGAGAAAGTCCCGACTCATGATGTCGGCCACCGAGGCAGTCTCCCCCTCCCCTCGCGCCTCGATCAGCCTGATTGCCAGCATCTGGCGGGCATAGTCCCACTCGTAGAGCGCCTGGCTGGCGTCGAGCCCTTCGTAGCACTGCAGCCGGATGAGATCGGTCCGAAGGATCGCCGCCAGAACCTTGGCCACCTCCGTTTTACCCACCCCGGCCTCGCCCTCGAGGAACAGGGGGCGGCCTAGCTCGAGGGCCAAGAGGATCGTGACCGCCAGTCCGCGGTCGGCGATATAACGATGACGGCTGAGCGCGTCTGCTACTTCGTCGACGGTGGTGGGATCCATGGCCCGAAAAGGCTACCGGGTCGCGGAGCCTCCGTCTCGGTCCCGATGCGAACTTGGGGCTGCAACCAACGAGATCATTGACTGGAACCCTGGGTTCGCTTCTTTCTTACCCCGCAATCGCCTTCATCAGGGCTCGCTTGGCAAACACACGGGCCAGATGGGTCTTGTACTCCACCGATCCGTAGAGGTCTTCGAGGATGGTGAGGCCGTCGGCGGCTTTGGCGGCAGCGGCTGCCACCGCCCCCTCTGACCCGTCGGTGCCGATGAGAGCCTCCCTGGTAGACGCTGCCAGCGAAGGTTTGGACGCCACCCCGGTCAAGGCCACCCGGCAATCTTTGACGCTTCCGTTCTCTTTGAGCACCCAAGCGGCTGCGCCGGCTACGGCATAGTCGGTGTGGCCTCCCCGTCGACCAAGCTTGTCGTAAGCCGAGGAACCGTCCGCCTTGGGAATCTGGATCTCAGTAACGATCTCGTCTGGCTCGACCGCGGTGGTGAGAACGTCGAGGAAGAAGTCGGAGGCATCAATGGTCCGGGTTCCCTTGGGGCCCTGGGTGACGACCCGACCTCCGAGCGCCAGTACCGCCGCCGGTTGATCGGCGGCAATGTCGCCATGGACGACCGCTCCCGCCGTCGTGCCGCGGTTGCGGACCTGGACATCACCGGTCCACGAGGCGGCGGCACGAAGAGCCGCCGGCACCAGGTTGGAGGCAGCCGTCTGGTAGTGGCGGACCAGAGCACCGATGGCCACATGGTCCCCTCGGTCTTCGATCCGGTCCAGGCCGGCCACCCGTCCAATGTCAACGACGAGATCGGGGGAGACCAGCCGCAGCTTCATGAGGGGCAGCAGGCTCATTCCACCGGACATCACCTTGGCAAATGAGCTCCCTCCCAAGGCAGCCACGGCTTCATCGATACTGGTCGGCGCCACGTATTCGAACGATCTTGGGAACATTTGGTCAGCTCCTCGCCTCTTGAATGGCTTGCCAAACCCGCCGTGACCTTAACGGCATGTCGATGTGCCGCACTCCAAGGTCATAAACCGCGTCCACCGCGGCGTTGACCACCGTCTGGGCCGAACCGATGGTTCCCGCCTCGCCAATCCCCTTCACTCCGAGCGGGTTGACATGACTGGGCGTAACCGTCCGGTGCAGTTGGAAGCTGGGCAGATCTCCGGCAGTCGGCAGTGGATAGTCGACCAGCGAGCTCGTGAGAAGATTGCCATCCGTGTCGTAGATCGCTTCTTCGAACATGGCCTGGGCGATCCCCTGCACCAAGCCACCGTGGATCTGGCCGTCGACGATCATCGGGTTGATGACGTTGCCACAGTCGTCCATACAGAGGTAGCGGAGCAGCCTGGTATCACCAGTCTCCGGATCGACCTCGACCAGGGCGGCATGGGCACCGAAGGGCCAGGTGGCGTTGGCGGGGCTGAATATGGCGTGTGCCTCCAGACCCCCCTCCATGCCTTGGGGCAGGGTGTGGGGCTGATATGCCCGGGTGACGATCTCCTCCCAGCTCACCGTCTTGTCGGGCGAACCAACCACGTGGGCGGCCCCGTCGGAGAAGTCGATGTCCTCGGCCGACGCCTCCAGCATGTGCGCCGCGATCTGCGCCGCCTTGTCCCGCACCTTTTGAGCCGCCTGGAAGGTGGCCGACCCGTCAACCGCCGCCGAGCGGGAACCGAATGTCCCGATTCCCATCGGGGATTCGGCGGTGGCGCCATGAGTCACACGGATCTTGTCGACGTCGAGTCCCAGCTGACTTGAGACCAGCTGCGCCCAGGTAGTTTCGTGACCCTGACCCGAGGGCCCTGTCCCGATAAGGACGGTGGCGCTGCCGTCGGGGTTCACTCTCACCAGGCCCGAACCGGAGAAAGCGGACGGAAGTCCGTATTGCGACCACGAGAAGCCGAGACCGACCAGCGCCGATGGGCCAAACCCACAAACCTCGACATAGCTTGACAGCCCGAGGCCCACGTGACGACCTTCTGTACGAGCCTTGTCGCGTTGCGCCTTGAGGTCGGCATAGTCGGGGCTGTCAAGCAGGGCGCGCAGGTTCTTGGTGTAGTCGCCCGTGTCCATGGTGAACCCGATGGGGGCAACCGCGTCGGGAAACGCCTCCGACGGGAGGAAGTTCTTCAGCCGCACTTCTCCCGGATCCATCCCGATCTCCCGGGCGTAGGCGTCGAGAATCCGTTCGAGGTAATAGATGGCTTCTGGCCGGCCCGCCCCCCGATAGGCGTCGGTGGTCATGGTGTGGGTCACCACACAGGCGATCTTCCAATGGGTGGGGAACTTGTATTGACCCGAACCGACAAAAGTGCCGAGGAAAGGTATTGCCACAGTGAAGTTCTGGGTGTAGGCCCCCATGTCGGCTAACCCGTCGAGTTCGAAACCCAGTACCTCCCCGTCTTTGGTTCCGGTGAGAGTTGCAGTCGCCACCCATCCGCGACCCTGGATCGTGTTGTTGGGCGACTCCCGTCTCGACTCGGTGTATTTGACCGGCCGGTCGAGTTGTTGTGAGGCAAAACAGACCAGAATCTCGTCGGCATAAACGTTCAGCTTGGCGCCGAAGCCGCCTCCGACCTCGGGCGCCGTCACGTCGACGCTGTTGGCCCTGAGCCCGAAGGTCTTGGCGATGGCGCCCGCCAGGGCATGGGGCATCTGGGTGGACGAGAAGACGGTGAAACGGCCGTAGCCTTCGTTCCAATCGGCCACCACCGATCGCGGTTCGATGGCGGTGGGAATCAGCCGTTGGTTGATCATCTCCATGGAGACGGTCACGACGTCACCACGCGCCTTGGCCTCGGTGATTTTTTCTTTGGTTTCGGCGATGCCTTCCGGGTTGCCCCACGGACCACCCTCCCAGGTGATGAGCACATTCGACTCGAGCTCGTCGTGAACCTTGACCTTGTCGGACGCAGATTCCTTGAGGTCGATGATCACCGGCATGGGGTCGTAGTCGACCATTACCGCATCGGCGGCGTCCTGCGCCTGATAGCGGCTGTCGGCCACAACCATCGCCACCGCCTCCCCGACATGATTGACCATTCCGTCGGCCAGCAGGGGGCGGAGCTTGCCGATCGGCACCTGCGCCGTCAACGGGCCCAGATGGCGAACATCGTCGGCGGTGTACACCGCCACCACTCCCGGCATCTTCCGGGCGGCATCGGCGTCGATGCCGGTGATGCGGGCATGGGCGTAGGGACTGCGCACAAAGGCGACCTGGGCGGCATTGGCAAGCTTGATGTCGTCTACGAACCGTCCCCGACCCTTTACCAGGGCCGGGTCTTCCCGTCGCCGGACGATGCCCCCGAGAACGCTGGTGGTGGTCGTCATGTTTTCATCTCCCATTCGGCCGGTGCCGGCTCATCGCCTCGCATCTTGGCGGCGGCGTATTCGATCGCCCGCACAATGTTGTGATACCCGGTGCACCGGCAAAGGTTGCCTTCGATCCCATGGCGGATCTCGTCCTCGGTCGGCTTCGGGTTGTCATGCAACAAGCCCACCGCGGACATGATCATCCCGGGTGTGCAATACCCGCACTGCAAGCCGTGCCGCTCCCAGAATCCCTCCTGAACTGGATGGAGCTGACCGTCCTGGGCGAGCCCTTCGATGGTGGTGATGTCGGCGCCATCGGCGGCGACGGCCAGCATCGTGCATGACTTGGCGGTCCGCCCATCCATCAAGACGGTGCATGCCCCGCAATAGCTGGTTTCACAGCCGATGTGGGTCCCCGTCAGATTGAGGTTCTCCCGCAGGAAGTGAACGAGCAAGGTCCTCGGCTCTACCTCGCCACCCACCGCTCGACCGTTGACCGTCATTGAAACCTTCACAAGCGGTCCTCCGTCTAGTTGGTTGTGGGGAAACCTATCACCGCCGCTTCCGACGAGGACGTCCGAAACGAGGTCTTTCCCGAGGTAGTGCACATCTATCGTGACCGTTCGATGGCAGCCGCAGCCACGCCAACCGTGTTACCACTCCTGGGGCGGGCACGGGCTCTCCGTCCCGTTCTTGGGTTCGGCCTGGTGGTGCTGGTACTCGTCGCCATCTGGGAGGGTTACAAGTTGCTGGGTGCGGCCACCGGAGGCACCGTCCCATTTACAGATGTGAGGTTGCCGGTACGGAGCGACGACCGCTCGATGCCCCATGTCTGGCAGATCATCGGCACCCTCTTCGAACCGGCCCGCCGGGGCGGGGAAGAGGTCCTCGGGGTACTGCTGGCCAGGGCGGCCTGGGTCACCTTTCGAGAAGCGCTGGCAGGTTTTGCGGCGGGCAGCCTCATCGGGTTCGGCCTTGGTTTGTGGTTTGTCCGCTCCCCACTGGCGGAACGGGGGCTGATGCCGTGGGTGGTGGCCAGCCAAACCGTTCCGTTGCTGGCCATCGCTCCGATGGTGGTCCTCTGGGCGGGCAAATATCGCCTTCCGCTCTGGGTGGCAGTGGCGGCGATTGCCGCCTACCTCTCGTTCTTCCCGGTCACCATCAATACGGTGAGAGGACTGCGCTCTCCTCCCCCAACGACGGTTGAACTCTTCCGGTCATACGCCGCCAATCCCCGCG
The DNA here is from genome assembly GCA_052390035.1 of Actinomycetota bacterium. Classification (GTDB taxonomy): domain Bacteria; phylum Actinomycetota; class Acidimicrobiia; order Spongiisociales; family ZC4RG35; genus JBQTHI01. The sequence continues at coordinate 27,509 of JBQTHI010000003.1, read as the reverse complement.
ATGAGATGCTCAAGCTCCGGATCCCGGCCGCCCTCCCCTATCTGTTCACCGCCCTCAAGGTGGCGGCCGGCGCCAGTGTGGTCGGCACCATTGTCGGTGAGCTTCCGAGCGGGCTTCCGAATGGTCTCGGCCGTCAGCTGCTGACCTTCGCCTACTACTACATCAGCGGGCCGGAGAAGCTGTTCGCATCCGTCCTCTTTTCGGCGCTGCTCGGGATTCTTTTCGTTGCAGTGGTGTCGGCGGCAGAGCGGGTGGTATTACCCCCTGCGCGGAGAGTCGCCAATTGACCCACAACCACATGGTCCACCTGCGTGGAGTTGGCAAGACCTTCCCCGACAAGCGAGGGGATACGACGGCTTTGACCGGGATCGACCTCGAGATCGGGCCCGGTGAGTTCGTTTCGCTGCTGGGACCTTCCGGGTGTGGCAAATCGACCTTGCTCCGGATAATCGGTGACTTGCTTCCACCTTCGACCGGCGAGGTGGCCGTCAACGGCAAGTCGCCTGGACAAGCCCGCCAGGATCGCGATTACGGGATGGTCTTCCAGCAGGCGAATCTGCTCGATTGGCGCCGGGTGCTGCGCAACATCCAGTTGCCGCTTGAACTTTCCCGCGACCTGCCCGCGGCTCGAGACCGGCGGGCCCGAGAACGACGAGCCCGAGAAATGCTCGATCTGGTCGAGTTGGGTGAGTTCGCCGAACATTTCCCCTGGCAACTCTCGGGGGGCATGCAGCAGCGGGTGGCAATCGCTCGGGCATTGGTGCTGCAGCCATCGTTATTGCTAATGGACGAGCCGTTCGGTGCCCTTGACGAGATGACCAGGGAGCGAATGCAGATGGAGCTGATGCGGATCTGGCAGCAGACCAGGAATACGGTCATCTTTGTCACCCATTCGATCCCTGAGGCGGTGTTCCTCTCAACCCGGGTGGTCGTGATGTCGCCTCGTCCGGGACGGATCGCTGGGATCGTGGACATCGACCTGCCCCAGCCCCGCCAATTCGAAACTCGAGAGCACCCCGCGTTCTTCTCGAAACTCAACGAAGTGCGAGAGACCTTGCGAGCGGCTGGTGGCACATGAGTAGCCTGGTGCGCAGATACCTCGCCCCGGCGACCGTGTTTGTCGCGGTCCTGGCCGCCTGGCAGGTGTTCGTCAGAATCACCGGAATCCAGGGATTCCTGCTCCCTCCGCCGAGCGAGATCATCATCACCTTGCGCAGCCACTGGTCGGAGGTGTGGGGTGCGGGTCTTTTCACTTTGCGTGAGGCGCTCGGCGGGCTACTCGGGGGAACGGTCCTTGGAGTACTAGCCGCCTTCGCCACCTCGCGCTGGCTCGTTATCAAAGAAGGGGTGATGCCTTTCTCGATCGCGGTGGGGTCAGCCCCCATCATCGCCCTCGCTCCGATTACCAACCAGTGGTTTGGGATCACCAACCCGGTGTCCAAGATGACGGTGGTCGCGGTCATGGTCTTCTTCCCGGTAATGATCAACATGGCCCGCGGCCTTAGCGAAGTAGACGCAGCCAAGCTCGAGTTGATGCGATCGGTCGCCGCCTCAGACTCGAGGATCTTCGCCAAAGTCAGGCTTCCCAACGCCCTCCCATACCTGCTGTCGGCTCTCAAGGTGGCGACGGTTCTGTCGCTGATCGGGGCGATCGTCGCCGAATATTTCGGGGGTTCACGCGATGCTCTCGGCGTTTACATATCCCAACAGGCGGGTTTGACCAGGATGGCCGAGGCCTGGGCCGGCATCGTGGTGGCAACCCTGTTGGGAGCCGTCCTGCAACTTCTCATCATCGGCGCCGAGCGGGTGCTGATCCCTTGGCATCCTTCGTTGCGGTCCCGCACTTGAAGTTCTCGGTTTGTTCCCGTCCCTGATCAGTGGACTCCGGGTTATGGTTCCCGCTTCGAGCCCTTTGGCTCGACCCGACTCCTGGAGGACCCGATGAGGCAACGCATCAAGGCGCTCGCAACTCTCGCTTTATTGGTGACAGTCATCGCTGCCTGTGGAGGCGGTGGCGTCGCCACCACCGGCGGCGAACCCGCAGCGACGACAGCTGCGCCGGCCGAAACGACCGCAGCTCCCGCCGAAACCACGGCTGCCCCTGAAGTCACCACTGGTGAGCTCACCCCGGTTCGTTTGCAGTTGCAATGGGTCACCCAGGCCCAGTTTGCCGGCTATTTCGCTGCCATCGAGCAAGGCTTTTACACCGACGAAGGCCTCGATGTCACCATCCTCGAGGGAGCGGTCGACATCGTTCCCCAACAGGTGCTGGCCTCGGGAGGTGCCGAATTCGGGCTTGCCTGGGTTCCCAAAGCCCTGGTCTCTCGAGAGGAAGGCGCCAACATTGTCAATATCGGCCAGGTTTTCCAGCGCTCGGGGACACTCGAGGTGTCGTGGGCTGACTTGGGAATCACCGAGCCGGCCGACTGGGAAGGCAAGAAGGTTGGCACCTGGGGATTCGGAAACGAGTTCGAATTGACCGCCGCCTTTGAGAAGTTCGGGGTCACTCCCGGCGAGGTCGTACAGCAGCCATTCGACATGTCACTCTTGCTCAATCGCGAAATCGACGCCGCCCAGGCGATGACCTACAACGAATACGCCCAGGTGCTCGAAGCGGTCAACCCCGACACCGGTGCGTTGTACACCCCCGAGGACCTTTCGGTGATCGACTTCAACGACATCGGAACTGCCATGCTGCAGGACGCCATCTGGGTGGATGCTGGCTGGCTCGAGTCGAACAGCGAGGTCGCCGGCGCGTTCTTGCGGGCATCGTTCCGCGGCTGGATCTTCTGCCGGGACGACCCGGATGCTTGTGTCCAAATCGTGCTCGATCGCGGCTCGGCCCTGGGTGGAAGCCACCAGGCCTGGCAGATGAACGAGATCAACGCCCTGATCTGGCCGTCGCCAGGGGGCATCGGGGTGATGGACAAGGCACTTTGGGACCAGACCGTCGAGGTGGCGGTGGGCCAAAGAGTGATCAGCGCCGAGCCCGGCCCCGACGCCTACCGGACCGACCTGGCCGAAGAGGCGATCGCTGCTCTTGAAGCCGAAGGCCTGGATGTAACCGGCGAAGGCTTCTCGAAGACCGCGGTTGTCCTCAACGAGGGCGGCGAGTAGGACCACCCCGCTACCTAAAGTTTGGGGTGGGGCAGCACCCCACTAATTTCATGCAGAAAGTCGAGCCATCTCGAGTGAGTTGAGGAGGAGCCATGGCCAATTTGGTGCGCGCAGCCGTCGTCCAGACCGAATGGACCGGCGACAAAGACTCCATGATCAAAAAGCACACTGACTACGCCCGCCAGGCCGCCGAACAAGGCGCCCAGGTCATGTGTTTCCAGGAGATCTTTTACGGGCCCTACTTCTGCCAGGTACAAGAGAACGAGCACTTCGATTATGCCGAGCCCATCCCCGATGGCCCCACCACCAAGCTGATGCAAGACCTGGCCAGGGAGACCGGGATGGTGCTGGTCGTCCCCATGTTCGAGAAGGAGCAGGAAGGCTTCTATTACAACACCGCCGCGGTGATCGAGCGGGACGGCACCTACCTCGGCAAATATCGCAAGACCCACATCCCCCACGTCAATGGCTTCTGGGAGAAGTTCTACTTTCGTCCCGGCAACACCGGTTATCCGATCTTCGACACCGGAGTAGGGCGCATCGGGGTGTACATCTGCTACGACCGGCACTTTCCGGAAGGATGGCGGGCGCTCGGACTAAACGGAGCCAAGATCGTCTTCAACCCCTCGGCCACCAGCCGGGGCCTCTCTATGTACCTGTGGAATCTCGAGCAACCGGCGGCGGCGGTGGCCAACGAATATTTCATCGGGGCCATCAACCGGGTGGGCCAGGAGCCACTAGGCGACAACGACTTCTACGGATCGTCGTATTTCGTCGACCCCCGCGGTCAGCTCATAGGCGGCGCCGCTTCCGACACCGAGGAGGAGTTGGTGGTGAGGGACCTCGATCTCGATATGGTCGATGAGGTCCGCAAAACCTGGGCCTTCTACCGGGATCGCCGCCCCGATGCTTATGGGGATCTGGTAGCGCCTTAGCAAGCGCCACCCGAACCGCCCAGCCTGGCAACACGTGCCGGTGGACAAGACTTAGGAGTCCCCCAGGCCTTCGACGAATCGCAGCCGTCCGATGACGTCGAGCAATTCGGCTTCGCTACGGCGTGACCAAACGTTGTAAAGGCATTCTTCTCCGGCCACCACGAGATAGGCAAGTCTGGTGGGTGAGGCGGCGTCACCGGTGACCGGATTGGTCACCGGTAGATCGCTCAACTCTCCTTCGATGCCGTAGCCGACCATGCTCCCGTCGCTCCATTCGATCACATCGGGCCATGCCCGCACCGCCGACTGGTCGGCGGGAACCCCGGCCCCAGCAACCCCCACTGCTGATCGTCCGCAGTTCTCACAGTAGGTGCCGTCGGCAGCCATCCCGGGGCCATCAGGAGCATCCCAGGCGACCGCCCAACCACCCGAGAAAGTGGCAGCGCGCGGTTGGCCGCCTTCGATGCCACCCACCGGGGAAAGGGCGGCACAGCCGTCCCGGTTCTCTGCCGCTTCCCACTGCTCAATCAAGACGGAGGGCACCTCGTCCTGGGTGAGGGTCTCTCTGGCCCAGGGCGCCTCGGCCAAGGCCGGGGCGGAAGTGGTGGCGGGCAAGGTGGTCGGAGGCATCGTGGTTGTGGTCGGTGCAGCCGTGGTAGAGGTTGACGTGGTGGTCGTCGCCGTGCCGTTGCAGGCGACCACAATGACCAAACCGACCAAAGAGCAGGCTTTGGCGCCATTCCAGCTCACAGTTCCCTCCTCCCGATAATGCCCAGATGGGTGTGGGTGAAGCCGTTGGGGTATTTCAGTCCGTATCCGAGGGCGCGGTCCATCCCGATGTGGGCCAGCCAGATCGCACCGAGCGCCAGGGCCGTCACCGGGCCGCCGAACCATCTCCACCCCAGCAGCAAAGCCGGGCCGACCAGGGAATGGCCGAGGTTGTAAACCGTGGCCCCGGCGACCGGCTGGGCCCAATAGCCGATCATCGAGACGTCGGGCACCAACAGCAGCAGGGCGAACCACCACCAAGACCAGCCGGAAACGGCGAACAAGCCGACCCCGGCGGTAAGCCCGACCAGGCCCTCCCAGCGCTGCACGATCACCGGGTTGGTCATAGCGCTCCGACCAGGAACCAAGTCGGCATCGGGCCTTTGCCCTTCACGTCGACAATCCCGTGAGGCACGCAGTGGTATTCATCCTTGAGAAGCTGGTAGGAAGCTTCGGTCAGCTGAATGCTCCCCGGCTCACCGTGCGCCTCCATCCTGCTCGCCGTGTTGACCGTGTCACCCCACAGGTCATAGATGAACTTGCGCCGGCCGATCACACCCGCCACCAATGGTCCGCTGTTGATCCCCACCCGGATGCGCAGCGGTGAGCCGGCCACCAGTGGATAGCTCTCGCAGTATCGCTGGATGTCGAGGGCCAGGTCCGCCACCGCCTGGGCGTGGTCGGGCCGGGCGATGGGAACCCCGGCGGCGGCCATGTAGCTGTCCCCAATCGTCTTGATCTTCTCCACACCGTGCTTGTCGGCGAGCGAATCGAAGTCGGAGAACACCGCATCGAGGACCTCGACCAGCTCTTCGGGTGAGAGACCGGCCGAGATCGGCGTGAACCCGACCACATCGGCGAACAGGACGCTGGCCGATTCGAATCGCTCGGCGATCACTTGTCCGGGATTCTCCCGCAGCCGGTCCCCGATCCGGGCCGGCAGGATGTTGAGCAGCAGCCCGTCCGATTTGGCTCTCTCGGCATGGAGCTGTCTGACGAACCGGGACATCAAGAAGAACACCACCAGCGACACCGCAGAGAAATTCATGATGAAAAACGTCAACACCAAAGGCATCGGAAGGTTGTTCTCGGCCGGGATCCAGGGCTGCACCAGCCCCGACAAGAGCACGACGGCGAGATACCCGATGAACCAGGCCCGGGCGACCCGTTGACTCGTGTAGATGAGGGCACCCAAGGGCGCTATCAGCGACCACAACACCACGGCGCTGGCATTGACGAATCCGCCCAGAACCAGTTGCAGCGAGGTAGGGAGGATGAGGAACAAGGCGAGCTGGCTGTCGCGAAACCAGCCGAAGCGACGGGTACGGGCAAAGACGGCAATGCTGATGAGGGAGAGGACGATGTATCCCCCGGGAATTGCCGCCGCCAGCGGCTCTCCAAACTGCCAGTAGAGAAGTACCCAGAAGACCGACAGAGCGTCGATCAGGAGAGCGGTGAGCACGAGAAAGCTCTTCGCACGAGCCAGCTGCTCGGTGTCGCCCTCGTGGCCGCCCCAACGAGCGACGGAACTGATGAGGCGCTTCCACACGGGTGGCCACTGTACTGACAAACCGGCGGGGCTACCCTTGGCGACTGACCCCACCTCAGGAGACATTCGCCTCATGGGCCTACACAGCGACCTGTTTGCCCGCCATCAGAAGGTGCTTCCCAAATGGATGGCGCTCTATTACCAGCAGCCCATCGCGCTGGTTTCAGGAGAAGGCCGCAGGGTACGTGACGCCGAAGGCAACGAATACCTCGACTTCTTCGGCGGAATCCTCACCACGATGACCGGATACAACGTGCCGGAGGTGGTGGCGGCGATCAAGGAGCAGGCCGACCGACTGCTCCACTCCTCCACCCTTTATCTGATCGAGAACCAGATCGCCCTCGCCGAGAAGATCGCCGAGCTCTCGGGGGTCCCCGACGCCAAGGTTTTCTTCACCAACTCCGGCACCGAGGCCAACGACGCCGCCCTGATGATCGCCACCCAATACCGGCGGTCGAACCAGGTACTCGCCATACGTGGCAGCTATCACGGCAAGAGCCACTCGACGGTCGCCATCACCGGCCAGCGCAACTGGTCCTCGACCGCCAACTATCCGTTCAACGTCACGTACGTGCACGGGGGATACAAGCTGCGGAGTCCATTTGGCCACCTTCCCGACGATGACTTCATCGCCGCCTGCAAGGCCGACCTGGAGAACATGATCGACGTCGCCACCGCCGGCGATGTGGCCTGCATGATCGCCGAGCCGATCCAGGGGGTTGGCGGCTTTGCCACCCCTCCCGAAGGCTTCTTCGCGGCCTTCAAGGAGGTGCTTGATCGGTACGGAATACTCTTCATCTCTGATGAGGTACAGACCGGGTGGGGTCGCACCGGCGAGCACTTCTGGGGCTACCAGGCCCACGGCATCGTCCCTGACATGATCACCTTCGCCAAGGGACTGGGAAACGGTGTGGCGCTGGCGGGAGTGATCGCCCCGGCACATCTGATGGACTCGCTTCCGGCGAATTCGATTTCAACCTTCGGCGGCAATCCGCTCTCCACCGCCGCAGGACTTGCCAACCTCAACTATCTGCTGGAACACGATCTGCAAACCAACGCCTACAAGGTGGGGAACCGGCTCAAGTCCAATCTCGAAGCATTGGCCGATCGCACCGAGATCATTGGGGAAGTGCGGGGAAAAGGTCTGATGCTGGGAGTCGAGTTGGTGAAAAAGGGCGGTCTCGATCCCGACCCGGCCGCGGCGGCGGCGGTCATGGAGGAGGCAAAGAAGGAAGGCCTGTTGATCGGCAAAGGCGGCATCTACGGCAACACCCTCCGCATCGCCCCTCCCCTCTCTCTGACCGAGGCCGAGGCCGACGAGGGGTTCGAAAAGTTCTCCCGGGCGGTCGAGCGGGTCGCCCCAGGCTAAAACCGTGGTCGGCGCCGCCACCCGTACGTTCCTGTTCACGGATCTGGTGGGCTCCACCGAGCTGCTCACCCGTCTGGGTGATGAGGCGGCGGTAGCGGTCCACCACCGGGTCGATGAGCTCCTGCGAAGCTGCCTGCGAGTGAACGGCGGTCGCGAGATCAAGCACCTCGGCGACGGGTTGATGGTTGCCTTTTCTGGTGCGGGTGAGGCGGTGGCCGCCGCTAGTGAGATGCAAAAGGCTGTAACCGCAAGCGACCTCGGGGTCTCGGTGCGGATCGGGGTCAACAGTGGGGAAGCCATCGCTCACGGAGACGACTACCAGGGCACGCCGGTGGTGATCGCTGAGCGACTCTGTGGCCTGGCCACCGGCGGTCAGATACTCGTGTCGGCCGTTGTGCGTGAGCTGGTGGGCAACCTCGGCGGGTTTAGCTTTGCATCACACGGGCCTCATCGACTCAAGGGTCTGGCCGCCCCCACCGACGTCTGGGAGGTGAAGTGGGAGGAACCGGCGGCAAACGGCCTGACCGCCCCGGTCTCCATCGGATATCCGGGCGTCCTCAATCAACCAGCCGGTGGCCATCTCATCGGACGCGACGAGGTGCTGACGCGCCTGGACGGGGTGTGGACCAGGGTCGCTCAAGGCCTGCGCCGTCTTGTCCTCCTCGCCGGTGAGCCAGGAATAGGCAAAACGGCGATGGCTGCCGCCTGGAGCCGGACAGCCCACGAGCGCGGAGCGGTGGTCGTTGCCGGGCGTTGTGCCCCCGAGACGGTCATCGCCTATCAGCCCTTCGTCGAAATCCTCCACCAGCTATTGGCCGATACCGGGGCGGCGGCAGCGATCTCGTCATTGGGACCGCAGACGGCCGAGTTACGAAGGCTGGTCCCCGACCTCGCCGGTCTCCTGCCTGCCCGGCCGGGTGTTCAAGCCGAGGCAGGTACCGAGCGCTACCTGCTGTATGAGTCGGTGGTGTCCGCCCTGCACCAGGTAGCCGACCAGGTGCCCACAATCGCTGTGCTGGACGACCTCCATTGGGCCGATGCCCCCACCATCGGACTGCTCGAGCATCTCACACGCCACCCCCGTCAGAGTCGGCTGCTCGTGATCGGAACCTACCGGGAGACCGAACTCTCCAGGTCACATCCGCTGGCAGCATCACTTGCCGAGCTGCGCCGCGAACGAAGGTTCGAGCGGATTCATCTATCCGGGCTCCACCAGGATGGTGTTGCCGATCTCATCAGCGACAGGACCGGAGAGAAGGTGCCAAACGACGCGGCCACAGAGATTTGGAACGAGACGGAAGGAAATCCGTTCTTCGTCGAGGAGGTGGTCGCCAACCTGATGGAGTCGGGCACCATCGGGCCCGGCATCCCCTGGCCCGAGGCGACCGAGCTGCACCGCCTGGAAATACCGGAAGGCATTCGGGAAGTGGTTGGACGCCGGCTCAGCCGACTCGACCAAGCCACCAACCGCATGCTGGTCCTGGCGTCGGTGATTGGCCGAGAGTTCGACGGCCAGCTTCTGGAGGAGCTGAGCGAGGCGGGAGCCGAGGCGGTTGCCGACCAGATCGACGAGGCGCTGGCCGCCCGGATCCTGCTCGAGGCCCCCTTGGTGCGGGGTAGGTACACCTTCTCCCACGCCCTCATCCGCCAGACCCTGTACGAAGAGCTCAACCCGACCAGGCGGTCACGGCTTCATCGGCGGGTAGCCGAGGCCCTGTCCACCCGGGGAGGCTCGCCGGCCGAGCTAGCCCTCCATTTCACCGCCGCCCACGACCCGACCCGTGCGCTCGAAGCCTCGGTAGCGGCGGCGGTGGCCGCCGACAACATGCTCGCTTTCGGCGAAGTCGCCCGCCACTACCGCCACGCCGTCGAACTGTGGGACGAGGTGGCCGACCCTGTCAAGGTATCCGGATTGGACAAGGCGGAATTGCTCCAGCGAGCCGCCGAGGCCACCCATCTGCTTGACGGCGGTCTCGGAGAGGCGATCGAGCTGGCGCACGAGGCCGAACGCCTACTCGACCCCGTCATCGCCCCAACCCAATCCGGATCGGTAGCCGAACGGCTCTCCCGCTACCTTTACCTGGCGGGTCGGGGGGGCGAGGCCCTCGCTGCCATCGAACGATCCATCGCCCTGATCCCTCCTAACCCTCCTTCGCCCGAACGGGCCAAGGCATTGGCCAACCAGGCCTCGCTGTTGATGTTGATGAGTCGCAACCGGGAATCGGAGGAGGGCAGCCTCGAGGCCATCGCAGTAGCCCGCCGAGTCGAGGCCCGGGCGGTGGAAGGCAACGCCCTCGTCACTCTCGGATCAGTCGAAGGCGCCGACGGCCGCATCGAAAGCGCCATCGCCCACATCCTCGAGGGGCGGAGGATCTCGGAGCAGGAAGGGGTCGTCGAGGACGTCCTCCGCTCGTACGTCAACCTCTCGTCGATCCTCGATGAGACAGGCCGGCTGGAGGCAGCAGTGGCCGATGCCAAAGCCGGCTCGGAGGCGGCCGCCCGTTGGCACATCTATGGGAAGTACTTTTGGTTCCCTCGCTGCAACGCCGCCTATTCACTTATACGGCTGGGACGCTGGCAAGAAGCGGCCGACCATATTCAACTCGGTCAGGGACTGGCCCACGCCGAGGGCGTGAGCGAGGTCTTCGTACTCAGCTTGAAGGCTCTGCTGAGCCTCTTGACCGGCGACCTGGAAATGGCCCGGCGTTATGTCGACGAATTGTTGCCCAAGAGCACCGAGATCGTCGACCCACAGTTCCAGGGCCCTATCCACTGGGTAGCTGCCCAGCTGGTCAGTTTGGAAGGCAGTCCCGAGGACGCCTGGGAGGTGGTGCAGCGGGGCCTCGACCTCGTCGAGAAGGGTGAGGACTGGTTCTGGCGGGCACCTCTCTACACGTTTGGAACTCGGGTGCTAGCCGACCTCGCCCTGGCTGGGAACGAACCGGCCCGCCGCCGCCAAGATGCTGTGATCTTGGTCCGGACATTGGAAGCGGCCGAAGGCGAGGCTGGAGCAAGCGATTTCCCCGCCCAACTCGCCCAGACCCGAGCCGAATTGACTCGATTCGACGGCAATCGCCATCCGCCGACCTGGGCCCGGGCCGCCGACCTCTGGGCGTCGATACCGCAACCTTACGAGGTCGCGTATTGTCGCTTCCGCCAAGGTCAGGCTCTGATAGCAACTGGTGACGAGGCGGGCGGTATGGCGCTGTTCGAGGAAACAACAGAGGTCGCCGATCGTCTCGGAGCCGTCCCGCTTCGCCGGGCGATTGACGCAGCCCGTCCCTAGTTACCCCCGATCAAGTCCCTATACCAGTAGAAGCTGTCCTTGGGGGTGCGGACCTGGGTGGCGTGGTTCACGTGCACCAGGCCGAAGCGCTGGGAGAAGCCGGAGGTCCACTCGAGGTTGTCGAGCAGGCTCCACACGAAATAACCGGCCACCGACACCCCATGCCCGATCGCCTGGCGCGTCGCGTCGACATGGGCCCGCAAGTATTCGATCCGCCGGGAGTCGTGGATCTTCCTGTCGGTAGAAGGCCCATCCGAATATGACGCACCGTTCTCGGTGATCACAATCCGAGCGGGCCGATATTGGTCGGACACCCGCCTGAGGAAGCCGGTAAGCGCAGCCGGCGTTATCTCCCAACCCATCTCGGTATAGCCTCTTGGGGGGTTGGGACCAGGAGCCACCAAGCCGGACTCGCTCTCCTCTCCTCCGGCGGCTATTTCAATGCTGGTGTAATAGTTGATCCCGACGAAGTCGATCGGCACCCCGATGGCCTCCAGATCACCGGGACGAGCGAACGACATGTCGGTTCGGCCTCTGCCGACGTAATTCTCCACCATGTCGTCGGGGTATCCCTTTCCAAAGACGGGGTCGAAGAACCAGCGGTTGCGGAACCCGTCGAAGTGGACATCGGCGGCTATGTCGGACAACCGGTCGCTGGCCGGGGTCGATGGCCGGCAGTCGAGAGCGATGCCGATCTCGGCCCCTGGCGACAGAGCACGGATTATGGGCACTGCCCGCCCATGGGACAGGAGGATGTGATGGCCGGCCGTCAACCCATTGCCCCAGTCGGTCAGTCCGGGAGCGAACACCCCCTCGATGTGGCCCAGCACCGTCGCCACCCAGGGCTCGTTATGCGTGATCCAACGTTTGACACGATCACCAAACGCCTCGGCCAGGACCTCGGTGTAACGACTAAAGGCATCGACAGTGGCCCGGTTCGCCCAACCACCCCGATCCTGCAACGCCTGGGGGAGGTCCCAGTGGTAGACGGTCAGCCAGGGTGTGATGCCCGCCTCGAAAAGGGCGTCTATCAGCCGGCGATAGAAGTCGAGTCCCTTGTGATTAACCGCACCAATCCCGTCGGGAAGCACCCTGGTCCAGGCCACCGAGAACCGGTAGGCATTGACTCCCAACTCCGTCATCAGGGCGACATCTTCCGGCCAGCGGTGATAGTGGTCGCAGGTGGTGTCGCCTCGGTCCATCAAGCGCCCCTGATCGGAGAAGGTGTCCCAGATCGACTGTCCCTTGCCGTCGGTACGACCGCCCTCGATCTGATAGGCGGAGGTGGCGACCCCCCATGTGAAGTCCGGCGGAACGCGCATGGATAAGGCATAGCATGCCGGCCTGTGACCGGCGAACACATCGGGAGATTTGATGCGCCTGATGAGGTCGTCGAACTCGAGCTTCTCCGTTCGGAGTTGGTCAGCCTCGGTGGGATGACAATCTCCCGAACCGTCTACCAACCCGGTTGGAGGTGGTCAGTCCACGTTCGACCCCACGTCGGCGGCGAGTGGTGCCTGACCCGTCATGTCGGAGTGTCGCTATCGGGCCGGGTCCACGTTGTGCTCCAAAGCGGCTCCGAGCTTGACATCGCTCCGGGGATGGTCCTCGACATCCCGCCGGGACATGACGCCTGGGTGGTCGGCGATGAGCCTTTCATCGATTTGACTTGGACGGGAGCCCGCACCTGGCTCCCTCTGACCGATGTCGGAACCGAACGGGTGACGGCCACCATTCTCTTCACCGACATCGTCGACTCAACGGCCCTCGCCCAATCGCTTGGTTATCGCGGATGGGCTGATCTGATTTCGACCCATGATGAGCGGGTGAGCGACACCCTGAACCGTTTTGGGGGCAGGGTGGTCAAGACCACCGGCGACGGTGTCCTGGCCATTTTCAATGGAACGGCCCGAGCACTGCAATGTGCGATGACCTTGCGCGAAATCGCGGGTGGCCTTGGTATCCGTCTCCGAGCGGCGATTCACACTGGCGAGATCGACCTGGCCGGGACTGACATTCGCGGGGTGGCCGTCCACGAAGCCTCTCGGATCTTGGGTCTCTCAGGACCTAATCGAATCCTGGTATCCGCCACCGTGCGCGACTTGTTGGCCGACTCTGGATTCAGCCTTAACGACCTCGGTGAGTTCGAGTTACGAGGGCTGCCCGGACGCCGTCGGTTGTACGAAGTCGAATAGCTCCTGGGTCCTACCTACTTCGCATTACCCAGCAGGCGTGAGGAGGGAAACACAGCGTCACCGTTTGGTCCACCTTGGGAAGCTCGAGCAGACGCTCGTTGAACAGGTCGGCGGTGATAGGACCGGATTCTGAGTTCACTCTGACACGGACGATCGCCCCGAGGAAGTTAACCGACTCGACTACTCCTTTGAGCTGGTTCGACTCGTGATCGCCGACATCAAGCTCCTCGGGACGCACCATCAAAGTCACCGACTCCCCGGCCTGGGCGTCGATCGTGCTGGTTGTACTGAGCACCGTTCCTCCAACTGCCACCGTTCCTGCCGACGCTTCGACCACCCGCCCGTCGAGCCGGTTGAGCTGGCCGACGAACGAGGCGACAAAGCCGGTGGTAGGCGTGTTGTAGATCTCGAAGGGCGGTGCCACCTGTTCCATTCTCCCCCGGCTCATAACCACCACTCGATCGGAGAGGGCGAGGGCTTCCTCCTGGTCATGGGTGACGTAAACCGTGGTGATGTTGAGCTGTCGCTGAATGCGGCGAATCTCATTACGTAGCTCGTCGCGGATCTTGGCGTCCAGCGCCGACAATGGCTCGTCGAGCAGCAACACCTGGGGTCGGATCGCCAGGGCGCGGGCCAGCGCCACTCGCTGTTGTTGACCGCCAGACAGCTCGTGTGGATACGAGGCGCCCTTGTCGGGAAGTTGGATCAATTCGAGCAGTTCGGCCACCCTCCCATCCCGCGCGGCCTTGTCGTCCTTGCGGACTCTCAACCCGAACGCGACATTGTCGGCGACGGTCATGTTGGGAAATAGGGCATACGACTGGAAGACCATCCCGACGTTGCGCTGGCTGGGCCGATCGTGGGTGATGTCTTTGCCCGCCAGGGTGATCCGCCCTGAGCTCGGCGTCTCGAAACCAGCGATCATCCGCAGGGTGGTGGTCTTGCCGCAGCCCGATGGCCCCAAAAACGAGACAAACTCGCCGGCTTCGACCGCCAGGTTGAAGTCTTCGACAGCCACCGAGTCGACAAAGGTCTTACGAACGCGATCAAGGGTCAGGAATGCCGTCATCGTTTGTTGTCGACACGTCGCGGTCGGGTCAGAAAGGCGATCACACCCATGGCTGCCCAGGTCAGAGCAAAAGCGACAATGGCCATCGCAGCTGGCTCGTAGACCTTGCTCCGAGTCAGCTCGGCCATGAACGGGCCGAAGGTCTGCTGAGCAAGAAACAGGGCCACGGTCAGTTCGCCGATAACGATGGCGAAAGTCAGGAGCGCCCCCGACAGGAGCGCCACCCGCAGGTTGGGAAAAATCACTCGTCGAAGAATGGTCCCCCACCTCGCACCCAGGCTCTGCGCCGCCTCGGTCAACGTACGCACGTTCATCGCCCGCAACCCGTTGTCCACCGATCGATACATGTAGGGAAACGAGAGTGCCGCATACGCACAGACGAGCAAAACCCGGGAACTGTCGTAGGTTCGGGTCAAGAGGAAGGGCGGGCGGCTGTACATGCGGATCAGGCCGAAGACCAACACGACCGCGGGAATGACAAACGGAAGCAAGGTTATGAACTCGATTACCGGCCGCAGACGTGGAAGGCGAAGCGTCACCCAATATGCGGTGGGGACGATGATCAGGAGGCTGAGGACGATCGCCACCACCGCGTTGATCACCGACTCGGTGAAGGTCCGCAAGAAGTTCGGATCGGCAAAGATTCGCCGGTAGGCCTCGAAGCCCAAGACGTCCTTCTCGGCACGTAGCGACCAGTAGAAGGTGGCGAGGAGTGGGAGCAGGAAATACATGGCTCCCGCTATGAAAATCACCAACGGCCAGAACCGGCCTCGCTTGGCGGGAGGCCCGACTGCCGCCTGGTCACCAACAGTCGGAAGGGGTGTGGAGGCGATCGTCATCCGAGCCACCTCTCGGAGCGCCGCTGCAGGATGGTGTAGAAGAGGATGGTGACGCCCATGATGACGATCATCCCCACCGCCACGGCATAACCAAGCCCGGGGTTGTGCAGAACGTCACCGGAGATCTGGGTGCCGATTAGCAAGGTAGCGAGGGGGAGCAGACCGCCGGTGAGCGCGTAAGCGGTGGCGTGGGCCCCGAAAGAGTTGCCAAACAGCAAGATCATGGTGCCGAGAATCGACGGCATCAGCACGGGCAGCGCCACCTTCCTCCAATATTGGCTGGAGGTCGCCCCCAGATTCTCGGCGGCCTCCCTCCATTCTCGCCGGAGCCCATCAAGTGATGGGAGGATCACGAGAACCATCAGCGGGAACTGAAAATACAGGTAGACCAGGGTCAGCCCCCAGAAGGTGTAAAGGCTGAAACCCGTGTCGTAGAGATCAACGCCGAGCAGTTCAAATGCCGCGGTTATCACTCCGACCCGGCCGAGGGTGAAGATGAAGGCGGCCGCCAGCGGAACGCCGGCAAAGTTCGAGGCGACGCCCGAAAAGGTCGTTAATGCAGAGCGTAGACCCCGGGGAAGTCCGCCCATGGACACGGCCCAGGCCAAAAGGAAGCCAAAAATTCCTCCGAGGAGGGCGGTGGTGACGCTCACTCGGATCGACATTCCGTATGCGCGCATCACGGTATCGGTGGTCAAGGCGCCGTAGTGCTCGAGGGTGAGGCCACCTTCGGGATGTTCCAGGCTGCGATAAACGAGGATCACCGTGGGCCCGATGAGAAAGAGTCCCGAGAAAATGAAGAAAGGGAGCACTCCCGCCCAGTTGGCGAGGCGAACTCGTGGGGGGCGCCTGGCGCCCCCCACTGTTACTCGCTGGACGTCGACGTCAGTTGCTTGCACTCTCTTCGACTGCCACGCCCACCACCGTCGGCCACCCTTCGGTGATGACCGTCTTCGCCGCATCTATGTCGGCAATGGAGGGAAAATAGGAGCCCTCCACGCTGGGGAGCTGGCCAGCCACCTCGGAGGGAACAGTGCCCGCGTCGGTCATCGCCTGGTATCGGATCGGGTGGCAATAGCCGGAGGCCCAGCCGAGCTGGCCCTCATCTGAGTACAGGTACTCCATCCACAACTTGGCGGCATTGGGATGGGGGGCGTAGGCGCTGATTCCCTGCACGTAGACGCCGGCCAGACGGCCCTGACTGGGGATCGCCACGTCGATTTCTGGGTTCCCTGCCAGGTTCACGTCGTTGAGGATGGCGTTGTAGGTCCAGTCGATCAGGATCGGAGTTTCCCCGATGCCTACTGTCCGCGAGTCGGCATCGATCGGAACGAAGTTGCCCGCCTCGTTGAGGTCCTTGAAGAACTCGAGCCCGGCCTGGGCGGCATCCACTCCGGAAGCACCGGTAGCCAGACCAGCCGCCCATACCGAGAGGATGGCGGCGTTGGAGGTAAGCGGGTCGCCCGACAGCGCTCCCTGCCCGTTGTATTCGGGTTTGAGCAGATCGGAGTACTCCTGCGGCGTGTTTTCCACTTCGGCTTTGTTGACCTCCAAAGCCATCACTCCGTAATAGTCCCCGTACCAGAAACCGTCGGCATCTTTGGCGTCGGCGGGTATGTCATCCCAGGTCGCCACCTTGTACGCCTGGATCAGGCCTTCATCCTTCGCCGTTGGTCCAAACGCCAGTCCAACGTCGATCACGTCTGGTGCCTGGGGCCCTGGGTTGTCCTTGTTGGCACGGATCGCCTCGAGCTCCTCACCGGAGCCTGCTCCCGGATCGAGTTCGTTCACTGTCAGTCCGTACTTCGCCTTGAAGCCCTCGATCACCGCCCCATAGTTGCACCAGTCGTGGGGCAGGGCGATGGTGGTCAGGGTCCCTTCCTCCTGGGCGGCAGCAACCAGGGCATCCATCTCCCCTGCGGCGGCCGTAGTGACCGCACCTCCGCCCGCTGCCGTCGTTGCGGCCCCACCGCCGCCGCAGGCTGCCAAGAGCAGCCCCAGCACGGCGAGCCAGATCATGGTTCTTATCATGCGGTGCCTCCTTAAAGCACTCGTACTAGTGCAAAGTTAACGCTCCGGGGCGTGGGATGCCGCGGGACGTCTAGGGTCCGGCCGGCATGGCCCATTTCACGGAGTGGCGGCCCCATCCCTGGCATGGACTCGTCTCAGGACCCGAGCCCCCGCTGCTGGTCACCGCCTACATCGAAATGACGCCTTTTGACGTTATCAAATACGAGGTCGACAAACCGACCGGCTATCTAAAGGTCGACCGGCCGCAGCAAACCTCCTCATCCCCGCCGACCCTCTACGGGTTCATTCCCCGCACTTATTGCGCCGAACAGGTTGCCGCGCTCTGCCCGGGGGCTAAGGGCGGCGATGGCGACCCGCTCGACATCTGTGTCATCTCCGAGCGCCCCATCGGTCGGGCCGACATCCTGCTCACCGCCAAAGTGGTCGGGGGACTGCAGCTCCTCGATCAGGAAGAAGCCGACGACAAGGTGGTGGCGGTCCTGGTGAAGGACCCGGTCTGGGGAGACCTGACCGACCTGGATCAGCTGCCGGCGGCTCTCATCGAACGCCTCACCCACTACTTCGAAACCTACAAGCTGCGGCCGGGGGAGGTGGACCACATCACCATTCTCCGCCATTACGACCGTGACCATGCGTTCCGGGTCATCGCCGCGTCACAAGCCGACTACGCCACTCACTTCCCCTCACGCTGACCGACTAGGTTCCGGCGTCTGAACGAATGGAGGTCGTGTGTCGATACTGATCAAGAACGGGCTGGTTATCAACGCCGCCGGGAGCCAGCAGGCCGATGTGCTGATCGAGGGTGAAGTGGTGACCGCCCTCGGCCTCGCCGGGAACCAGTGGGCCGCCGACCAAGTGATCGACGCCGCCGGCAAATACGTGATCCCTGGAGGAATCGACGTCCACACCCATATGGAGCTTCCCTTCGGGGGCACCTTTGCCTCTGATAACTTCGAGACAGGGACCCGGGCGGCGGCGTGGGGAGGCACCACCACCATCATCGACTTCGCCGTCCAGACCAAGGGGCAGAACCTTATGGACGGGTTCGAGGCCTGGATGGGCAAGGCCGATGGAAACTGTGCGATCGACTACGGCTTTCACCTCATCGTGGGTGAGGTCAACGATCAGTCGTTGAAGGAGATGGACACGGCCGTCGGGGAGGGCGTCACCTCGTTCAAGATGTTCATGGCCTATCCAGGGGTCTTCTACTCGACTGATGGGGAGATCTTCCAGGCCATGCAGAAGGCATCCGAAAACGGAGCCACGATCATGATGCACGCCGAGAACGGCATCGCCATCGACGTGCTCATCGCTCAAGCTCTGGGCCGCGGCGAGACCGACCCCATCCACCACGGCATCGTTCGCAAGGCGATCCTGGAAGGAGAAGCCACCCATCGAGCGATCAAACTCGCCGAATTGGCCGGGTGTCCGGTCTATATCGTCCACATGTCGGCTCTCGAAGCCCTCGCCGAAGTGACATCGGCGAGGGACGAAGGCCTCAACGTGTTCGCCGAAACCTGCCCCCAATACCTGTTCCTCGACCTCGAAGACCTGGGAGAGGGTTTCGAGGGCGCCAAATTCGTTTGCTCCCCACCCTTGCGGGATCGGGCCGAGGGCCATCATGAGGCCCTGTGGTCGGGTCTGGCCACCAACGATTTGCAGGTGGTTTCGACCGATCATTGTCCTTTCAATTTCGAGGACCATCTTGAACTTGGACGCCAAAAGAAGCTGGGGGAAGGAGACTTCTCCAAGATCCCTAATGGCCTTCCGGGGGTAGAGCACCGGGTGGAGCTGATCCACCACGGTGCGGTTGCCGAGGAGCGGCTGAGCCTGGAGCGTTGGGTCGAGGTCTGCTCCACCACCCCGGCGAAAATGTTTGGACTCTTCCCGAAAAAGGGGACAGTGGCCATCGGCTCCGATGCGGACATTGTGATCTTCGACCCCAACCGCCGCCACATGCTGTCGGCCGGCAGCCATCACATGCGAACCGACTACTCCTGTTACGAAGGCATGGAGCTGATGGGTTCGGTGGATACCGTCCTCTCCCGCGGTCGAGTCATCATCAGCGACGATCGGTACGTGGGGAAGAAAGGTGACGGCCGCTATCTGCGCCGTGACCTGAACCAGTACCTCGTCTAGCTTGATCGGGGTGGGCGGATCGGAATGGAGGTGGGCGGCGGGGCTGTGGCTTGCCCTCGTCGTGGCCGGGTGCGGCGAGCCGGTGACCGATATGGAGGTAGGCATTTGTTTCGACGACGTCCGCTCAGCCGCAGTCGATGCCGCCCCCCGGGTTCCCTGCCAGGACCCACACGACAATGAGGTCTTCGCCGTCTTCGAATATGACGACTCCCCGACCTGGCCGGGTCACGTCGAAATCGACGACATCGCCCGTGACCAGTGCATCGCCCGGTTCGAGGAATATGTCGGGTTGCCTTACCCCGCATCAACCCTCGAGGTACTCCCGATCACACCAACCGAGGAGACGTGGGTGCGTGATGGGGACCGAGAGATCGTATGCGCCCTGTACAACCTTGATCTGACCAAGCTGGTCGGGTCCATGGAGGGGGCGAGGCGCTAGACCTCACCGGCGACGTAGAAGCTGCTCAAGATTCGGTCGAGGGCCTCGAAGTCTCGCTCGGCGTTGGCCTGCACCTGCACGAGGAGGAGGAACGCTCCATCGGGTGGACGAGCGGCGACCACCACGTAGGTGGCGAGGGTGTCGCCGCAGTCGTTATAAGTGTCGTAGAAGCCGATGTAGGCCGGATCCTCATATGGTTCCCGCCCGGCATATAGACAAACCTCTTCGATCGAGGCGAGCAGCTCGTTGAGCAGCTCCTCTTCCGTGGTGGTCGCCGCCCAGTCCGACGACGCCGAGAAGATCATCCCGGGTGTGTTCCAGCTATCGAGGAACGCCGTCAGGTCGGAGGCAGCCCGGACGTCGGTGATGGATCGACCGAGTTCGTCGTCATAGGGGGCACCGTCGACGTCCGCCCACTCGACAGGAACCTCGACGGTCATGGCCCCGGTGTCGTCGCCGATCACCACATATTCGCGGTAGACATTGGTCGATTCTTCAACCGTGGTTTCCCCCGCCAGCTCACTGGCAAACGAGAATGCCTCGGCCAGGGGATCGCCGTTGAGCTGGCCGCGAAGAACCTGGCTGGTGTCATACCTGAGCACTTCGACCGGGATCACCCCATCGGTGCCTTGAGTCCGGATCACGTCGCAGAATTCCGCCATGGTTCCGTCTATACCGAGCGAAACTCCAGCCAGACGGGTGACAATGTCACCGCCCACCACTCCGGCCTGGTCGGCGGCGGATCCAGGCTGCACCGTCTCTACCCAAATCCCCGTCGTGCCGTCGTCGGCAATGATCGCGTAGCCGTTGATACCAACCGAATCGACGTCTCTTCCTTCCGCCAGCAGCTCAATAACCCCAACGGCCCCCGTCACACTGACCGCGTAGTTCTGGTCGGTGTCGCCCCGCCCGGCGTAGTTGACCCCGACAACTTGCATGTTGTCGTTGACCAGCGGCCCACCCGAGTTGCCCGGCCGGATCCGGGCATCATGCTCGAGGATGGCGTCGACCGATGCCCACTCGGTCTCACCGATATGGTCGCTCTTCGAGATGATGCCTCGGGTGACGGTGAACTGTGGCTCACCGAGCGGATAACCGGCGGCCATCACCTCCATCCCAGGACTCAAGGGACCGATGAACCAGTCGAGGTAGTGATAGCCGCCGCCGGCCAGATCGATTACAGCCAGATCGTTACATTCCGACATGCCCAGGATCTGAGCGTTGACCGGCTCCGGCTCACCTCCGATGAAAACTTCGATCACTCCTGCACCGCTGACCACATGACTGTTGGTGACCGTCAATCCCTCCGGGTCGATGATGAAACCCGAGCCGCTGCCCCCTCCCTCGTAGACACCGAAGTCGGGGGTGACGAAGGTTCCGGTGGAGACGATTTGAACTGTGGCCAGAGGAAGTTCTTCCACTGTCGTGACCAGGGCCTCTGGCACAGGAGCGATGGTGGTGGTGGAAGCAGGGGAAAGGGGCGGAGCAACCGTCGTCGTGGTTTGGGCGGTCCCTCCGCACGCCGCCACGAGCACGGCGGTGAGGACGAGGCTCAAGGCAAGGCGCTGCAGTCGTTCCATGGGGTCGTCAAGCTAGTGGCGCCTGCCGTCTCGGTATGGCAGCGGCGTAGAATCGCTGCCAGCCCCGGAAAAAGGTAACGGATGATCACTCACTGGATCAATGGAGCGCCATGGACAGGCCACCCCGAGCGGTCTGGCAAGGTATACGACCCCGCCACTGGAGAGGTGCAGAACGAGGTGGCGTTCGCCTCCGAAGCTGAGGTCGACGCCGCAGTGAGAGCGGCCCTCGCCGCCTATCCGGCCTGGCGAGACACCCCAGTGACCCGACGTCAGAACGTGATGTTCGCCTTTCGAGAGCTGATGGTGGACAACCGGCATGAGGTCGCCAAGCTGATCACATCCGAGCACGGCAAGACGACCTCGGATGCTCTTGGAGAGGTGCAGAGGGGCTTGGAGGTGATCGAGTTCGCCTGCAACATCACCCACTTGATGAAAGGCGAGTTCTCAGAACAGGTGTCGACCGGCGTCGACACATTCACCATGCGCCAGCCCTTGGGGGTGGTAGCCGGCATTACCCCTTTCAACTTTCCGGCCATGGTCCCGATGTGGATGTACCCGATGGCGATCGCCTGCGGCAACACCTTTGTGCTCAAACCTTCAGAGAAGGATCCGTCACCGTCGATGTTTTGTGCAGAGCTCTTCAAGGAGGCCGGCCTTCCTCCCGGAGTTCTCAACGTCGTGCACGGCGACAAGGTGGCGGTCGATCGCATCCTTTCCCATCCCGACATCGCCGCCGTGTCGTTCGTCGGATCAACCCCGATCGCCCGATACATCTATGAGAACGGAACCAAGTCGGGCAAAAGGGTGCAGGCCCTGGGCGGCGCCAAAAACCACATGGTGGTCCTTCCCGACGCCGATATGGAACTCGCCGCCGACGCCGCTGTTTCAGCCGGTTACGGCTCCGCCGGCGAGCGGTGCATGGCTATCTCGGTGGTGGTGACGGTTGGAGACGCCGCCGACCGTCTGCTCCCCCATGTCACGGCGCGCATTGAAAAGTTGCGAACCGGGCCCGGGCACGACCCCGACAGTGAGATGGGGCCGCTGATCACCCCCGAGCATCGTGACAAGGTGGTCGGCTTCATCGACCGCGGCATCGCAGAAGGCGCCGATTTGGTGGTTGACGGTCGCGGCCAGTTGCCGGAGGGATTCGAGAGCGGGTTCTTCGTTGCTCCGACCCTCTTTGATCGGGTGCAGCCTGGTATGCAGATCTACCAGAACGAGATCTTCGGACCGGTGCTGGGAGTGGTGAGGGTCGAGCATTATCAGGAGGCGATCGACCTGATCAACGCCAGCCCCTATGCCAACGGGACCGCCCTCTTCACCAATGACGGCGGGGCCGCCCGCAAATTCCAAACCGAGATCCAGGTGGGCATGGTTGGCATCAACGTCCCGATCCCGGTGCCGCTGGCCTTCTTCTCGTTCGGGGGGTGGAAGGACTCGATCTTCGGCTCCAATCCGATCTACGGACCGGAGGGCATCCGCTTCTATACCCGGCCCAAAGTGGTAATTAGCCGCTGGCCCGACCCGATCTATCGCGGAGTAGACCTCGGCTTCCCCCAACACGGCCACTAAACCCGTTACCTAAGGTTTGGGGTGGGGTAGCACCCCACCGATCGCCTTCAGAAGGCCCCCTTACGCGACCCCCTAGTAATTCGCGTTGGATCGACTCATGCTCGGGCCATGTTGTCCGCATCGGAGCTACACGCCACCGACCTTGCCGGACGCCAGGCCGGCTACCTCACCCGTCGCCAGGCGCTGGCGTGCGGGATGACCAAGGAAACCATCCGCTACCGCCTGCAATCCCACCGTTGGGTCCATGTCAGACCAGGCCTCTACCTGATTCTCGGTTTCCCACCGACGCTGCGCGGGCGTCTGTTGGCCGCTACAGCCACGCTTGGTGCCGTGGTCTCGCACGAGTCGGCCGCTCAGATCCTCGAGATGCCCGACGTCATCAGAGAGAAGGCAGTAGTCACCGTCCGAAGTCGAACCACCCACTTCTTTCCTGATGTGTTGGTACATCAGTCGACGGATCTCACCGACGATCAGGTGATCGAGATCGAAGCGATGCCAGTCACCAGTCCGATCAGGACGGTGATCGACCTCGCCGCCTGCCTAAAACCAGGCGTGGTGGGGCGCATTGTCGATCACCTGGTTGTCCGTAGAACCATCACGCTCGATGATCTCGTGGGACAGGTTGAGCGCCTCGCTCGCAAGGGCAAGCCGGGCATCACATGCATTCGCCGGGTCATTGAGGTTCGGATCGGCGAAACGCTGATCGGAGAGAGCGCTCTTGAATTGATGACGCTGAGGCTGTTCCGGGAGTGGGGTTTCCCCGAGCCCGTCCTGCAGCTCGCCCTCCCATGGCGATCGCCGCGCAAGGGAAGGGTCGACCTCGCCTTTCCACAGTTCCGATTGATCATCGAAGTCGATGGAAGGGCATGGCACGCGACCCTCGATGCCTTCGATTCCGACCGGATGAGGGATAACCACGCACAGTTAGCTGGCTGGCGCGTGATCCGCATTACTTACCGGATGCTCAAGGATCAACCCGAAATGGTGCGAAACCTCATCAAGCAAGCCTTGGAGACGCCAGCCGCCTGATTCTGTTTCGGTGGGGTGTCGTGCTACCCCACCCCAAACCTTAGGTAAGGGATTATCTCGTAACCGTAGGCCTCCAGAGTTTCGTCCATTTGATCGTGCATCAGGTAGACGGCGAACTGGTCGACGCCCAGCCGGGCGAGCTCCTCGAGGCGAGCGACATGAGCGGCAGCCGGCCCCAGCAGGCAGAATCGGTCGACGATCGCGTCGGGGACGAACGCGGTGGAGGGGTTGCCGGCCTGGCCGTGGTGGTCGTAGTCGTAGCCTTCCCGGGCCCTGATATAATCGGTGAGCGCCTGGGGAACCGACGTCCCCTCCGCCCCGTAACGGTTGACCAGGTCGGCGACGTGGTTCCCCACCATGCCCCCGAACCAGCGCACTTGTTCGCGTTGATGGAAGAGGTCATCGCCGACGTAGGCAGGGGCAGCCACGCAGATGGTCAACGAGTCGGGGTCCCGCCCTGCGGCTACCGCCGCCGCCCGCACCGCCCCCACCGTCCACTCCACAATCTGGGGGTCGGCCAGCTGCAGGATGAACCCGTCATAGTGGGTGCCGGTCGAGGCGAGCGCCTTCGGACCATACGCCGACATCCACACCGGCAGGTCCCAGCCTTTCTTCACCCACGGGAAGCGAAGCTCCTTGCCGTTATACGCGACCGTCCTCCCGGCCACCAGGTCCTTGATCACCCGGGTGGCCGCCGCCGAGGTTTCCAGGGTGGTCGGCGTCCGGCCGATGTATCGCAGGGCGGAGTCACCCCGACCCATGCCGCAGATCATTCGTGGACCGAACGTGTCGTTGAGCGTGGCGAAAAGCGAGGCGAGCACCGTCCAATCCCTGGTACCCGGGTTGGTGACCATCGGCCCCACCCTCAGGCGCTCGGTCGCCGCCAGAATCTGGCTGTAGATGACGAACGGCTCCTGCCACAACACATGGGAGTCGAAGGTCCAGGCATAGTCGAAACCGAGCTCCTCGGCCTTAACGGCAAGTTCGATCACGCGGCTGGCCGGAGGATTGGTCTGCAGCACCACCCCAAAGTCCATGTCAGTCACGATAGGCACCAGGGGAGCCGGTTTAGCGTTCGACCGAGCCTCCCGTAAGCGCCACGATCAAGAGATGTTGCATACCCGCGAGATAGTCGAGAGCTGCCTGATCGTCCTCCTCAAGACGGCCGTAATCGCCCTCTTCTGCCACCCCCAGCCGGGCTGCCAAGGCCAGCCGGGCATCGTTGAGCACCCGCAAGAACGCTTCGGCCTCTGCCGTGGAGGCGACGGTTCCTCCGGAGGCGGCCTCGAGGATTAGCGCAAATGCCGAGCGGTCGGCGATGCGGGCCTGGTCGATCTCCCCGCTCATAAGTCGCCACCACTCCAACGAGGCCTCGTGGTCCTCTCGGTAAACCGGCGATCGGAGGCGAGCCGCCGCCGGATCTGTTTCTGGTGAGCCCAGCCCGGACAAGAATTCGGGTAATTGATTGAGAAGATCGAGGTCGTCGGGCTGGAGGGTGACCAGCACCCCGTCCGCCACCGGAAGAAAAGGGATCATTGCTCGACGGTCGCCCAAAGCCCATGGTGGTGGAGGCGGTAGCAATCCATCTCCACCTGTTCGCGGGGACCTTGAGACACGGTGGCTTTTCCGTCGTTGTGGACGGCCAGCATGAGCCTGGTCGCCTCTTCCATGGAATGGCCGAAGAGTTTCCGAAGAACGAAGACCACATAGTCCATCAAGTTGACCGGGTCGTTCCATACCACCACCTGCCAGGGAAGGTCCACATCCAGGCTGGGATCGGTGACGGGCCGTTCGAGCGGTTTGGTGGTCATGACCACACCATCCGCCTCGCCTCGTTCAGGTAGTTCTCCAAATCGGAGCGGGCCACCCTCCACTCTCGCCCGAATTTGACGGCCGGCAGATCACCGCCGCGGAGCATCGCCGTCACCACGTGGGTTGAAACCCCCATATAGGTGGCGATGTCTCCTGCCGACAGCCAGTCCTTTTCGATGGGGACGTTGATCTCCTCCACGTGAAGAATGTTATCCGGACCTACCCAGATTCGGTCAGCCGGGATGAAGCTTCAACGGAGCACCGCGCGGTAGGTTCCCAGCGTGCGTAAGTCGGAGAGGCTGGACGGCACCGGCGAAAACACGCGGGATACGCCCGCGGGGCCGGGTGGATGAGTCAGATCGACGAACATCCGGTAGCGCCAGGCCTCATCGGTGGGACGTGACTCGATCCGCGTCAGGTTGGCCCCGCGGAGACCAAGTTCAGTCAAGGCCAGGGCAAGGGCACCCGGCGTGTGGGCGGTGGTGAAGGCGACGGTTGTCTTGTCGGCGTCGGCGGCAATCTCCTGCTCTCCGGCGGAAAGGACGACGAACCGGGTCGTGTTGTGGGGACGATCCACCACATCCTGGAGGAGGACCGAAAGGCCGAATCGGCGTGCTGCTCGTTCCGGCGCCAGGGCGGCTTCGGTCACGTCGCCCAGCTCGGAAACGATCCGAACTGCTCCGGCGGTGTCGTGTACCGGTACCGACTCCCATTCCCAATGGGTGAGTATCGACTCGGCCTGGGCAAGCGCCTCGGGGTGAGATCGAACCCTTTTGATCCCTTCCAGCGACGCTCCATAAACACCCAAAAGGGCATGGCGAACTTCGACGAGGTGTTCACCGACAATGTGGACCTGACCGGGCAGCAGCCGGTCCAGCACGGCCAGGACGCTACCTGTGGTCGAGTTCTCGATCGGCATGACCAGCCGGTCCATGTCACCATCTCGAATCGCCTCGAAAGCTGCAGTGAATGAGCCAAAGCCGATCCGGGTTTCGTCAGGGAACAGTTCCGAGGCGGCCTGGTCCGAATAGGACAGCTCCTCGCCCTGATAACCGACGCGCATGAGGCCAGTTAACACCACCCTGCCGGGCAGCCGCTAGCCGGCGGGCGCGGTGAGCGCCGCACCGCACGTCTCGATGGCCGAGGCAAGATCGGGGTCATCAACCGGGACTTGGTCGTAGGGCGGCAGCGTGCCATTGAAGTCGACCTTCGGGTCGGGGAATCCCTCCACGCCTGCTGACCGCATGCAGGCCGAGTAGTCGGCCAGATCAGCCCTGACCGCCGCCAGCAGCGCCGGCGAGTCGATCAACTCCAGGAAACCGCCCGTGGTGAGCAGACCGGCGCAGACCACCATCGCTTGGCGAAACCGGGGGGAACTCAGGTGGGTCGATGATTCGAGCACCGAAAGGTCGGGTCGTCCCCGAGCATCGAGCGGGATGGCGGGCACCTCGACCTCGTGCCGCACGAGGCACTCGCCAAAGCGGGCTATCGCTTGGTCAGCATCGGCCGGTAGCGAGGTGGTTGTGACCGGAATGGTGGTGGTGACCTCCGGGCCCACCGTCGGCGCTTCACACGCTGCGACGATAAGCCCGAATGCCACCGCCACCAACAGTCGGGGCATCGGGCCCCGATGGTATCTGCCCGGGGATTAACTTCTGCGATGCCGGCTCTTGCCGAAGCTCGTCTCGGCTTCGGGTGTGGCGTGCGCCAACAGAGAGAAGAGGGTGGTCTTGCGAGGGGCAAAAACCCTCGTTGGATCGGTGATGACCGAACGCCCCGG
>JBQTHI010000002.1:0-5283 GCA_052390035.1 Actinomycetota bacterium | reverse complement strand
AGAAGCGGGGGCCGGCCATGGCCATGGTGGCGGGGCTGACCACCTCGTCGAGGAGCTTCACCACCAAGGTCGGGTCGGTGGACCCGTCGGGAAACGGGCCGCCGACGGCAATGAGATCGACGGTCTCGGGTCGGACCGGCCTCTCATCTATGCCGCCCGAGGTAGGAGAGGGCCCGCTCCGCCGCCTCCCTGAGCAGATCCTCCATATCGGGCCTTCGACGCCCGGCCGGTCAGGCGGCCTCGATCCCTACTTCCTCCCCGGAGCGATGGCCCGGAGGGCGAGCAGAGCGCCCACCACAAAAGTGGCCGTGGCCAGGTAGATGGGCCCCAGATGAGCGACGGTGTCGAACCCGTTCGGATAATGAGCCGGCAGGGCGATGTGGAGATGGCTGATGTAGTGGAAGAGCGAGGGGCTGAACGCCTGAATCTCGGATCGTCCCACCTCCACCTGCTCGGGCCCGATGCCCAGTTCCAAGAACCGGTCGGTGAAGTTGAGGATGAAGAAGACCACCGCGTAGCCGATGAAGGCCGCTGCCCCGATTCCCGTGAGCCGCGACCCGGTCCGAAGGTTGCGGTCCTGGCTTGCCGTGATACTGGTCATGATCTCCGTCCTTTCGTCTCGTCGAGGCGGGCCAGGATGGAGACGCTCTTGACGCCATATCGGTGGCTGGCGCTGAGGGCCTGGTCGGAGAGGAACCGGTACTGGTTCTTCTTCATCAGCTCCAAACGGAACCCGGCCGCCTGGACTGCCTCCTGGTATTGGTCCTGCTGGGCGGCGCCGCCGATGCCGGAGGCCCAGCGGTCGGTGTTGGCCAAGATCTGGTGGGTGAGCTCCACCTCGGCGATGATGTCGGCTATCGCCAGCCTCCCTCCCCGGCGGAGCACCCTGGCCGCCTAGGTGAACACCCGGCGCTTGTCGGGGGCGAGGTTGATCACCCCGTTGGAGATCACGGCGTCGAAGGAGCCGGCGGCGAAGGGGAGGTCCTCAATGTGGCCCTCGGTGAAGCTCACCTGGTCGGAGCCGGTTTCGGCCCGCAACCGGTCTGCTTTGGCGGCTGCTCCGGGGTCATGTCGATGCCTACCACCCGGCCCGAGCGACCGACCCGCAGGGCGGCGAAGAAGACGTCCATGCCTGAGCCGGAGCCGAGGTCCAGGACCTGCTCTCCCGGCTTCAGGTCGGCCAGATCGAAGAAATAGCCCACCCCGGCGAAGGCTTCCACCGCCCCGGCGGGGATCTGGTCGAGGCTCGAGGCCGGGTAACCGAGGCGTTCGGCCAGGTCCCGCCCCAGCTCGAAGTGATAGCTCCCGTAGGGGTCCTCGGCAACCGCTCGGTACATCGCCTTCACCTTGGCCTCCAACTCGGTGGCATCGACCACGGTTGTGCTCGGGGTCCCCCCCGCCATCACACCACCTGCAGCACGGTGTCGACGGGGATGGGATTGGCCAGGCAGTCCCGCACCGGGGAGGTGTTCTGGACGTATTGGCACAACTCTTCGAGCTGGCGCCGGGTGGCGTTGGGACTCGACACGATCCCCTTGGCCCGGATCCGGGTGAACCCGGGACGAGGTCCCTCCAAACCCAGGAAGGGCCGCACGTCGAGGTCGCCCTCGATCTCGTAGTCCATCCGGCTGATCTCGATCCCCTGGGCGGCGGCATTGGCCACATAGCCGACCGCGTAACAGAAGGCCAGCGCCTGCAGCAGGAGCTCCACCGCGTTGGGACCATTGTTGGCACCCAGCAGCACGGGGGGCTCGTCGCCTTGCAGCACGAACGGCGCCGCCCGGCTCTGGTCCTCGCCTCCGGCGTGCCCGAACCCGGCGATCTCCCCAACGTTGTGAGTGCCATCCACCCAGGAGCTCTTGGCCCGGAAGGTGAATGTCCCCAGGTTGGGATCACCTTTGATCGCCTCAATCGTCTCCACCAACCGGCCGACGTCGATGCCGTTGTCTGTGGTCATGGTCGACATGGGAATCTCCTCTCTTGTGAGTGACCGACCTGGTCCTAAAGCTACGAAACGCCCGGCAGGCGGTCATGGGGAGCGGCTACCCATCTACGAGCCGGCCACCACCCATTTGTCGCCCCGACCGACCCACCTTCCGCGAGCGGCCTTTCGGAGTGTGATCAGCCGTGAACAGTGCCTAAAGCGGGGAGGCCCCGCCGAGATCGCAGGAAGAAGAGCACATCTTCGAGGTTGCGTGGCAACCGCGGAGGGTGGGACCAAATAGGGATCCGTCCGAAGGGCGGTCCACTGCCCGGCCCGGCCGATCCCTCTTGTGGTGTGCCAGGGATTTCATGCGATTGGCGTCGCCGGCCGGGATTTGCCGAGTCGGTCGGGGGAGCAGTGTTCAGCCAGTCGACCATCGACCTGCTCGCCTGTGACTGTGCGGTCAGCCTGATCGTGTTTGGTCCCGGGTCAGAGGTGATCGACTTGGGACGCAAGTCGCGGGTCATCCCAGCCGCGATGCGGCGTGTGGTCATCGCCCGGGATCGCCAGTGCCAGCGTTCTTGATGGTCTCTTCGCACCATTTGCTCGGTTGGGCTTCGGCATAATTAGAGGCGTGGCAACCGGAACCGATCCGCCCGCGACAATCCGTCTGGGGTGGGCGCACGGGACCGTTGGGCGGACCTTCCGCTCTGTGATACAGCATCTCCTGCTTTTTCCTGTGCTGCACCTATTGACACCACAAACCATTCGGGGGGTGGACCACTTGAAAGGATTGCGGGGACCGATCATCGTGGTGGCCAATCATGTGAGCCATCTAGACACCCCGATAATCCTTCGGATCCTTCCGGCGGCGATCCGCTCCCTGCTTGTGGTGGCGGCGGCCAAGGACTATTTCTACCGGGGGCGTCTACGAGGATCCCTTGTTTCGCTTTCACTAGCCACGGTGCCCTTCGACCGAGGTGAGGGGTCCCGAGAGAGTCTCAGCGAATGCGAGCACCTTCTTCGGCTGGGTCGATCCCTGCTCATGTTTCCTGAAGGCACTCGAAGCTCTACCGGCCATTTGGGCCACATTCGCAGCGGTGTTTCCGTGCTGGCAATTCATACTCGTACACCCGTTCTACCGCTCTTCATTCACGGCCTTGGCGATGTGATGCCGAAGGGGGCCATGGTCCCTCTGCCGGCTGGAGTGGTGGTCGATGTGGGAGTACCTCTGCTGCCAGAGCCTGATGAGGAAATCGCGACCTTTCGCGACCGAGTTGAGTCTGCCCTGGTTGTTCTGGCGAGCCGCCGACCCGAATGGGGCGCCCGATCGAGCAAGGCCTGACATGGCCATCTATCGCTTCAAGCCGATATTTAGAAATGCGCTAAGCCCGATCAAGGAGGTCCTGGTTCGGGTGGGCGTGTCCGCAGACGCGGTGACGGTTGCCGGAGTGGTCTTCGCAGGTCTTGCCGGCTTGGGGATTTGGCTGGGTAAAGATGGGAGCCCGTGGCTCCTGTTGGTAGCCGCAGGCGCCTTTATCAGAACAGCAGCCAACGCACTCGATGGAATGGTGGCGGCCAGTACCGGCACGGCCCGGCCGCTAGGTGAGGTGCTCAACGAGACTGCCGATCGCGTCGGGGATGTTGCTGCCTTTCTGCCTATCGCATTGGTGCCTGAGGTCAACCACCTCCTTGTATCCGCCACCCTTGCGGCAATGCTGATCTCTTCGTTCTTGGGGGTGGTCGTCAAGGCGGCCGGTGGTCCCCGTGTCTATTCGGGCATCATGGGCAAACCCGATCGAATGTTTGTCCTCGGTGTCGCGTCGATGGTTGCCATCGTCCTTGATCCCGGGGCAGTGTTCAGTGCAGCACTATGGATCGTCCTCGTTGGTTCGATTGTGACAATCATTCAAAGAGCGATCGTGGCACGTCGCGAACTCGGGGCACGATGAGCGGTGTTACATGGATTCTGCAAAACCCGCTCGACCACGTCTTGTTTCTCCCGACCGTCATCCGCGTTGCCATCCTGCTTGCCACCGGAGCTCTGACCGTAATCCTGGCCGAGCGGAAGCCCCTGCGCCAGCTCCGTCAAACGGTCCTCTTCAAAAGAGTCTTCTCGTGGTCGGTCATGGCCCCGACGTTCTTGGCCGCGATCTTCGTCGGAGGACCGGTGGGGCTGCTGGTCATTTTATATCTCATCTTGCAGGGGACCGGTGAGTACGCACGACTGGTCGGTATTGCCCGTCCCTACGCGTGGCTCTTGTTGATCGCTGGACTGTTGACGCCCGTGCTCACCGGGCTGCTCAGCGAATACTTCCTGTTCGCCCCGCTCTTGTTCTTTGTGCTGGTTACCTCGGTCCCCATCTTCACAGGAAAGGTCATCGGATCCCACATCCAAGTGACCAGCACTCTGTTCGGATACCTCTACATCCCATTCTTTCTCTCTTATCTCATATTCATCAAGCTCCTCGAACCGGATGGACTTGAGATCCTCCTGATGGTTGGCCTGGGTGTCGCGCTATCCGACATCGTGGCGTTCAGTCTCGGCAAAGCCTTCGGGGGCCACAAACTGGCGTCAGCGGTCAGCCCCAACAAAACGTGGGCCGGGGCGGGAGGCAACCTTCTCGGCGCATACGCAGCATGGGTCATCATGTGGTTTGCGATTCCCGGCGAGTGGAGTCTGGCCACACGACTTGTCGGCCCCGCAATCACTGCGGCGGCTGCCGTATGGGGTGATCTCGTCGAATCTTCCGTCAAGCGGGACTTCGGGGTCAAGGACGCCGGCGATCTCCTTCCAGGCTTCGGAGGCCTCCTCGACCGCATCGATAGCCTCCTCGTAGCCCTTCCGATCACCTACTACGCCATCGTCATAACTCAGCATTTCAGTGTGGGCCCACGTACGTGACTTCTCGAGTGCGAGAAGGCACTGTTGGCTTTCTCCTTGCTGCCTCGGCATGCTCACTTTGGTGGCCAAAAGGGCG
Source organism: Actinomycetota bacterium (assembly GCA_052390035.1). Lineage (GTDB taxonomy): Bacteria > Actinomycetota > Acidimicrobiia > Spongiisociales > ZC4RG35 > JBQTHI01. Next base: position 378 of record JBQTHI010000002.1, on the reverse strand, counting down.
GCCCGCTTCCCGGGGACCTGGCCGTGACCCAACCACTGGGCTCGAGGCCGCATGTCGTATTGTTGAAGAGATCCCACCTTCTCCCGGTGAAAAGCGCGAAGCACTTCTTCCGCGTCAGAATCCGTTGGCTCGGAAGTAAAAGATGTAGAAGGTGATCCAGAGAAGGCCATATCCACCCAACCAAAGGCCCGGCCGTTTCATCAGCCACCTCCGTAAAATCGCACCCATACCTGCTGCGAAGAGAGCGACAGGCACGATACGAAGAGCCCTCGCCGGGACGGTCCAAGCAAGCAACGCAGGGAGTCCCCAGCCGCGGATGGCCCACTCGGCTGCATAGATCTTGTAGGGAGTCCCCGATAGCGGAGCCAGAACGAGCGC
>JBQTHI010000001.1:0-56857 GCA_052390035.1 Actinomycetota bacterium | reverse complement strand
TCGCAGTATCTGGGTTCCTCGCCGCCACTGGATTGGCGGTCCTGTTTTTGGTGGCCTACGGAGTGAGAAAGGGAGAGCTCTGGGCGTGGGTAGGTGCGGTGGCATCCCCGGTACTGGGCTTGGCCGTAGCGCTGCCCGCCCATTATCCCAACGACTTCGACACCCTGGTTCATCTGGGCCCGATCTACCTCGCTACGGCTCTGTTCGTGGTCGGGGCGCTCCTGGCTCTCCGAGGGCTTCTGGCCGAAAACCGCAGATGACAAGAGAGTGACTTAACGACACGGCGGGTCGCCCACCCGGCGGCCCGTCCGACCTCAACCAGGAGGACGGATGGACGTGGACTCAATCCTGCTCTGCGCCAAGTGCGGCGGTCCGGCGGACGGCTGGAAGTGCGCGATTTGCGGATCAGTGGCTAGGAAACATGATCCTCGTCATCTTCACGTCGGCTCCGACCGCTATTGCACCCTGAGATGCGCCCGCTGCGGCCAGGCGGACGTCCTCTGCACATGCGTCTGAAGCACCTCGAACGCGGGCTTGCCCCTCACCTTCAGCGCTGATCACTCTCCTTGATTCGCGGCCTTCGAGCCGAGGGGAGCCTCCTTCGAGGGGAGACGCCTTCCGCGTGGTTGTCGAGCCGGCCCAATAATGCGGCGGCCACCACCGAATTCCTGCAGCTGGCCTACCTGCTAGCTATCCGCAGGCCGTTACACGATCCACCGTTGATCCCGTCCGGACGAATAGGGCTTGATAACGCCGCCGATTACTTACGCGCCGCTGCAAATAGCGATCGGGATCGGATGGAGCGTGTTTGCCCTGGGCAGCAACCGTAAGGAGTTGAAACGTCGAATTGGCCTGCTGATTGGCTCGCTGCGAGCACCGATCGGTCCAGTCTGAGACTCGGACTTCAAAGTGATCATCGGTTCGGTCTAAGGATCTGACATCTAAGTTGATCAAGTGCGCGATTATTTCTTCGTGCCAGATATGGAGTCTCCCCTCATGTTCGATGGTTTCGCCGAGGAGTTCGAGCGCCACGCCGCCGAGGGTGCCTACAACGCTCTGTATGACCGACCTGCTGTGCTGGAGCTGCTTGGCGGGGTGGACGGTCAGCGGGTACTTGATGCTGGTTGCGGGCCGGGCCTTTATGCCGAGGAGCTCGTCGCCCGGGGCGCCGAGGTGGTCGCGCTCGATCACAGCCCCAAGATGGTGGATTTGGCCAGACGGCGTCTGGGCGAAAGGGCGACGGTTCGGCTGCACGATCTCATCGATCCGTTCGATTGGCTTGAGGATGAGTCCTTTGACGCAGCGCTGTTGGCGCTGGTGATCCATCACCTCGACGACCGAGTGATGGTGCTGCGCGAGCTCCGCCGGGTGTTGCGGCCCGGTGGTCGCCTTGTCGTTTCCACCCATCACCCAACTGCGGATTGGATCCGCGTGGGCGGCAGCTATTTCACGGTGGAGATGGTCGAAGAGACTTGGAACGAAGGCTGGTCCGTCCGATTCTGGCGCCTTCCTTTGACGGTGACCTGTGCTGAGTTCACCGAGGCGGGCTTTCTCATTGACCGACTGTTGGAACCGCTACCGGCCCCGCAGATGGCTGACCGGTTTCCTGAGGACTACACCAAGCTGAGCCGCGAGCCTGGTTTCATCACTTTCCGCCTTGCGAAGACCTCGAAGTAGCGGCACATTGATCCGATGACCGTTAACGCGATCGTAGAGATCACTTGCTATGTGAACAGCGTCAGCTGGATGCCCTCTGGCGTAGCAAGGCGCACGCTCGTCGTAGCCCAAGGGGTCTTTCTGGGCGCGGCGAGGATGAGGGCTCCGGCCTTCTCCAAGTCATTAGCCAGCCGGTTTGCGTCGCTGACGCCTAGACCTAGCCGCAGGGAAGCCCCCATTACGCTTCCTACTTCCACGTGATCCACCAAATCGGCTTCCGCCCGCGACAAGAGTTCGATTCTCCCGGGACCAGCGTCCAGTATCACGCCCCGCCCATATTCGGACGCCCAGCTTTCGACCTCACGTAGTCCAAGCGCCTCTCGATAAAACGCCAGAGCCCCATCAAAGTCGTCGACCGTAATCACGCAGCGAAGCTGTTTGATATGTTCGGCGTTGTCCATCGCTAGCCTCCCTCGTTGACTTCTCCGGCCTGGCAGATCAGTGTGCGTCAGAGACCAACCTGCCTATCTTGGCCAGGAGACATGAACGAAAGCTTGCAACCGGATGGCATCGCTCCTCCCGCTGCACACTATGCCCTGGGAATGAGGGTTCCCGCCGAATCTGAGTTGCTGTTCACCGCTGGGATAGTTGGCACCAGAGCTGACGGCTCGATCGCGCCAGCAGTCGGCGAACAAGCAGACGAGATCTGGAGAAGCATCGCCACCCTGCTCGCCAGCGCCGGGTTCACTCACGACGATGTCGTGTCCTACACCACCTACCTGGTGGTCGGTCAAGATCCGGAGGAGGTGATGGCAGCTCGCGATCGGTTCTTCGAGGGCCACCGGGCGGCCTCCACCCTAGTCACGGTTCCGGCCCTGGCCCGCCCCGAATGGAAGGTGGAGATCGCGGTAACGGCCGCCAAGAGAGAGCCGTAAGCCGTGCGACGGACGGCTGTCCTTGGGTCCGGCGGTGGAGCATTGGCGGTGGCAGCAGAGCTGGCAGCCAAGTGGAATGTGGTGCTCGCTGACTTGCCCGAATTCGAGTCGAATCTCGATCCGGTCCGCCAGCGGGGCGGGATCACCGTGTCCTCGGATTGGGTCGGGCCACAGACGGTGCCGGTGGAGGTGGCGTCATCAATCCATGAGGCTGTCGTCGCATCCGACTTGGTGATCGTAGTAGTTCCTTGCTTCGGGCATGAGCGGTTCGTGGCGGCTCTGACTCCTATTTTGTCAAACGGGCAGGCTCTGCTGTTCCTTGGTGAAGGGAGCGGTTCGATCGTCGCCCGCCGGGCACTGCTGGCGGCCGGAAAGGAAGAAGTGACGGTGGGCGAATCGAACACCCTCCCTTACCTGGCCCGGCCGGTCGGACCTGGGCAGGTAGCTGCCTTCCGCAAGTCCGGCGGTGTTCTGGTGTCTGCGCTGCCCGCCCTCAACACCAAGGCGATACTGGATCTGTGCCTTCCTTCCTGGCCCTGTCTGACACCAGCCCAGTCGGTCTGGGACACCGTCCTTATCAATTACAACGCAATAGATCATGTGGCGACCATGGTGGCCAACGCCGCCACCATTGAGAGCCGCCGCGGGGGAATGCTTCTCTGGGGAGAGGGCGCCACGCCCGCGGTCGTGCGTACCATCGAGAGGGTCGATCTTGAGCTGCTGACACTGCGGGCCGCTCTGGGATTGATCGATCTGCGTCGCTATCGGGATTTCCTCGTGGCCCAGGGCCTTGCTCCCGACAAGAGCGCCGATCTCTACCAGACCGTGCGCGCTAGCCGACTAATGGCGGGCTACGTCCCCACCGGAGACGGCGGCCTTATTGACACCCGCTACATCACCGAGGACGTCCCCTACTCGCTTGTTCTGGCGTCCTCAATTGGTCGGGTCCTCGGAATTGGGACACCTGTCATAGATGGGTTAATCGCGGTTACATCCGCCATGCTCGGCCAAGACTTCCGCGCTCAGGGTCGAACGCTGTCGACGTTGGGACTGGCTGGTCTGGACGGCCCCGGGCTTCGCCGCTTCGCCGACACCGGTCTCTTTCCGGGCCCATGACGGCGGTCGTAATCGGGGGCGGACCCGGGGGTTTAGCCATCGCAGCCGAACTTTGCGAACGGGGACATGAGGTTTATATCGCTGACGTTCCGGAGCTCTCATTCCAACTAGATGCCATTCGCCAGCAGGCCGGGATCGGGCTCGATTCCAATTGGTCGGGTGACTTCATTCGGCCAGTGACGGTTGCAGATTCGATTGCGGCCGCAGTGGCCAACGCTGAGCTTGTTGTCATTTGCGTTCCGGCTCGCTTCCATGAGCGCTTCGTAGGCGAGGTGGTGCCACATCTCCGGCAGGAGGCCACCTGGATTTTCGTAGGGGAAGGGGGCGGAACGCTGGTGGCCTGGCCAGAGTTGCTTAAAGCTGACCGTTCTGACGTGCTCCTCGGGGAGACGAATTGCCTTCCGTACATGGCTCGCCGCGCCGGACCTGGCCGGGTATTGGCCAATCGGAAGTCTGGGGGGGTGTTGTTGGCAGCCATGCCGGCTACCCGCAACGAGCAACTAATGGCGATCTGCCTTTCTATCTGGCCCTATGTCGAGGCGGCTGAGACTGTTTGGGAGACGGCGCTGATCAACTACGACGCCATCGACACCGTCCCGGTGGCCATTACCAGCGCCGCCCGACTGGAGAGCCGCAGCGGCGGTGTTCTCTTCTGGGGCGAAGGCGCCACTCCCAGCGTGGTTCGTCTCATAGACGCAGTCGACTCCGAGCTGGCCACCCTCCGGGAGGCTCTCGGCCACGCCGACCGGCGGCGCTATCGGGACTTCCTTGTCGCCCAAGGCCTGGCTCCCGACGTCGGCGATCTTTATGCGGTCATGAGAGCAGGTAGCCTGGTCCGCTCCGTACGTCCTTCCGGCGACGACGCCGCATTGCGCGATCGGTTGGCCCTAGAGGTGGCCTATTGCCTGGTGTTGGCCTCCTCGCTGGGTGAGGCAATCGGGGTTGCTACTCCTGTAATCGATGGTCACATCGCCATCGCCGAGGCCATGCTCGCGGAGGATTTCCGCGGCCTCGGCCGGACCCTAAACCGACTGGGCCTATCGGGGCTGAATGGCAGCGGGCTGGTCGAGTACGTTCGATCCGGTTACACAGCCGAGTGAGACCCGAACGCGCCGTCGTAGTGGGAAGCGGCGGAGGAGCGCTCACTATCGCCGCCGAGCTGGGCCTGCTTGGCCTCGAAGTGGTACTGACCGACCAACCGCGCTTTGCCGGTGGTCTGATCGCGATCGAGGCTCAGCGCGGAATTCGGGTGGTCTTTGAGGACGAAGGTAAAGAGACGCTGGCGCCGGTGGCACATACCTCCGACGACCCCGAGCACGCCATTGTCGGCGCCCAGTTGGTAATCGTGTCGGTGCCGGCTTTCGGTCATAGACCGCTGGCGGACCTGCTGGCCTCGACCCTCGATGATGGGCAGACTGTGTTATGGGTCGGGGAGGGCGGTGGCTCTTTCGCCACGGTGGCGGCGCTGCGTTCGCGCCGGAGGCGACCAGGACTCGCCTTGGCAGATACCAACTCGCTCCCCTACGGAGGAGCCCGAGTCGAGGAGCCCGGCCGCGTCAGAGCGCGTCGTAAGGTCGGTGGAACATATCTGGCAGCCCTGCCGACGGCGAAGACTGCCGATCTAGTCTCTCAGGCGCGCCACTTCTGGCCCTGGGTGGAGGCCGCGGTTAATGCCTGGGAATCGCTGCTGCTCAACTTCAACGCCATCGACCACGTGGCGACCGTCATCACCAACCTGGGCCGGCTGGAAACGACATCAGATGCCTTAAACCTTTGGAAAGAAGGTGCTTCCCCCGGGGTCGCCCGAGTGATAGAAGCGGTTGACGGGGAGTACGTTCGGCTCCGCGAAGCCCTCGGACTCCCCGTCAAGCTCAGGTACGAGGACTTCCTGGTGGCTCAGGGACTGGTACCAAGCAAAGGCGCCTCGTTGCACGCCACCATTCAGGCCTCGCTGTTGGCGACATCGCGGTTCAGCGGAGGAATTTCGACTCTGAAACACCGATACATAACCGAGGATGTGCCCTACTCGCTGGTGCTGGCTTCGTCGTTGGCCAATGAACTTCGGGTCGGAGTGCCAGTTATCGACGGCCTGATCGCCCTTGCCTCGGCTGCCGCCAGCGTGGACTTCAGAAAGGAGGGACGGACGCTCGAAGGTTGGGGCTTGGCCGGGGCCGGTCGAGACGGCTTGCTCGCTGCCGTCGACGCCGGCTGGTGGTAGGTGTCGGGTGGTGGCGAGCAGACGGGACCGGTAGATTCGAGGCCTTGAGGAGAGATCGCCGGTAACCACCCTGAAATCGCCACCGGGGACCAAATACGTGGGTAGGTCGATGCCGAGTAGGGGCGCCGAGAAGGCAGTGACAGGTTCCCTCGAATTCCTGACCGACAAGCGCCTTCCAGGAATGCTCCACGGGCGGATCGTTCGTAGCCCAATTGCTCACGGGTGGCTGCGAAACATCGATGTCGAGCCGGCCCTCGCTATCTCCGGCCTGAGGGTAATCATGACCGCCAAGGATGTTCCCGACAACCGCCATGGTCTCATCGTTCAGGATCAGCCGGTTCTGGTTGAGGATCGAATCCGCCAGCTGGGAGACCCGTTGGCGCTGGTTGCGGCAGAGACCGTTTCGGCGGCAGCGGCGGCGGTAGCCGCGATCCGGTTCGAGGTTGAGGCTCTCCCGGTCGTCGACGACCCCGAGCTGGCGTTGGACGGGCTTCCCCTCCACGATTCGGGCAACCTGCTGATGGATTTCCGCCATGAGCACGGGGACGTCGAGAAGGCGCTGACCACGGCGGCGGTGATGGTCGACCGAACCGTGCAAACACCAACCCAGGAGCATGTCTGCCTGGAGCCTGGGGGTGGGGTAGGTGAGTTTCGCGATGGCCTGGTGACAATCTGGTACGGAAACCAACTCCCCGGGTTCGTGCGCCATCAGGTGGCAAAGGCTCTCGGACTCGATCCCGAGGACGTGCGGGTGATTTCGAACCCGGTGGGTGGCGCCTTTGGTTCGAAGGCCGACGGTCCCGTCCCGGTTTTTCTGGCTTTGCTGGCTCGAGCCAGCAACCGGCCGGTTCGAATTGTGCTTAGCCGGGAGGAGGTGATGCTGACCGGAGCCAAACGACATCCCTATCGGGTCCGCACCCGGCTTGGCCTCGACTCCGATGGTCGAATCGTCGCCCTTGACACCGACGCTCTGGCCGACGTCGGGCCCTACGCGTCGTTTAGCCCTTCCGTGTTGAAGGTGTCGGCCGAGGCGTCCACCGGTCCCTATCGAATAGAAAACGCCCGTTTCGTCGGCAGGGCTGTGTACACCAACAACGGCAACGGAGGAGCCTTTCGGGGATTCGGAGTGCCACAGGTCGCCTTCGCGTTGGAGACGGCCCTCAACGTGGCGGCGAAGCAAATGGGGCTAGATCCGGTCGAGCTTCGCCGCCGAAACCTCCTTCGCCCCGGAGACCCGCACGGTCTGTATGGGCATGTGATTGGCGATGGTTTTCGGGTAGCTGAGGCCGTTGAGGCTGTTGCAGCCCATCGCTGGTGGCGGGAAAAGGTCGAGTGGCAGAACCAGGCGAGAGGCCCCTGGTCCCGCGGCACCGGTTTTGCCGCTGCTCTGAAGGGCGTTGGGTACGGGAGCCGCCGAGGTGACAAGTCCGCTGCCCGGCTCGCCATCGGTACCGATGGTTCGATTCGTATCTGGGCTGGCCCCAACCACACCGGTCAGTCGATCGAGACAGCCTATGCCCAGATCGCGGCAGATGTTCTGGATAGACCGTACGAGGAGATCGACGTCGTCGTGGGGGACACCGAGTTGGTTCCGGAGGCGGGGAGCTGTGCGGCTTCTCGCAGTACCTACGCGGGCGGCTCGGCGGTGCTGTCAGCCTGTCGGGAGCTAAAGAAGCGGATCGACGAACTCCAACTCCCCGAACCCCTCGATTGGGCCGAGGCAGGCCGGCAACTTTCCCGATCCGGGAGGGCTCTGGTCGAAGTGGTATACGACGTACCCGACGTAGCGGATCTGGGAGCAAACCTCGTTGCAGACGACCTTGATCGTTTGTCTCCACATCGGATCTACGGCAGTGCGGCTCAACTGGCCCGAGTGGAGGTGAACCGTTACACCGGAGAAGTACATGTCACGGAGGTGGTCTGCGCCGTCGATTGCGGAATCGCCGTAAACCCAGCGGGAGTCATCGGACAGACCGAGGGAGGAATCGTTCAGGGCCTCGGCTGGGCGACCATGGAGGAGTTCAAGCTTGCGCAAGGGGTCCCCACCACCCGCTCCTTGGAGACCTACCTGATTCCCACGGCCGCCGATTCGCCGCACATTGACACGATCCTCATCGAAGGTGGCGAGACGACTGGTCCCTACGGAGCCAAGGGGATCGCCGAGGTGGTGCTGGTACCAATCGCCCCGGCCATTGCGGCTGCCATCGAGGACGCAGTCGGTGTGACGACCGACAGGTTGCCGGCCACTCCGGAGAGGATCTACCGACTGATGCACGGCTCGGTACTCAGCGCATGAGGGTCAACGGCCAGCTGGCCGAAACCGGACCCTCGGAGGAGCGGCTGCTCGACTTTCTCCGAGAGCGGCTCGGACTCACCGGAGCCAAGGAAGGTTGCGGCATGGGTGAATGCGGGGCTTGCACCGTTCTGATGGAGGGGGAAGCGGTTTGTTCCTGCCTGGTGCTGGTCGGTCAGGTGGGCGATGCCTCGATAGTTACAGTTGAAGGACTCGGCGCACCGGAGCTGCTACACCCATTTCAGCAGGCGGTCGTCGATGCTCACGCCACCCAATGCGGCTTTTGCACCCCTGGTGTGGTGGTTTCGGTGGCCGGGCTGCTGATGAAGGACCCCCACCCCGAGCCCGACGCCGTTCTTCAGGCCATCGAAGGAAACCTCTGCCGGTGCACCGGATACGCCCCCATCTTCCAGGCGGTCGAGGCCGCGGGCGCAGCACCTAGGTTATGACCCAGCTTGTAGTTCCTTCCACCGTTGCCGAACTCGGCCAGGTCATCGGTTCTGGCCGTGTTATTGCTGGCGGAACCGATCTCTTGGTACAGATGAGAGCAGGTCGAGAGGAAGAGCGATTGATCGACATCACCAACCTCGCCGACGGGCCCTCCCCCGTGGTGCACCGAGATGGCGTCGTGGAAGTCTCTGCCGTGGCGTCGATCTCGTCGGTAATCGAGGCGCTGGCCGGTCGGCTGCCGGCGATAGCGGCTGCCGCCCGTGTCTTTGGCTCGCGTCAGATCCGTAACCGGGCCACGATTGGTGGCAATCTGGCAAATGCCTCCCCGGCCGCTGACATGGTCCCGCCGCTGGTGGCCGCGGGGGCCGAAGCGGTCGTCCAAGGTCGGGTCGGCTCGCGCACCGTTCTCGTCTCCGAATTGTCCACCGGCCCCGGCACCACGGTGTTGGAACCGGAGGAGTGGATCTCGCTGCTGCGGGTTCCCCTACCTCATGGCGAGGAGGGTTTCCTCAAACTTGGAGGGCGGGCGGCGATGGCGATCTCGATCGTTAGCCTCGCCTGGCGGTGGAGGACAGATACCGACGGGAACCTCCACGACGTGCGCCTGGCGTTCGGCGCGGTGGCGCCGACAGTCATCAGGGTGACGGAGGCCGAGGCGGCAATCGAAGGGCAGCGGCCGACACCCGATGTCGTCAACAAGGCGGTATCAGCAATTCGGCGATCGGTGCGCCCGATCGACGACATCAGGGCCAGCGCCTGGTATCGGCGACAAGTGGCAGCCGACCTGTTTCGATACGCCGTCGATGCATGACAGGTTGACACGAGCGCCGATCCGAGTGGATCTCGGTGCTGCCGGCGGGCCGTGATGGACATCGGGCTGTCCGTATGGCTTGACCGACCCGCCGAAGATTGCAGCCACATTGCCGTTGCTGCCGAGTACATCGGCTTCTCGACCGTCTGGGTTCCCGACCATTACTTCCTCCGCGACTTGTTCATTGCTCTGGGGCTGGCGGCCACCCGCACCAACACCATCCGTTTAGGGGCGGCAGTGGCCAGTCCCCTTCTCCGCCACCCCGCCCTACTTGCCAGCTCGTTTGCGACTCTCAACGAACTCTCCGGGGGCAGGGCTGTGGTGGGGATCGGCACGGGAGGTGCCGAGTTCCCCTCGCAGTTGGGTCTGGAGATCAATCAGCCTCTAGCGGTCGTCCGTGAAAGTGTCGCGATCGTGAAGGCGCTGTCTACGGGACCGGCTCGAGTCAAGGGGCGGATCTTCACTACCGAAGGCGCCGAGCTGGGGTGGTCGACAGGGGCAATGCCCATCTATCTCGCGGCTCGCGGGCCGCGGATGCTGGAGCTTGCCGGCGCGATTGCCGATGGGGTGATCACCCACGGCCTGGCGCCGACCCACATTGCGTACGCCCGCCAACGCGTGAGCGATGGGGCGGACCGCGCCGCGCGGCCCGAATCAGCTTGTGTCCTCTGTGTGATGTTCGACTACGAGTTTGATGAGGATCGAGAGGCCGCGTTGGACCGCTTGAAACGTCGCTGTCTTTTCATGGTGGGCGGGAGCTACGCAGAGGAGTTGATCCCTCTCTACGGTCTCGACCCCGAGCAGGTCCGACCCATCCGGGAGGCAGTTAGGACGGGTGACCACCGGAAGGCAGTGCAGCTTATGACCCCCGGCATGGTGCAAGCCTTCGCGGTGGCGGGAACTCCTCAGGAGTTAACAGACGAGCTGCAAACGTTGTCTAACCGCGGTGTGGAGGCCGTCATCCTCAGCCTTGGCGGTGCCACCTTGGAAGAAACGATGACCAACGTCGATCGGGTAGGGCGGGCCTTGTTCCGATGATGGACCTAAGGATCCGGGGTGGCCTGGTGATAACGCTCGACGCTCAGCGTCGAGTAATCGCTGACGACATCTACGTAAGGGACGGTCGTTTCGCCGCAGTCGGCGGCCCCACTTTGCGAGCGCGCTCCACGCTAGACGCTAAGGGCACGATCATTATTCCCGGACTCATCGACCTCCACGATCATCTGCGCGACCTCACACCCGGTGTACGGGTGGGCGTGGGTCTTCGCATTGACGCCTTGCTTCGCATCATGTGGCGGCTCAGCAAGCAGATGGGGACTGCGGAATATCGGATCGGAGCCCTCCTAGGGACAGCTCGGCTTTTGCGAGCAGGGGTGACCTCGGTCGTCGATCATCTCTACCCGTTCCATCGCCCAGGCCTCCTCGAGGCGGCGATCGTCGGTTATCGCGCTACGGGGATCCGATGGTTCGTCGCACGGGGCATCATGACCCGCCCCTACCGCGCGATCTCTGAGAGGGAACGAGACGCCTTCCGTGACATCGCTCAGATCGTCGATCGGACGATTCCCCGAGAGCAGTTGTTCGTGGCGCCGGTGTCCTTCCGTCAAGTAGCACCGTCGACCTTCGCCAAGTCACGGAGGCTGGCAGATCGACTGGGAGTTCGGCTCTACACGCACGTTGCCGAGACCCGCGAGGAGGTGGAAGGGGTATTGCGTACACAAGGGGCCCGCCCGGTGGAGTTGCTCCACCGGCTCGGATTCGCCGGCGAGGACACCATATTGGTCCACTGCGTGTATCTGTCCTCGGGTGAGATACGACGCCTCGTCCGCAGCGGAAGCCACGTCGTGCACTGCCCGACCAATCACTTGCGGCTGGCCAAGGGGATCTCGCCGGTCACCCGGCTATTGGCCGCAGGCGTTAACGTCGCGCTCGGGGTGGACACCATGGACGACCTCTTCTCCGACATGCGCCAGGTGCTCTTGATCCAGGGCCTGGCCGCCTCCGATCCCGGTGCCGTGTCCCCCCAACAGTCGCTCGAAATGGCCACCCACGGCGGGGCAGCCGCCCTCGGTCTCCACGACGAGCTCGGCTCGATAGAGGCAGGCAAGCGCGCGGACCTGGTTTGTGTCGGCGTTGGCGCTGCCCATCTCCAGCCGGTGCTCGACCCGGTTTGGACCGTGGTTAATCGTGTTCACGGCGACGACGTTCGTCATGTTCTCGTCGATGGACGAGTCGTCGTGAAAGACGGACGTCTGACTCAAGTCGACGAAGCCGCCCTCGTCGGGGAGGCTCAGTCAATCGCTGTGTCTTACCTGCGCCGAGCTGGGTTGGATGGGGAGAAGGTCGTCGCTGCTCCGCCGCTCGATTCTGGATGAACTGCGATCGCCAGTAGACCACTAGAGGGCGTTCGATCACGCCTCGATCGAGTGATTGGTAGAGAAACAGGTAAGAGAGAAAGACAATCACGGGTAGACCATCGGGAGGTCGTCGAGATCGACTACATCGGCCTGACAACGATCGTGCCGTCGCACTACGAGCTCACACATCGCCAATCACTACCTCGGCGGTGTTGCGCCCGGACGCACCCCATACCCCGGCTCCGGGATAGGTGCCTGCCCCCGTTAAATAGAGCCCCCGGATCGGCGTGCGGTATCTCGTCAGCTCCGGCTGGCGGCCGAGCACCACCGCCAACGGCCCTCCGGTAAACGAGGGGGCATAGCCGTTGGTGAGGCCGAACTGACTCTCATACTCGGGCGGGGTCATGACCCTTGAGCGGAGCATTCCGTCGAGAAAACCAGGAGCTACGAGCTCACCGAATTTAGCTACCCAACGCGCTGGCTCAGGGGATTCACGCCACCCTCCCGCCAGGGCATATGGAGTGAACAGCACTTCCATACTGAAGACGTGGTCGGTGCCTGACTTCATAGACGGGTCGAGAACCGAGGGAACATTCACGAAAAGGACCGGGCGTGCGGCGACGGCCCCGGCTGCCAGCAGTCCGTGCGCCGCCGCCATCTCCTCGCATGGTGGTGTGATGACGGCAGTGGGTATGAGGGCGTCGCTGATTCCCAAATGCCCGAGTAGGTCGGCTCCGACGGCTTTGAATCGCGGCAGGCTACGTACGACGGCGTCGACCTTCGACTCATAGCCATCCGGCATCGATCGGTTGCGCCAACGTTGCTTCAGGGGGGCGAGAGAGCGGGCGCCTGAATCCAACCAATCCACCAAAGTGCGCCGCGGATCCATGGCCGAGACGATCACAGGCGCCTCAATAATTTCGCCATTGTCGGTCTCAACTCCGCGCACTCGCTCCCTTTCCACGAGGATCCGGTTGACTCTGGTTGAGCATCGCACTCGCCCGCCGAAGAACTCCAGAGCTCCGGCGAGGGCCACAGGCAGGGCACCTGACCCGCCGACCGGGCGCCCGGGTTGCACGTGGTGGCGTAGGGCATAAACCAGCGCCCCCAATCCGGTCCCGGGGGTGCGGGGAGAAACCCCCCATACTGCCGGCGCCATGGCCAACGCCGGGGCGACGATGGCTTCTTCGGTAAAGAAAGTCCGGAGGACCGCCTCGGCGCTCATCCGGTTCCACTTGAGCAGCGTGGCCAATACCCGGCCCCGGCGAGTCAGGACTCGTTGGAGGATACGCCTAGGGGTGGGCACCGTCTGGGTCAGCGCCGCCAGCAGCTCGGCCACGGGCATGGCCTCACGGCAGTATCTGCGGTACGCATCTACTTGATGGGGATAGGCAATGGCGATCGACTCCAGCGTTCGCTCCACACTGTGAAATCCGAACCATGGTTCTCCGCCTTCCCAGTTGATTGCCAGGAGATGGGGTTCCAGATCGAGGTAGGTGAGTCCGTGACCCGCCAAGTCGAGCTCTTCAACGACAGGTGTCGCTCGTACCATCACATGATCGCAATTGCAGATGTTGAAGCGCGCTCCCAGCTCTTCGACCGTGGAGGCGCACCCGCCGATGGTCGTGCGTGCCTCCAGGACAAGCACCCGGAGCCCAGCCCGAGCGAGATAGGCGGCGCACGTCAGCCCGTTGTGGCCCCCTCCGACAACGATGGCGTCATCTCCTAACAGAAGCGTCACCCATCGCCGCGGGCCAGCTTTCGGCGGTCGGCCTTCCCGCTAAAAGTCCGCGGCATTTGCTCGAGCACCGTCGTCCTTGCCGGGGCTAGTCCGGATGTGACCTGGGTGGCGGCGAAAGCCTCGATCTCGAGTGCTGCCGTGGAGCGACCCGGAAGAAGCTCGAGAAAGGCCTCGATTTTGCCGTCGGGGTTTTCGACGACAGTGGCGTGACGGACATCCTCGTGCTCATAGAAGGCGTCCTCCAATTGGCGCATGAATCCGCCCCGTCGAGCCGCCGCCTCCGCCTCGCCTAGGCGGCCGAGCACACGAAGGTACCCATCGACATCTGCCACGCCGAGATCTCCCGTATGGAGGACGCCGCCAGCTATGGCTTCCTCGGTTTTCTCGGGTTTGTTGCGATATCCGGCGAAGTAGCCTTGCGACACCAAGACCTCACCAACGTCCCCGGGAGGCTGGTCGAAGGCATGCGCCCCTCCAACGTAAGCCAGGCGATCGGGTAGAGGTCGTCCCACGTATCCGGCGAGGGCGCGCTCGTCATCGCGTTCGCTACCCATGGCCATGAATCCACCTAGCTCGCTTTGCCCGTAGCTCTCAAGCAGATGGATGCCGAGACGGGATCGGTAGTCCCGTTTGATTCGGGGGGCGAGGGGCGATCCTCCAGACAAGGCGAGCCGGAAAGGAGAATCGCCCGGTTGTGTGGGGGCTGTGGCAACCGCGTCGGCCAGAGTCAACGGATAGCCGACCAGGATCGAAGCTTGTGATGATCGAGCCTGCTCCCAGATCCCGGCGACCGACCCGCCGGCTACCAGTCCGACCGACGCCCCGGTGTGCACGGCGGGCATTAGCGCGGCCACCAGCTGAAAGCTGCTCGGAATCGGCGTAGTTGCCAGGAGAACGTCCTTAGAGGTGAGACCGAGCCGCTCGGCTATGCAGGCGGTGCCGAGCGTTACGGGACCTGATTGCAGGATCGCACCTTTGGGAGTCCCGGTCGTGCCTGAGGTATACGAGAGATAGAGCGGCGCTTCAGCACCGTGCCGGTCAACCGGTCCGGTGGCCCCATCCGTTCCCAGCGATTCCAGGTCGACGACCTGGGTCCCCCCCGCTCCGCGTAAACGATCGTGCAGCTCCGATGGCGCTGCCACCAGCGCTGCCTCGATGTCCTCGACGAAGTAGGGCAGGTCCTCCTGACCGGTGCGAGGGTCCAACAGCCCCGGTAGGACGCCCGCTTTCCAGGCACCGATAATGGCGAGCCACAGCGCAACCCGGTCGGGTGAGAAGAGCCCCAAGGTGGAACCTTGTGTGACTCCCCGATGCACCAGCTCATTGGCTATCGATTCGCTTTGGGTATCTGCCTCGGCGTAGGTCACCGAGCTCACCCGGTCAAAGAGGAACGGACGATGAGGATGGCGGTTGGCGGTTCGCCGAAACGCCGACACGATGTCCATTGTCAGCTTCTCTTCCGGCAGTGAAGTCTCGTTTGGGGGTTGTGCCGGCTTCTCCGCTCCAACTCAGGCCCGCATGACTTGGGGATGCACTTCCTCCATGTACCGAGCCATCTGTTCAGCGGTCTCTCCGTAGGTGTCGCCGGGGAATTGGGGAACGATGGTGAAGTGTCGGAGGCCGAGAGCCGACTTGAAGCCGGCGATGAGTTCGGCCACCTCGTCGGGCGAACCGATCTGCCACACTCCTTGCTCTACCGACTGCTCCAAGGTAGGTATCAAACCCGACTTGGCAGGAGTGCCGTCCTCAGCCATGTATCCCTTGCTCCAGCCATATGGGCCTAGGAACTTCCAGAACTCATCGTGTCCGTCCCGGGCTTGCTCCCACGCCTTGTCATGAGTGTCCTCGATGTGAATATTGAGCACGAGGTTGCGTTTCTCGCCGGGCTGGAGAGCCACGCCGTGGTGTTGCTCATATATCTCAGCGAACCGGTCCCAGTTTCGCTTAATGAACTCCCTGTGCTGCAGCCAGAAGACACCTCCCCAGCCCGCTCGGGGCACGTACTCCAAGGTGGGCGGCGAAGTCACCGCCTGCCAAATCTCGTAGGGGTACAGCGGCCTCGGCACGAGGGTCAGGTGCTGGACCGTCCCACCTCGGTCGGGAATCCCAGGCGGAGGTAGCTGGTAGTGCTTTCCCTTATAGGAGAATTGCTCGTTATCGAGCGCCAGCCGGATGATCTCCATACTCTCTTCGAACAGCTCTCGGTTGGCAAGGTCGGCGGCAGCTTTGTCTGGGTTGTCGAAGCTGCCCACCATGGCACCCAGGCTCTCGGCTTCGCGCGGAACCGTTCCGCGACCCACGCCGAGGATCCCGCGGCCCCCGGACAGATTGTGGAGGGTGGCGAAGTCCTCAGCCAGCCGTAGAGGATGCCACTGGGGAACTATGTTGAAGAGAGCCCCGATCCGGATCCGACGGGTCCGCCCGGCGAGGACTGCCCCGAAAATAAGGGCATTCGGTATGACCTCATAACCTTCGTATTGGAAGTGATGTTCGGTCAGCCAGAAGACATCGAATCCCACCTCCTCCGCCGTTACTCCCATGTCGAGCATCCGCTCGGAGGTGTACCAGATGGTCTCGTTGTCGTAGCGACGGTCGGTGGGAGCGGGAGGACCAGCGCCAGCATCGGTCATCTCCACGCCACCTAATAGAAATACACCGGTTTCCATTGATGTCCTCCGCCGTGCTTTGCTCCAGAGGGTAGCTGTCAGTCAGGAGAGTAAGGCCGGGCGGACCTGCTCGGCGAGCGCGGCCAGCGCCCAATCTCGGTCGGGTCCGAAGACGTGCCAGGCGAGCGGCACCTGCAGCCCAGCGCGGGCGAAGGGCATCAACCGTTCGATGACATCATCGACGGTCCCCGCCACCGCGAAGATGTCGATTAATTGGTCGTTGACGAGACGAGCGCCGGCCACGACGCCTTTGCTGGCCACCTCTCGGCGGATGGAAGCCCTCTGCTCGGGGTCCACCCCCGAGGTCTCGACTACGACCCCTTCGACCCGATAGAGGTAATAGGCCAGCACCTCTCGTACCGCAGCTCGGGCCGCGGCTCGGTCCGGGCTCACGCTGGTGAGGATGTTGGCCGCCAGGAGGAGCTCCTCTGGTTTCCTCCCCACCCGTCGGGCACCGGCGGCAATTTTCTCTCGCGCCCACCTCACGTAGCCGGGACTGGTGAGGGCGCCCAATTGCACCCCATTGGCAAGCTCGCCGGCGGCTTCCATCATCCTGCCGTTCACCGCACCCATGTCGATCGGGATCACCTTGGAAGCGACAAAATCGAGCCTGGTGGTGGCGGATGCCGCAAAGGTAGTGGGATCGAAGCCGATGGCTTCGCCATCAAGAAGGCGGCGGATGGCCCTAACCGCCTCCACCGTGTTGGTGTATGGACGCCACGATGGCGGGGCATAGCCGAGTTGCCGCATGGTCCATTCCGCCGCCCCGATCCCAAAGCGGAGCCGGCCAGGACCGATCTCCGCCAAGGTGGCCGCCTCCATGGCCAGGACGGCCGGATGACGCGTCACCGGATTAGCGATGCCAACCCGGACAGTCGTCTCCCGTGTCGTCGCCAGGATGGCACCGGCCATCGCGAACAACGAACGATGCAGTCGGCTTTCCGGGATCGATATCTCGTCGAATCCGAGTCGATCTGCCTTCTGGGCCATCGCTAGCGTGGCTGATGCCGACTCCTCGTTGGAGAGCGATAAACCCAGACCGCGGAAGGACACCATGTGGATCTCGACCATTCCCTACGAGGCAGCAGAAGGCGGCTTGAAATCTAGCTACGACCGTCAGGCCGGCAGGCTCGGCGAGCCGACGGAGATGACCCTGGCCGGGTCGTTGTACCCGCAGCTGGTGAAGGTTCGCCTCGATCTCTATGCCGTTACCGAACGCTGTCCCTCGCGGCTTAATGCCAGGCAACGCAACCTGATCAGTTATGTGACCTCTGCGCTCAACGGCACGGTCTATTGCATGAGCCAGGTGACCATCAAGTTGCGCGAGGATGGCATTGACGACAACACCATTCGAGGATTAGCCGCTGATCCGCGGGCGGTCCAACTCGAACCGGCTGACGCCGCCCTGGTTCGGTACACCGTCAAACTCACGAAGGACCCGTCGTCTGTCACGGAAGCGGACATCGACGAGCTACGGGCTGCGGGCTTCGACGACCTCGACATTCTCGACGCCAATTCCCAGTGCGCGCATCTCAACTACGTGAACCGAGTGGCCAGCGGTCTTGGGATTGTTTCCGTCGTCGATCCCGACTTTCCGGCCTACGACGCCATTCCCGATCAGGCCTCCGCCTGAGCTGCCCGCAGAATGCCGGCCGAAATCCGAATGTGATTCTCAGCCGACCTTTCATCGTTAAGGGGCAACAGGAACAGGTCGAAAAACGGACGTAAGGCGCGAATTCGCCTGAAGCACTCATCCGGTGAGCCTGACACCGCGAAGTGGTCGACGAGGGTCTCGGGTAAACGCTCGGAAGCCTGCTCAAGACGGCCCGCCAGCATGTCGTTTCTCATACCCGCCAGACTGTCGTCGTCTAGGCCGGTGGCGGCTCTGATTTCGGGCGGGGCATCGAGTGCCATATAGGTGAAGTGCCTGAGGACCCTTCGCCTTTCATGTTCATCGTAGGCCACATACGCCGACCAGGCGATCTTGGCGCTTCCAAGGGCTCGGATCCGGGCAGAGGTATCGGGCAGGGCCGCCAGCGGCTTGGCCGAGAGGATCACCCAATCTGCCGAGGTGGCGGCCAGGGTTTGAGCCTTCGGCCCCCGACCGGCCATTGCTAGGGGGATGAAACCCTTGGACCAGGGGAGGCGAGCAGGTCCATCCGCGCGGCCAGTCAGCAATTGGCGGTTCACCCTCACCGCCTCTTTCAGGGCATTGAGGGGCTGTTGGGGATTGAGTCGCAAAGGCTCAAGGACCCGGCTCCCTCCGACCCCCAACCCATTCCAGACACGTCCAGGTGCCAGCTCGTTGAGTGTGGCCACAGCAGCAGCGGTGGTAACCGGATGGCGGGAAAAGGGGTTGGTGATGGCCGGCGCCACTACCAGCCTTTTGGTGGCCAGCAGCACCGCCGTCAGTGCGACGTATACATCCCGCTCGGTGCCTTCGTCCGCGACGAAACAGACCTGCGCCCCTTCTGATTCGGCCAGTTGCGCGAGGTCGGCAAGCCTTTGGACCGGCTGGGTTGGCTCAAACCAGACGCCCCACGGGAACACCATCGGACGTAGGGACGGTATCAGCCTTCGGTCGTTACCGTTAGTACGCCGTGGTGGCTCCAGCTCGGGCAGTGTTTAGTAGGCGGTGGCTTCCTCTCACTGCCTCGTTCATCGCTTTGATCGCCGCCGCGGCCTTCAACATCCTGGCGGTGGTGGGCGGGATTCCCCAAATCACCGCCGAGCTCGGTCAGGTCGATCTTCTTGGCTGGGTTATCACCGGTTTTCTGGTGACATCCACGCTGGCCACGGTCGTGTCAGGACCATTGATCGACGCCTTTGGAGTCCGTACCACGCTGCGCGCCACCCTCCTTTTGTTCGTGGCAGGAAGCATCGGTTGTGCGCTGGCGCCCAACATGCTGACGTTGTTGGCACTCCGTGGGATCCAGGGCATTGGAGGAGGAATGGCCTTTGCGGTGGTAACAGCCGCAGTGGGGCTGATGTTTCCAGAGGAGCTGCGATCCCGGGTCCTGGCTGCTACCTCGGTCACCTGGGGAATCATGGCGCTGGCCGGACCCGCATTGGGGGCGGCGCTGGTGGCAACAACCGGCTGGCGGGGGATCTTTCTCGCTAATGTGCCGATGGCTGGCATCACCGCGATCCTCGGATGGACCCGTCTACCCGCCCGTACGGGCGATTATGCATTTCGGGGTGTCGATGTCCGGGGGTTGGCCCTTCTTGGAGGCTTCACCGTGGTGAGCCTGGTGGGGATGTCGAGCCTGAACCTTGCCGCCCTTTTTGCCGCGGGTGCGGCGTCGGTTCTGGCAATCGGATACTGGATCCACTCGGGGAGGTCATCACAGCCCCTGTTGTCGCGGCGGCATTTTGCCCAATCACCGCTAGGGACGATCAACCTGTGTTTTGGTTTGGCATTTGGAGCAGCGCTGGGCATCGACGCCTACCTGCCGGTGTATGTGCGTGGGGGCCTCGGCGGCACCGCCGCACTCGCGGCCTTCTCGGTGGCGTTTCTCACCGTCGGATGGACGATGGGATCGATTGTCACGGCGCGCCTCCTGGCTCGGTGGTCCGAGACGGCGGTAGCGGCGGTCGGTTTCTGCTTGCTCCTCCCGCCACTGGTCGTGGGGCTCCTGGTCTACGACGACACCACCCCGGTCGGCCTGGTGTTCTCGATGGCGACGATCGTAGGGATTGGGGTCGGTGCCCTGTCCATGGCCATGCTCAACCTGCTTTATCTGACCTCCGACCCATCTGAGCTGGGACGGGCCTCAGCCGCACATCAATACCTCAGGGGTCTGTTCCAAACGTATGCAGCGGCGCTGGCAGGCACCATCTTGTTGTTGGTGGTCCGGTACCGGATCGGAGAAGTCGAACCGATTCGCCGATTGTTGGCCGGGGAGGAGAGCAACGGAGCGATGGTAACCGCGGCGGTCGCCGCCGGGTTTCGCATCGCCCATGCCGTCCCAGTTGGATTCGTTAGCGCCGGAGCACTGGCCGTGCTCGTGCTGCACCGGCACGTCCGCCAGGGCTGGCGCCGGGCTTAGGTTCACGGCACTTCCACGTGAGCGGTCTCGTGCCAGGAGCGGATGAGGAAATTGCCGATCCAGGTGAAACCCCAAAAAACCAAGATCCCCAGCATCGAGGACAGGAAGAGTGCGGTCAGAAGTCGAGAGGTTTCCAGTTGCCCCCGGTAGAGATCGAGCAGATTGCCGAGGCCCGACTGTCCACCCCGCACGAAAAAGAATTCACCAACAATGGCGCCGATCACCGACAACCCGGCCGAGATTCGAAAGCCCGTGAACATTGCTGGCACCGCCGCTCGCAGCTCCAGTTTCCGAAAGCGAGTAGCTCGGTCCGCACCATGGAGAGTGAGGAGGTCGTGCAAACCTTCGTCTGCCGACTGGAGCCCGAACAAGCTGTTGGTGATTATCGGAAAGAGAGCGATCAGAACACAAACGATGACCCGCCCCACGAAACCCCGGCCAAACCATATGCCAATCAGCGGCACGAGGGCCAGCACCGGAATCGTCTGCAACACGACGGCCCACGGGTAGAAAGACCTTTCGACCCAGCGGGCCTGGCTCATCAGGACGGCAAAGCTCAAGCCGATCAGAATGGCAACTGCCAAGCCGACCATCGCTTCCTGGGTAGTGACCCAAAGTCCCTCTAAGAGCTGGGCGCGGCCAGCCGGGTGACCCAGTCCCTCGTGCCACACAATGTGGGGAGGAGGAACCAGGAAGCGGTTTCGGTCGGTTAATACCAAGTAGCTGAAGCCGTACCAAGCAGCCACGAACAGCCCGGCGAACGCGACCGGAGGGACCACAAACGCAGTCGCCCGCCGGAGGCGTGTGCTCTTCTGATCGAGGCGCGGCGGGCTGTGCGCCGGCTCAAGCTCCTCGACGGTGGTCATCCCATGCAACAGGGAGTCCCGGCGGTCGGCAGGGACTCCCTGGTTTAGATTCAAGACAGCCCGATGGACGGGTCGAGGAATTCGTTGGTAGCAATCTGATCGGACTTCAAACCCTCGACAAAACCCTCCAATCCTTGCTCCTGGAAAATCGGGTTGATTTTGTCGATCAGGGTTTGGATCCGATCTAGGTCTACGTCGCCGATCATGGCGTTTCCGGCGTTGGACACCATGTTGAGGGTGAGCATCTTCTCAACCGCGTCGGCTGTGCCTCCCCCTGACAGCGTCCAGAAGGTGGCCATCTCCTCGACCATTTCCACCATGCGATTGTTGATCGGCTCCGGGTTCGCAACGTAAGCGGCGAGGGCCTGTTGCATGAGGGGAACCACCCCTGCCAGGCATTCGCGGTTGGATTCGAGCAAGTCGAGCTTCACCGACATCGCCGACTGGTAGATCTCGAAACCAGAATCGTGAGTGAGGATGAAGTCGACGGGCCTCAGCCACTCCTGAATGTCGTGCTCATAGCGGTACGGCTCATTGGTGGCGAACCCTTGCTGAACCACCTGCTCGGTTACGAACCTCGTCGGGGACCCGTCGTACGAGGCATCGACCTGGGCAGGGTCGAGTAGCCCTTCGTGAAGCAGGAAGTCCATATATTTCCCACCCTCGAAGTAGAGCACTGGCACGCCGGAGTCACGGATGTCTTCGAACGAATCGAACTGGAAGGTTTCCGGGTCCCACATGAGGATCTGGGGTCCGATGTCCAGCGGGGCAAAGACATGAACTGCCGGCAGATTGCCGAAGTTCGCGGTCACATCGGCGGTATCGGCGTAACCCATGAAGATGGCGTCGTCCTGGTACATCTGGGCAATCGGTGAGGCGAAATCGATGAACGGTCCGCCCTGGCGGACCTCGAGGGTGATCCCGGTATCGCCCAGGGGTCCTGAATACCGGCCATTGGCGGCGTCGAAGTCGCCCTCGGCTCCGATCATTTGATAGGTGTAACCGTGCTCGGGTTCGACGAACCAGTCTGTCTGCACCACCAGCGGGTCCGGGCAGACCCCGACCAGTGATCCCCCGGGGGTGACAGTGGTAGCGGGAGCGGCTGTGGTAGCCGGAGCCGCTGTCGTGACCGGAGCGGCTGTCGTGACCGGAGCCGCAGTGGTGGTAGCTGATGTCGTGGCGCAGGCCACCAGCACCAGCATGAGCGCTGTTGCCAGCGCCAATTGGCCGGTCCTTGGGCGTTTCATGTTGTTTGTTACCTCCCTACGATCCACCGCCAATCGGTGGACCCTTTGCACTTGTGTCATGGTCAGCTCGGTCATTGGCGCTCCAGGGCACCAGGTCCTCGACTCGGGGAATGCCACGAACGAGTGACCCGTTGACCCGCGACGCCAAAAACCGTAAAGAGGGCAACTCCCAGCAACGATGAGAAGAAGATCGCCACGATCATCTGGTCGGCTTGGAGACGCAGCTGATAGGTGCTCAGCAGCCTCCCAATGCCCGGCGATCCCTGGCGGAAAAAGAAGTCGCCCACGATTGCCCCGATGACGGCTAATCCGGCTGCAATCCGGAGGCCGGTGAACATGGCCGGCAGTGCAACCGGAAACTGAAGTTTGCGCAGACGCGTCCAACGGTTAGAGCCATGAAGGGTGAACAGGTCGTGCTGGCTTCGAACCGCCGACTGGAGTCCAAACAGGGTATTGGTGATGATGGGAAACAGGGAGATGATCACAGTAACCGCGACCCGGCTGCCGTAGTTCCGGCCGAACCAAAGGCTCAGCAGGGGGATGATGGCAACGATTGGCACAGCCTGTACCACAACCGCGTACGGGAAGATCGCTCTCTCCAACCACCGTGCCTGGCTCATCATCGTCGCCAGGCTTATCCCGACGACCACGGCGATGCCAAACCCGAGCAACGTCACCTGAGTGGTCGACCACAACCCTTGAAGGATGGTCGAAAGGAACTTCCAGGTGAGAAATCCATCTCGGACCACTTCATGCGCCGGCGGCAATAGCAGTCGTTGGCTGCCCTCCAGCACCAGGTAGGTGAGGAGGTACCAGAGACCCAGCACTCCTACGGCGACCAACGCCGGCGGAGTCAGAAAGGAGATGGCACGAGCCACCGAGCTTCGGTCATCGATGAGGCCTCCGGCTGTAGGTGTATCGGGGGCCGCCTCGGGTGCGACCCTGGGCCCTCGCCAGCGCCGCGGGGCGGTAGCTTTCATGGTCGTCCGCTCGAATGGCTCAGAGTGATCAAGGTGCGGCCGCCTCAGCCGGGCCGCCTATTGTACCGGCCAGGCGGGCGACGGGCCCTCGATCTGGCACGAGACGAGAGCGATTTGGTCATAGATTCGATCCGGCGAATCAGGGGATTGCGGGCCACGATGCCCGACGGCGCGGTTCTGGTTTCGGATTGCTGGGTACCCGAGGGCAGGGGCCGCTGGCCGGTTCTGCTGCAGCGTCTCCCGTATGGACGTTCGGTTGCCTCTACGCCGGTGTTGCCCCATCCAGCCTGGTTGGCCCGGCACGGCTACGCGGTGGTTGTGCAAGACGTACGCGGCCGAGGAGATTCGGAAGGTGAGTTCGCGCCGTTTATCCAGGAGGCAGCCGATGGTGCGACGACGGTCGAATGGGCGGCTCAGGCAGATTTCAGCAACGGTGACGTTGCCACCTATGGCTTCTCCTATCAGGGATTGAGTCAGCTGTATATCGCGGCGGCGCGACCACCCAGCCTGAGGGCCATCGCTCCGATGATGTGCAGCACGGATCCTTTCGAGAGCTGGACATACCACGGCGGTTGTCTGCGATGGCCTTTTGTGGCTTTCTGGGCCGCCCAGTTGGCAGGACAGGAGATGGGCAGCGGACCTGTCCCTTATGACCTCAACGCAATGCCCTTGGCGGCGGCTCTCGGGCCTTCACCTCCCTCCTGGTTCCGAGAGTGGATCGAGCATCCACGCGATGACTCGTTCTGGGCAGATCGCCGGCCGGACCTGGACAACATCGTCGTGCCCGCTTTCACCGTGCTCGGATACTTCGACGAATTTGCCTGCGGTACCTCCCGGCTGATCGAGCGCTTAAAGCCGCAAGCAGTCTGCGGACCTTGGACCCATATGCCATGGGGGACCCGAGCCGCCGACGTCGAGTTGGGATCCGAGGCGGGTCCCCAACGAGCCGCGGATGCCATGGTCGGTTTCTTCGACAGGGTCATGAAAGGATTCGAGCGACCCGCCACACCCGTCACGTACTACACGTGGGGAAGAGGCTGGCGAGTTGGTGATGAGTGGCCGCCTACCCATACGGCCCGCACGTACTTTTGTGCCAGCGGAGGCAATGCCAACTCCCGCCACGGGGACGGCCAGCTCCTGGCCGGCGATGGGCGACCTCGTCTGGTCGACGTCCTGGTCTCCCAGCCGCTATCTCCCTTTCCGGGCTCCCCAGATCCGCTGGAGGATCAAGGTGCTGCCGAGGACCGCCGCGATGTCTTGTGCTACACAACTGCTGCCGGCTCTCACAATCTGGTGGTCGTCGGTAACCCCAAAGCGACGGTTCGTACCACCAGCGACGTAGAAACTCACGACATCGTGGCTTCGGTGGTATGGGTAGCCCCGGACGGAACCGCCCGCCGACTGGCGAGTGGCGCAAAAAGGGTGCGACCGGGCGATCAGGGTCAACCTATCGATATCGAGTTTGGTCCGATCGCTTGGAGAGTCCCTGCCGGGCACCAGCTTCGGCTCGACCTTTCAGCCAGTCGCTTCCCAGAATTCGATAGAAACCCGCAAAACGAATCCATCCCCTCCTGGGAGGCTCGGGCCCGCGACTGCCGCGTAGCAACCATAGAGGTACTTGAGGCGCGCCTAGAAATACCCGTCGAGAACCGCCGATGATGCTGCTGAAGCAGGCTCGCCTGACGACCGGGGAGATAGCCGATGTCGAGATTGAGGATGGGGTGGTGGCAGCCATCCGTACGGACGGATCACCTCGATCTGCGGCCAGTAGAAACGTTCACGACCTCGATGGCTTCCTCTTGCTCCCTGCCGCAGCCGATCCTCACGCCCACCTGGACAAGACGTCGACCGCCGACGTGGTGTTCAACCCAGCCGGACATCTCGGAGGTGCGATTGAGGCCTGGCAAAGGCACTATGCCTCGTTGACGGTTGCGGACATCGCCGGCAGGGCCCGTCGGTCCGCGCTCGCAGGTCTGTTGCGGGGATACACGGCCATTCGCACCCACGTTGATGTCGCCGAGGGTTTGGGTCTCAAATCGGTTGAAGCCCTGCTCGTGGTGCGGGAAGAGCTCGGCAAGCTGATCGACATCCAAGTTTGTGGCCTCGTGGCCGTACCAATGACGGGAACGGCAGGGGCGGGCAACCGAGCCGCCTTACGTGTAGCACTCGAAATGGGTATCGATGTTGTGGGCGGGGCACCATGGCGAGACCCCGACCAAGTCGCCGCCCTCGAATTCCTGCTGGCCGAAGCAGCCTCATTCGCCCGCCCGATTGACCTTCACCTCGACGAAACCTTGGACCCATCGGCGACGCTGGTGCGCGACTTCGCTCGTCTGGTGCAAGCAACCGGATTTGCTCACGGGGCAACCGCCAGCCATTGCGTCAGCCTCGGCACGCAGGACATTGACGTCCAGCAAGCGGTCGCAGCCGAGCTGGCAGCGGGGGGCATTTCGGTGATTGCCAACCCGTTTACCAATCTCTACCTCCAGGCGCGGGATCGTCCGGTCTCCCCGCCCCGCGGGCTCACAGCGCTGCGAGAGTTGTTGGTGGCGGGAGTCAATGTGGCTGCGGGAACGGATAATGTCTAAGACCCTTTCAACTTGATGGGGAGATCAGATCCGCTTGAAGTCGCATCCTTGCTGGTGCTGGCGGCACACCTGACGCCAGTCGAGGCCTACGAGGCGGTGAGCGCCGGAGCTCGCCACGCAATGGCCCTTCCCGCGGTGGCGGTAGACATCGGCTCACCTGCCGACTTTTTGGCAGTGCGGGCTGATTCAATTCGCCACGCGCTGGCAACGGCCAGCCTGGATCGGATGGTGTTCCGAGGAGAAGAGCTGGTCGCGACAACCACCTCCTCAGAATGGATCCGGGGGGTCAATCAGAGTTTGGACCCTCGTTAAGCTCGCCCGCCTATGGGCGGCAGCACCATTGATGGATCCGGAGGCATCGCCACCGGGCTGCCGGCACTGGTTTTCGAGCACGTATCGAAAGTATTCCCCGACGGAACTCACGCTCTCCACGACGTTTCTTTCAATCTTCGAAAAGGAGACTTCGTGACCATCGTTGGACCTTCAGGTTGTGGTAAGTCGACTCTGCTTCGAATCGCCTCGGGCCTCGACCGACAGACCATGGGGTCTGTCACGTTGAACACCAACAACGTCGGGTATGTCTTCCAGGATGCCACCCTGATGCCATGGCGGACCGTTCAAAAGAACGTCGAACTCCTAGCCGAATTGCATGGCATTGAACGGGAACGACGGCATCGTCTCGCGGCGGAGGCTATCGCCAAAGTGGGACTGAAGGGCTTCGAGTCACACTATCCGAAGGCCCTTTCGGGTGGGATGAAGATGCGGGTCTCGCTCGCCCGATCTCTGACCCTACAGCCCCCGGTCTTCCTTTTCGACGAGCCATTTGGCGCTCTCGACGAGATCAACCGAGAGCGACTGAACGATGAGACCCTCGCCTTGTTCGTGCGGGAACGTTTTGCGGCCCTCTTCATCACCCACTCGATCTACGAGGCGGTTTTTCTGTCGACCCAGGTCTTGGTGATGTCGGGTCGGCCGGGGCATATCGTGGGGTCCTTCCGCATCCCCTTCAAATATCCCCGTCCCCACGAGCTCCGATTCGAAGCGGATTTCGCCGAGTTAACAGGCGCCGTGTCAGCCGCCCTGCGCGGAGCCTTCGACGAGGCTCGACCGGGGACCGAATAGTCAGGCGAGGGGGAACTCGAAAGCCTTCACCTCGCCCAGCGCCTCGGCGAGATTCGACACTGCACTTTCGAAGAGCTCCTTGCCTCGGGCGGACGTTGCTTCGGAAGGATCCC
The DNA here is from genome assembly GCA_052390035.1 of Actinomycetota bacterium. Lineage (GTDB taxonomy): Bacteria > Actinomycetota > Acidimicrobiia > Spongiisociales > ZC4RG35 > JBQTHI01. The sequence continues at coordinate 29,649 of JBQTHI010000001.1, read as the reverse complement.
CAACGATACCGCTCGGCCCGAAATCATCGGACGTCCAGCCGAATACGACTGCTCCGCCAAACCGGACCTGGCGGTTGGCCACCAACCGTTCGGGAACGTGACGGCGGGCGACCGACATGTCAACTAGGTCGGGCCGAAGATGGAGTACCACGGAGGTTTCATCCAGACCACCATGGATGCCCATGCCGAACTCGATAGCGGGCGAAGACCCTCCATGATCCGGCGGAACCTGAGGATGCAACAGAAAGGTCATCAGCCCGTGACTCAAGCGCAGCTCGCGACACGCAACATTTAGAAGGGCGGTGTTGCCACCGTGGCCATTGATGAAGGCCAGCCGGCGGCATGGCAGCTTGGACAGGGAACGGCCTACATCGTCGAGCACAGCCAGCAGCGTGGACGGCGACAACCAGATGGTTCCCGGCGACCACGCATGCTCGTTGGACTTGGTGTAGGCCAGTGGCGGTAGCAGCCACAGGTCGAGCTCATCGCCGACCCGGTTCACCACTGCCTCGGCCGTGGCTGTAGCCACCAACAGGTCTGTCTCGAGCGGCAGGTGATCGCCGTGTTGCTCGATCGATCCAACCGGCTGCAGGAGAGTAGATCCCGGGGTGATCAAGGTGGAGATCTGGGGGCTCCGCAGCTCAGCGAATCGACGGTGTGGCACGGCACCGATGCTACCGGGGAGACCCAATGAGCTTGCCTCGAGTTAGGGTCACACTAATGCGGGTCCTGGTGGTACAAGCCCATCCCCGCCACGAGAGCTTTAACGCCGCGATTCTCGACCAGGTGACCAAGGTTCTCGCGAGCAGACATGCCGTCGATGTGATCCGCCTTTACGACGATGGCTTCGATCCCCGGATGACGCCGGCAGAGCGGATTGCCTATCACACCCCCAATCCGATCATCTCGGATCAGGTCGAGAGATACACAAACTTGGTCACCGGCGCTGAGGTCCTCGTGTTCGTCTACCCCACCTGGTGGTTCGGGTTGCCCGCCATTTTGAAGGGCTGGCTGGATCGGGTCTTGGTGCCCGGCGTGGCTTTCGTGTTCGATCGCAGCAATAAGGTCAAGCCCAACCTCTTGAATGTCAAACGGATTGTGGGCATCACCACCTACGGGTCGTCCTGGATGTACTGCAAACTGTTCAACGACGCTGGGCGGAGAACCCTCGTCCGGACCTTGCGGCTGGTCTGCAACCCTGCCACCCGGGCCACGTGGCTCGGTCTCTACGGCATCGACTGGTCTTCACCGGCACGTAGACATGCGTTCCTGAAGAGAGTGGAGCGCACCCTCACGAACCTATGAGAGCTCTCGTTGTCTACGCCCACCCGGTTGAGGGGAGTTTCTGTTCCCTACTGCGGGACACGGTCGTCGAGAGCCTTGAACGAACGGGTCATGAGGTGGACCTTCTCGACCTATGGGCCGATAACTTCGACCCCGTGCTCACGCCTTTCGAGCACACGATGCATCGGGCCCATCCCGAGACCAAGCCCGCCCTCGGCGATCAGATCGAGCGCCTCCGGAATGCGCAGGGCCTCGTTCTGGTGTACCCCACCTGGTGGGGCGGTCAACCGGCGATCCTTAAGGGGTGGTTCGATCGGGTCTGGATCAGGGGGGTGGCATATGACCTGCCAGATGGCGCCCGACGGGTTCGGCCCCTGCTCCACAACGTCAGGTGGGTGTTGGTCGTGACCTCCCACGGATCTTCGAAGTGGATCAACATGGTGCAAGGTGAGCCTGGCAAGCGGGTTGTGCTTCGTGGGTTGCGCTCGATGTGCGGCGTCAGGACCCGTACGAAATGGATCGCCTGTTATCGGATGGACACAATCGACGATGAGAGTCGGATGCGATTTCTCCAGCGAGTCCGGAAGGCGATGAGCCGCCTGTGACAACAGCTGTGAGAATGCAGCGATGACTGAGCTTCACACCCTAACGACGCGGTTCCGAGCGCTCTATACCGGAGCCGTTGCCGACGTGCTTGATGCCGCCGGTTATCGCCAGCAGGTGCTGCCGCCGGTCATCACCCCGCTTACTCTGGCGATGAAGGTGGCCGGGCCTGCCTTTCCCGGGCGGGGAGCGCCGACCGATGACATCACTCATGACGACACGGCATCGCGTTTGGCAATGCTCGAGAGCACGCCGGCGGGTTCGGTAGCGGTGTGGTCTTGTGGGGGACACGAAGGCTCGGCGCATTGGGGTGAGATCATGACCCGAGCGGTGATGGAGAGAGGCAGCGTGGGAGCCGTGATTGACGGTGGTTTGCGTGACACCGAGTTTCTCCTGCATCTCGGGTTTCCGGTCTTCTCACGGTTCCGCTCGTCAGCCTCGTCGATCGGACGTTGGGACATACTCGAGTGGAACTGCCAGATCCGGGTGGGCCAGACCACGATCTCGCCCGGCGACTGGGTGGTGGGAGATGCCGACGGGGTCGTCGTGATTCCAGCCGACACGCTCGAGGAGGTCTTGGCGGCGGCCGAGGACAAGGCGCGCAGAGAAGAGGTCATGCGCCGCGATCTGGCCACTGGTGCCAAGCCGTCGGACATCTTCAAGCGCTTAGGGAGTTTTTGACCCGACTTCGCTTGAAAGGGCAAACTGCAGGCATCGCCTGTCTTCGGGGACGGTGGAGCTGAGGGGATTTGAACCCCTGACCTCTTGCATGCCATGCAAGCTTGGGTGGTTTTGCTGACCTGGGCAAATCCTCAAGAGTGGCCGTAACCATTGGGTTTTCACCTCTCACCGCTTCGCGTCGATTCGCGTGGTTTTCGGTTCTCTCGCGGCCCAGCCGCGGCCCAAGAATGTGGGGTGCCGTCGTCCGCCCGTAAAATGATCGCCATGGCGACAACCCGAAGCGCATCTGTTGGACCGGCCACTCGGCCAGTGGCCATCCCAAACGACCTCGACGATCCATCGGTCGAAAAGGCGGCGGGTCGGGTGAAGCTGCCGCAACATGTCCGTTGGAGTGGGCGGATCGAATACGACCTCGAGGATCGGCGTGATCGGATCAGCCTCTACGAGCAGGTGATGACCGAAGGAACCCTCGACGACGTTCGTTTCTACATCAGGGTCGACGAGCTGGTCGCTCTGTGGGATGCGCTGGTGCTCTCCCCTCACGTACGAGCCGCCTGGAAGGCCTGGCTTCTCCGCTGCGGGAGGCTGGCCTGATCGATGCTCAGCCCTCTCCAGAAGAGGCTGTGGCGGCTAGTCGGCGGGCTCCCAGACGCTGAATCCGTAGCCTTAGCCGGCGGAGCAGCACTGATCGTCCGGGGGATCGTTGAGCGTCCTACCCGCGACCTGGATTTCTTCGCCACGTCGCCTGAGGAAGTCAATCGACTGCTGCCGGCCTTGGAGGCTTCGCTCCGCGAAAGTGGCCTCAAGGTGCAGCGTGTCCAGATCGCCGATGGATTCGCTCGCTTACTCGTGTCCTCCGAGATCGAAACCACCACCATCGACCTGACCTGGGATGCCCGCCGCTTTCCGGTTGAACTGAGCGAAGGTGGAGCCATCCTTGCCGGCGAAGAGCTCGCCGCCGACAAGGTCCTGGCTCTCTTCGGCCGAGCCGCGGCGCGCGACTTCGTCGACGTGGCGGCGCTCGCCTCCCGATATGGGTTTGAGCGTCTTTGCAACCTGGCCGCTGAAAAGGACCCGGGTTTCGATCGTTCAGTTCTGGCAGACATGCTTCGAAGCTTTGACCGCCTACCCAGGGCCGATTTTGACCTCGACGACCTTGAGCTTGACAGTCTGCGAGCCACGGTTTCCAGGTGGCGCCAGCAGCTCGAGCCCTGGCTTTAGGCGCCATGGCAGATGCTAAAGAGAACCTCTGAGACTTCTCCCATGTCGGAGTCGGCCCACACGCTGTTTGTCAACACAAACCATTTTTTCTCCGAAGATGTAGGCTACGTACTCACCCCTGGAGTCACAGCCAGGGTTGAGCAAATTGAGGATGCCAAACAATCGGTCATCTGCAGATGGGAAGGTGGCGACCGCCAGTCCACCGGGGACAATCTCATTCTGGCAACGCCAAGCAAATTACAACCGCATGAGAGCGGAGAATCGGTTTCATACTTCCAAAGTTCTAGCCTCCTACCGGCCTGAGGAGCGCTCGAATACAGGTGACATTTCTCAACTCTCGCTCAGGCGCGCGTGACTTCCCTCGGTCCTCCGGCGGGTAGTTAGCGCTTCACGGACCCGGCCGGGGCGCCTTTGATCATCATGTAGGCACCCTGATAGGCACCCTGATCCGATAGGAATGATCGAAAAACTAGTGGAGCTGAGGGGATTTGAACCCCTGGCCTCTTGCATGCCATGCAAGCGCTCTGCCAACTGAGCTACAGCCCCGGGAGAGCGAAGGGTACCAGGCCGGCTATTGACCGATTCTTTCAGGTGGCTTCCGAGGCCACCGGAGTCCACTCGATAACCGGAGCGTCGCGCCACAACCGTTCCAGGTCGTAGTAGTCGCGAGGCCCCGGTTGGAAGATGTGGACCATCACATCGCCGTAGTCGAGCAGTACCCACTCGGCTTCCGGCAATCCTTCGTCCCGCAGCGGTTTCCTCCCGTGCTCTTTGAGCATCTCCTCGACACGCTCGGCCAGGGTCTGCACGTGCGGCCGGGAGGTCCCGGTGGCTATCACGAATACCTCGGTGATTATGAAGAGGTCCCCCACCTCTAACAAGACGATGTCCTGGCCCTTCTTATCGGCGATGGCATCGGCAGCCAGCCGGGCTGTAGTCACTGCGTCGACGGTTTCGACCTCCTTGCTCGGGGCGAGAATAAACCCACTTACCGACAACCTACATCCGATTAGGCATCATGACACCTATCGTCCTTACCTTCATTTCGTCTCAGTCATGCTCACCGACTTCACTTCCCTGCTCTCGTCGCTCACCGCCACCATCGCCGTGGTCGGCGCTACCGACAATCTCGAGAAATACGGATCGATCATCTACCGCGATCTCAAGGCCCGGGGGTATCGGGTGTGGGCTGTCAACCCGGGTAGGGAGACCGTCGACGACGACCCCTGCTATTCCTCGCTGCACGAGCTTCCCGACAAGCCGGTCATAATCGATTTTGTGGTCCCCGCCTCGGTAGGCATCGGGGTCGCCCGCACCGCCGTCCGCCTCGGGTACGGGAACATCTGGCTGCAGCCCGGAGCCGAGAGCCTCGAGTTGATCGAATACCTGGAGGCTTCGGGGGTCGACTATGAATACGACACCTGCATCATGGTGAAGGCTCGTCACGCCCGGGCTCGTTCGTCACTCCGTTGATAAAGCTGATTGTCGGTGAGGTAGTCGAAAACCGACTCGGTGACCAGAAACCGGACACCGGAACCCGACGCGGCCCGCTCCCTGATCATGGTCCCGCTCACCGGCAGTGAAGGCATGTCGAGCCAATGGGTGGGTCCGATGGCATCTTCCACCTCTAGGGGGTCAACTCCCGGTCGGGGCACCACCGCCACCTTGGCCCGGCCTAACACATCCTCGAACCGTTCCCAGGAGGGAAGCCCCCGGGCAGCGTCGGCACCCAGAATCAGAAACAGCTCCTCTGTTTGGGGGAAGGTGGCGAGGGTGTCGGCGGTGTACGTCCATCCAGCCCGGTAGACCTCGCGATCATCGGCCACGAAGTATTCAACGCCGTCCGTAGCCAGTTCGGTCATCGCCCAGCGGTGGCGGGCTTCGCTGACCCGGCGCCCCGCCTTCTGCCAGGGGGAACCGGCCGGAGCAAAGAGCACCCGATCGAGCCGAAGCTGGCGGTATGCGACCTCTCCGGCCAGGAGATGGGCGATGTGGGGAGGATCGAAGGTACCCCCGAGAAGTCCGCTGCGCACGGAACCGAGGATAGGGTGAGTCCGGGGGCGGCAGAAGATAGAGGCGCGACGGGTGGGTCTCGCCGCACTGCAGGTACGGCATCGGGTCGACGTATTGGCTGCCCACCCGCACCGAGAAGTGCACCGCCGCCAGACCATGGGCGTGGCCTGCATAGCCAAGGACACTCCCCGTCACGACCCGATCACCGGTGGCTCGGTCGATACCGGATAGAAACGACACGGTCGAGCGGAGCCCTCCTCCGTGATCGACCGTCACGGCACGCATCCCCGCTACCTCGCCGGCGAAGGTGACCACGCCCGAACCGGCGGCGCCGACGAGTGTCCCGGGTGGCACCGCAAGATCGATTCCCCAATGACCCTCGTAACGGCCTATGGGAGCAAACGGAGCCACCACTTCCCCGGAAACCGGTGCTCGCAGGCACATGGCGACCACCAACGAGGTGACAAGCATCATCTTTCCCCTTCCACCCATCACCGTATCGGGTGTCGAGGACATCGGGAAGCCCCCTGTGAAGGGTCGGCTACCGTGTCAACCTGGCAACAAGGGAAATGATGTCACGTATCGGATTGATGGGATTCGGCCGGATCGGTCGCAACGTCTTCCGCCTCCTTGTGGACCACACCGACCTAGAGGTGGCGGCGATCGCCGACATCGCCGATCCGGCCGGTCTCACCTATTTGCTGAAGTACGACTCGATTTACGGACGGTTTCCACGGCCGGTCTCCTACGCCAACGGCACCCTTCGGGTAGACGATCATTCGATTGCCTTCCTCACCGCGCGAGCACCCGGTGATGTCGACTGGAAGTCGTTGGGTGTCGACCTGGTGGTCGACGCCACCAGCAAGTACCGCACTCTGGAGGCGGCCAGCCTGCATCTGCGGGCTGGGGCCAAGCGGGTGGTGATCGCCTCGACTCCCGAGAAGCCTGGTGAGATTCCCGTGCTCCTGAGGGGGATCAATGACGCCCGGCTTGAGGAGGGGACCGAGGTCATCGCCCTCGGGTCAAACACGTCGAACGCGGCGGCCCCGATTCTCCGCATCCTCGACAACGCCCTCGGCCTCGAGCGGGCCTTTTTCACCACCGTCCACGCCATGACCACCGACCAACGCCTGGCGGACGTTCCGGGGACGGGATTCCGAACCTCGCGGGCGGCCGGCGAGAACATCATCCCGGCCGAAACCAACTCGCCCGAGATCCTTGCCCAGGTCATGCCCGAACTGGCCGGCAAAATCTCGGCGATGGCGTTGAACGTCCCGGTGGCGGATGGCTCCACCGTCGACATGACGGCCGTAGTCCGGCAACCCACCTCCAAAGAGGCGGTGAACGCCGCGGTGGCAGCTGCCGCCTCGGGACGTTTTCGTGGTCTGGTCGAGTTCACCTCCGACCCGATCGTCTCGTCCGATGTCAAGTCGTCGACCTTTTCGGGAATATTCGACAGCCTCAGCACGATGGTGATGGAGGAGACCATGGTCAAGACGATCACTTGGTTCAACAACGGGTGGGGCTACTCGGCCCGCATCGTCGAGGTGCTCGAGCTGATGGCATCGAGCGTTGCACCTGCCACCGCGGGCCGGAAGAGGTAGGCGATGAGCGACACGAATGGACCGATCAGGGTTGCGATCAACGGGTTCGGGCGTATCGGCCGGGCTGTGTTCCGGATCATCGCCGAGCGACCGCTGTCGAGAATCGAGGTCGTCGCCATCAACGATCTAGCCGACGACGACGTCCTGGCCTATCTGCTCGAATACGACTCAGTGATGGGCCCCTTCGACCAAAAGGTCGAAGTGGACAACGGGGTGATGACCGTCGGCAAACACCGGGTCCGCATGCTCTATGAAAAAGACCCCGCCGCCCTCCCCTGGAAGGAACTCGACATCGACGTCGTGGTCGAGTCGACCGGAATCTTCCGCACACGCGAGAAGTTGCAGATGCACATCGACGCCGGGGCCAAGAGGGTCATCCTGACCGTGCCGGCCGATGACGATATCGACGAGACCGTGGTGCTCGGAGTCAACGATGATCAGCTCGACCAAGACGACATCATCGTCTCCAACGCCTCCTGCACCACCAACTGCTTAGCGCCTCTCGCCAAGGTGCTCGACGAGGCGTTTGGCGTCAAGCGCGGCCTGATGACGACCGTCCATGCCTACACCAACGATCAGCGGCTGGCCGATGTGCCGCATAAGGACTTTCGCCGGAGCAGGGCAGCCACCGAAAACATCATCCCCACGACCACCGGGGCGGCCAAGGCGGTGGGGAAGGTCTATCCCAAGCTAGACGGCAAACTCCACGGGATGGCGATGCGGGTCCCGGTCCCCGACGGTTCGACCGTCGACCTGGTTGTCGAGTTGGATCGGGCGGTCTCGGTCGAAGAGGTCAACGCCGCCGTCAAGGCAGCCGCCGAGGGATCAATGGCGGGCGTCCTCCAATACACCGAGGACCCGATCGTTTCGACCGACATCATCGGCAACCCCCACAGCTCGATCTTCGACTCGGCCGGAACCCAGGTGTTGGGCGGCAACCTGGTGAAGGTGCTGTCCTGGTACGACAACGAGTGGGGCTATTCGAATCGGGTCGTCGACCTGATCGAACGCTTGGGCACCCTTGACAAGGGGGTTTAGGCCGGGTCCGGGATGATCCAGTTGAGCAGGGCGCTGACCACGGTGATCACCAGGCTGCCCAACAGGGCCGGCAGGAACCCGTCGACGGTCAGCCGTTCCATCAGCGCGGCGGTGATCGCCAGCATGATCGTGTTGATAATGATGCTGAACAGGCCAAGGGTGATTATCAGCACCGGCAGCGACAACAGCTTGAGCACGGGCTTGAGGAACGTATTGACGAGGCCGAAGACCAGCGCGATCAGCAGGATTTGCCAGATGTCGCCTGTGAGGTCGATGCCGGGAACGATCCGCGCCGCCACCCATAGGGCGGCGGCATTGACAAGGACCTTGATGACGAAACGCACGCGTTCATCGTAGGTGGCTCGAGGCTCTCCATACTTGCTCCGCCGTCAGTGGAACCTGTAGATCCTGGCGACCGATGGCATCAGCGACAGCGTTCACCGCTGCCGGGGTCGATCCTATGGCCCCTGCCTCGCCGATACCTTTGGCGCCAAGCGGGTTGGACGGCGTCGGCGTCACCGTTTCGCCCAGTTCGAATAGGGGGAGGCCGGCGGCCGTCGGTATCAAATAGTCGACGAACGTGGAGGTGGTCAGGTTGCCATCCTCGTCATACCGGATCGTCTCCCAAAGTGCCTGACCGATCCCCTGGGCCAGCCCGCCATGGCGCTGACCGGCGGCCAGCATCGGGTTGATTATGACCCCGGCGTCGTCGACCGCGACGAACCTGCGCAGTTGCACGGACCCGGTCTCGCGATCGACCTCTACCACAGCCAGGTGCGCCCCGAACGGAAAGTTATGACCGTCGGAGGCAAGCCTGACCTCTTCGTCGAGCCCGGGATGGTCCCCGGGCGGCACTTTGCCGTTGTAAGCGGCGTTGGCGATGTCCTTCCACGACACCGACGCATCGGTACCTTTGACCCGAGCCGATCCGGCGACGAGTTCAACGTCAGCGGGAGCCGCCTCGAGCAGGTGACCGGCGATGCGGATCGCCTTATCGGCCACCTTCCCGGCGGCGGTGTGAGCTGCCGACCCTCCCTGTGCCACCGATCGAGAGCCTGACGTGCCCCAGCCATACGGCGCGGCGATGGTGTCGCCCTGCTCGACAGAGATCACTTCGATGGGCAGCCCGAGCCGGGCCGCCACCAGTTGGGCCATGGTCGTGCGATGCCCCTGTCCCTGATCAAGGGTTTCGACCACGACGGTGACACTCCCGTCGGTGTTGACCATCACCCGGGCATAGCCCCAGTCTTCGAAACCGCACACCTCGACGTATGAGGCAATGCCGATCCCGATCAATCTGCCCTCGGCCCTCGCCGCCTGCTGGTCTCGACGAAGCTGCTCATAGCCTGCGACGGTCAGCAGGCGGTCGAGATTGGTGGCATAGTCGCCCGTGTCGTAGGTGTAGCCGGCAACACTTTTGTAGGGAAAACGATCGGGTGAGACGAAGTTGAGCAGGCGGATCTCGGCCGGGTCCTTGCCGAGCTCAGAGGCCAGGTGATCGACTGCTCTCTCAAGAGTCAGGGTGGCCTCAGGACGTCCCGCCCCCCGGTAGATCCCGCGGGGAGCGCGGTTGGTCCATATCCCCCTCATTTTCCATGCGTACTGAGGAATGTCGTAGGTGCCGGTGCCCATGCGGGCCGTGATGGTGTGAAAGGAGAGGTATCGATGGCGACAGCCGAGGTCAACCAGCCAGTCGACGGCGAACGCCTTGATCCGGCCGTCGGTCTCGGCGACCAGTTTGTATCTGGCCCGCATCGATCGACCGTGACCAACCGTTTGGAGGTGTTCACGGCGAGTTTCCACCCACTTCACCGGTCTGGCGAGCTGGCGGGCAGCGAAGGCCACCAGCATTTCCTCCTCCGCCAAATCGAACTTGGCCCCAAAGGCACCTCCAACGAAACCGGCCACGACTCGAACATTGGAGATTGGCATCGATAGGCATCTGGCCAGCTCCTCTTGAATCAGATGGGGCGCCTGAGTCGGCATGTGCATGGTCAATCGCCCATCCCGCCAGGTGGCGAGCGCCACCCTCCCCTCCATCGGGGACGGGGCCACCCGGGGATGGTCGACCATGCCTTCCACCACGACCGGCCCGTCCATTACGGCGATCGCTTCCCAGTCGCCTCTCGACCGCTCATAGGCGACGTTTGACGTCTGGCCGGAGTGGACAGGCGCGGCAGTCAGTGCCTGTTCCATATCTCCCACCACCGGCAAGGGGTCGTAGTCGACGTCGATCAGGTCGACCGCGTCCCGTGCCTGAGCGGGGGTATCGGCCACCACCGCCGCCACCGGGTCGCCGGGCATGAGCACACGGTCCTGGGCAAGCGCGAAACGAGCGGGGATGTTCTTCTTTGGATCAGGTATCGGAGGCACCGCCAGGTCGGACACGTCCTTGCCGGTGTAGACCGACCACACCCCGGAGGCCACCGCGGCGGCGGCGGTGTCGATGGCAGTGATCAGGGCGTGAGGAAACGGGCTACGGAGAAAGGCCACGTGGAGAGTGCCGGCCGGGGTCAGGTCTTCGTTGAAGGTGGCGGCGCCGGTGATCAGGGCGGGATCTTCGGCCCGCTGGACGGGGGCCCCGATCATTGAGGGTATCTGCACCGCCACAACCCCGAACCTTAGGTATGGGGTGTGGCAGAGGCCCACCAATCCGCTAACGAAAGGGGAGGCGCGATGAGGCCGGGAGTTCTGAAGGCGATCGGTGTGGTTGAGCCCCACCCCAAACCTTAGGTAACCGGTTGGGGTCTAACGAAGTAGGTCGAGGATGGTGTCGCGGAAGGCGTGCGGTTGGAAGGGCTTGGTGATGAAGCCGTCGGCACCGCCTTCGTTGGCCCGTCGGCGCGACTCCTCTTCGGCGTGGGCGGTGAGCACCACCACCGGCAACTGACGGGTCTCTGGCCGGGAGCGGATGCGAGCCAGAACCTGCCAGCCATCCATGCCGGGCAGCCCGATGTCGAGCACCACCAGGTCGGGCGATTCAGTCGAAATGGCGTGAAGGCCACCCGGCCCGTCTTCCCGGGAAATGATTTCGACATCGCCGCCTCGCAGGCATACCTCGATCAGGCGCCGGATAACGGCGGAGTCTTCCACTACAAGAATTCGATGGCCCACGATTTACTGCCTCGGGTTGGGTCTCCCAGGACTATCGGCCGACCGGAGCCGCCAGTTGAGGTCTCCGTTGCCGGCGACCGACCAAATGACCGGGCACCGAAAGCTGTTCGACGAAATGTTCAAGCTGGCGCATGGTCCGCACCTCGAAGACCCCGTCACAAAAGGGCTGATAGCGACCCATGATCGAGTCACCGCTATCCCAGTAGGACCGGGGCTCGGGGTTCAGCCAGTAGACGGCCCGGGCCCGACCGGCGATCTCACCGAGAATCTCCGCCCGGCCCGGCCGATAGTTGTTGCGGGCGTCGCCGGTAATGATCACCGTGGTGCGAGGGGTGACATCGGCGCCGTATCTCTCATCGAATCGAGCCAGGGCGTTGCCGTAGTCGGAGTGGCCGTCGAGCCACACCGCCTCCGCCTCCGTGCTGATCCGGCCGATGGCGCCGGCAAAGTCCACCCCCGGTCCAAAGTAGCGGGTCACCTCGTCCACGGAATCGATGAAGACAAACGACCGGAGGCGGGAGAACTGCGACGCCATCGCATAGGTGAACTGGAGGGTGAATCGGGCGAAGGTGGCCATTGACCCGGAGATGTCGCACAACAGAAACACTTCAGGTCGATGCGGGCGGGCCTTGCGGAAAGCCGGGTCAAGCGGCACCCCGCCGGTAGCGAGCGATCGTCGGGCCGTCCGACGAAAGTCGAGCCGCCCACTCCGGAGCAGCCGACGCCGCCGGGCGAGACGGGCCGCCAGTTTGCGGGTGAGGGGTTCGATCACGTCTTCTATCTGTTCGAGATCGGTCCTGGTGGCGTGCATGAGGTCGAGGTCCTCCACCAAAGGCTGGCGGAGGGTGCGGGCCACCGACCGCCGTCCCCGATCGGCGATCAGGCGGCGCCGTATTTCGTCTTGGATCTCCTTGCGGAGCCAGGCGATTTGGGCGTCGACATCTTGGCGGGCAAGCCGGAGATCGAGGGCGTCTTCCGGATCGATCCCGTCCAAAGCCGCCTCCAGCAGACGGCGCTGCAGCCCTTCCAGATCGAGACGGCGCAACGTCCGGTACATGTAATAGGTGCCGCCGACCGGGCGGCCCGGTTCGATACCTGCCAGTTCGGTGACGGCACGGCGAGCGGCGGCCTCCACGCCGGCCAGGTCCCCGGTGGCCAAGGCCTGGAAGAGCGACTCGATGAGAGCGTCAAGATCGAAAGAAGAAGCTCCGCCCCGATGGCCATCCCCCCCCGCATTGGCCGCTGTTTCCACCCCAGCCGTCTTGTCCAACTCGGGGCTGCGGTGCTGAGCAAAGAACACCTCAAAGGCGACGTCGAAGGCCTGATAGTGCCGGGCGTTCTTGACCAGGGTGGCGCCGAGGGCAGCCTTCAGCGCTCCCCGGTCACCGATGTCGACCAAACGCACCGCCTCCATGGCGTCTATCGCCTCGACCATCGACACCGGTATCCCGGCCGCTCGCAACTCGCCGACAAAGTCGGTGAGGAGGCCGATCACGGCCCGACCGCCAACTCCTTGGAAGCCTTGTCGATGTCGGTCTGATATTTGAGCAACACATGGAGCGTCTCCCCTACCACGCCCTCGTCGACGTGTTCGATGGAGAGGGCGAGCAACGTGCGGGCCCAGTCGAGGCTCTCTGATACCGACGGCGCCTTCTTCAGATCCATCGACCTGATCGACCTCACGACCCGAGCCACCTGGCCGGCCAGATGTTCGGGCAATCCCGGCACCCGGTGGAGGAGGATCTGCTTCTCACGGTCGGGATCTGGATATGAGATGTGAAGAAACAAACAGCGCCGTTTCAGGGCCTCCGACAGCTCCCTCGTGTTGTTCGAGGTGAGAATCACCATCGGGGTGGTGGTGGCAGTAATCGTCCCTAGCTCGGGTATCGAAACCTGGAAATCGGAGAGGATCTCGAGCAGCAGGGCTTCGGTTTCGATCTCGACCCGATCGACCTCGTCGATGAGGAGGACCACCGGGTCGGGCGAGCGGATCGCTTCCAGCAGCGGCCGGGCCAACAGGAATCCTTCCGAGAAGATGTCCTCTTCTAACTCGCTCCATTCCTTCTCGGAGTCTGCCTGGATGCGCAGGAGCTGCTTCTTATAGTTCCACTCATAAAGGGCCTTGGCCTCATCAAGACCCTCATAACACTGCAGCCGGATGAGGCGACGGCCGGTGGAGCCTGCCAGGGCTTTGGCAAGCTCGGTTTTTCCCACCCCGGCGGGTCCTTCGACGAGCACCGGTTTGTCTAGACGACCCGCCAGGAAGACCACCTGGGCGATCCGGTCGTCGCTCAGGTAGTCCCACGAGGCGAGAGCTTCTTTGACCTGGGCGGGGGTATCCAGCCTGTTCACCGCAGCTGGCCTTGTCCTCTTACCACCCAGCGCTCACATGTCAGCGCCTGCAGGCCCATCGGTCCGCGGACATGCAGTTTCTGGGTAGAGATCCCGATCTCCGACCCGTACCCGAATTCTTCCCCATCGGTGAACCGGGTGGAGGCGTTCACCATCACGACCGCCGAGTCGGTCCCGGCGACGAAACGATCGGCGGTGACGAGGTCGTCGGTGACGATCGCATCGGTGTGTCCCGATCCGAACCGGCGGACGTGTTCGATGGCCTCGTCCACCGAGTCGACCACCCTGATCGCCATGATCAGGTCGAGGTACTCGAGAGGCCAGTCCGCTTCGGTGGCTGCCACCAGATCGGGAATGATCTCCATCGCCGCCGGGTCGCCCCGAAGCTCCACACCCGCTTCTCGCAATAACTTCGACGCCGCCGGCAAGAAGTCGGCGGCAACCTGCCGATGGACGAGCAGTTTCTCAGCCGCATTGCATACACCAGGTCGTGAGGTCTTGGCGTTAATCGTGATCTCGGTCGCCATCTCCAGATTGGCGCCGGCATCCACGTAGACGTGGCAGTTGCCGGAACCGTCGATCACGTAGGGGACGGTGGCTTCCCTTTCGATGGCGGCCAAGAGGTTGGGCCCGCCGCGAGGTACCAGCAGATCGACCCATTCACGGGCCTGCATCAGCTGGCGCGCTCCCTCTCTGCCGGCGTCCTCCATCACCTGAACCGCATCCGGCGGGAGTCCCGATTCGCTCAGGGCTGAGCGGAGGATCTGTCCGATGGCCCGGTTGGAACGAAGGGCATAAGACGACCCGCGGAGAATGGCGGCGTTGCCCGCTTTGAGGCACAGCCCGGCGGCGTCGGCCGTCACATTCGGCCTCGCCTCATATATGACCGCGACCACCCCCAACGGCACCCGATGGCGGGTCATGCGAAGGCCATTAGGACGAACAAAACCGGCGGTGACCTCCCCAACCGGGTCGGGAAGGGAGGCCACTTGTCGAAGCCCGGCGGCCATGCCGTCGATTCGGGCAGGCGATAGCGTGAGCCGTTCGAGCAGGGCGCCTGAGATCCCGAGCGCCTTGGCATCGGTCAGGTCGGCGTCGTTCGCCCCGGTCAATTGCCCGGACTGCTGCTGAATCCGCTCGGCGGCCGATTGCAACGCCTCGTTCTTGGCGACGGTCCCGGCCATCGCCAGTTGGCGAGAGGCGGCCCGGGCGGCAGGTCCCACGTGTTGGATCACGGGTTGGAGTGTAAAGCTCGTCCCTCGCCGTCTTCCTGACCCCTTACCGAAGCACCACCAGATCGTCGCGGTGGATCGCCTCGACCCGCCCCCGGCGGCCGATCATCTCTGCCAGGGTGGCGGCGTCCATGCGTACCATCCCTTTGGCGACCAGTCCTCCTCGAAGGTCCCGTACCTCCACCGCCGCTCCCTCCCCGAAGCTCCCTCGAATCTCGGTTACCCCGACCGGGAGCAGCGACCGGGACCGGTCGACCAATGCCCCGACCGCCCCATCGTCAATGATCAGCACTCCGGCGGACGGTTGACCAAAGGCGATCCACAATTTGCGGGCAGCCAACCGCTCGGGTCGGGGTTCGACCCAGGTCCCGATGTCTTCACCGGCCAGAGCTCGCGCCAGCACCCGTTCGGCGCCGGCGGCGGCCACAATGGTTGGCACTCCCGACCAGGCCGCCATTCGGGCGGCGGCCACCTTGGTGGCGGCTCCTCCAGAGCCCAGCGGTCCCGGTCCGCTGAGACGATCGAGGATCTGATCGGTGTGCCGCACCGCACTGAGCAACTCTCCTTCGCCTATGCGCGGGTCGGAGGAGAAGAGCCCATCCGTGTCGGATAGGATGAGAAGCAGCCCCGCCCCGACCAGATGCGATACCACGGCCGCCAGCCGGTCGTTGTCACCCATCCGCAGCTCTTCGACCCCCACCGTGTCGTTCTCGTTGACGACGGGAACGATTCCGGCCGCCAACATGCGCTCAAGGGTTGAACGGGCGTTGAGATATTGCTCCCGGTTGGCGAGAACTTCCTTGGTGAGGAGGACCTGACCGGCGACCATTCCAACCTGGTCGAAGTAGAACGTGTAACGCTCCATCAGCCGTCCCTGTCCGACGGCCGCCGCTACCTGCAGGTCGCCCAGGTCGGAGGGTCGATTGGTTAGCCCCAAAGCGGGAAGGCCGGCAGCTACGGCACCTGAGGTCACCAGGACGGTCGGATGACCTTCGGCCCAGGCATCACCCACCATGACGGCGGCACGCCGGACCGCCTCCGGGTCGATCCCTCCCGCTGTACTGGTCAGGCTCGATGACCCCACCTTGATGACGAGACGGCCGGCCCTGGGCAATGGTCGCCTCATCTGAGGAGGTGGCCTCCCTGATCCGGTTGCGGCTCTGGCTGGTATTCCAGGACCAGGTCACCGATGCGGACCTCGTCTCCGGGGTGCGCCCCTGCTTCGGCCAGCGCACGGTCAACCCCAATCTTTGCCAGTCGAGCCGCCGCCAACCGGGCGGCTTCGGGAAGAGTCAGATCGGCAAATGCCACCGCCCGACGGGCGGCAAGACCCTCCACGACCCAGCCGCCTCCGACCCGTCGGACCTCCAAGTCGGAGATCACCGGACGGTGGAGCACGAAGCCGGGCCGATCGGGCGCGGCCTTAACGGCTTGATCGACCAAATCGGCGGTCCCATGAAGGAACCGCTCCATCCCGGCGCCGGTCGCCGCCGAGATGAGGATGGCCCCCGGCACCCGGGCCGAGGCCGCCGCAGCTTCGGGCAGGTCCGACTTGTTGATCACCGTCAACCGCGGTCGAGCGGCCAGCTCGGGTAGGTACTGCGCCATTTCGGCGACAAGAGTCTTCAACTGCTCGTCCACCGGTTGAGTTTGCAGCGCGGAGGGATCGAGAACAACGACCATCACCCGGGCCCGTTCGACATGCCGGAGAAATTCGTGACCAAGCCCCTTCCCGGAAGCCGCACCCTCGATCAGCCCGGGAATGTCGGCCAGGACAAACTCCCGCTCATCGATCGATACCACACCCAGGTGGGGTTCGAGGGTCGTGAAGGGATAGTCGGCGATCTTCGGCCTGGCCGCCGAGACTGCCGAGATGATCGTCGACTTTCCGGCATTGGGAAATCCGATGAGGGCGGCGTCGGCCATCAGCTTCAACTCGAAGACGAACCACCCTCCGGGTCCGTATTCACCCTGCTCGGCGATCGCCGGCAGACGCAACTGGGGGGAGACGAAGGCGGCATTGCCTCGCCCCCCTCGCCCGCCTCGCAGCGCTACCACCAGGTGGCCAGGCTGCACCAGATCCGCCAGCAAGGTTCCTTTCGAATCGGAGACCGTCGTGCCGATGGGTACCGAAACCACCAGGTCTTCCCCCATTCGGCCGTGTCGGCGGTCGCCGCCCCCATGAGTGCCGTCGGTGGCCCGGTGATGGGGTTGGCGTTGGTATCTGAGAAGGGTCGAAATGGAGGAGTCGGCACGGATGATGACGTCACCTCCGCGGCCGCCATTCCCGCCTTGGGGCCTTCCTTTGGGCCGTCCCTTGGTCCGCTGGAAGGCCACCACCCCGGCACCCCCGTCTCCGGCTCGCAAGTGGACTTTGACCCGATCGACGAACACTGCAGCGCCCTCGGGGGGAAGGCTAAGTTCAGCTGGGGACGACGTCGACCTGACGGCGAAGGTTGCGGGTTCCGTATTGGACCCTCCCTTCGGTCAGCGCATAGAGCGTGTCATCGCTGCCGCGGCCCACGTTTTGGCCGGGATGGATCCGAGTGCCGCGCTGGCGCACCAGAACAGCTCCGGCGGCCACGATCGTCCCATCGAATACCTTCGGTCCGAGCCGCTTGGATTGTGAATCGCGGCCGTTTTTCGAGGAGCCGCCTGCCTTGGTCTTGGACATGGTTCAGTCCTCCTTGGACTGTTTCGACTGACGTGAGCGGGCCGGCTTGGCCTTGGGAAGCTCGATGCCGGTAACCCGGATCTGGGTGTAGGTCTGTCGATGTCCCTGATGGCGGCGATAACCCGTCTTGTTCTTGTATTTGAAGATGTCGATCTTGTCGCCTTTGGTTTCGCCAAGGACGTCGGCGATCACCTTGGCGCCGGCCAGTTTTCCTGAGCCGGAGACGGCGGTGCCACCTTCATCGACCACCAGAATCGGGGTAAAGCTGACTGATGTGCCTGGGTCCTTGACGCGCTCGATTTCGAGCACGTCACCGACATGGACTTTGGCCTGCTTTCCGCCGGCCCGGATGATGGCGTACATGGTCAGAACCTCTGGAAAAAGGGGGTGAACAGCGGATTATATACGCCCGCATCGCCCTGATTTTCGGCTAATCGGCTTCCTCGTCGGTAGCCAATGTTGCCCGGACCGGAATCCCATGGGTAGCTGCCTCTTCATGGAGGATCACCCCACGGCCCCCGCAGACAGCGCAGAGCTCGGAGAAGCTCTCCACCAAGCCGGCGGAGACGTTTTTCCTGGTCATCTCAACCAGGCCCAGGTTGGAGACGTCGAACACCTGGGTGCGGGTCTTGTCTTTGGCAAGGGTCTCACGCAGCCGGCGGAGGACCTTCTGCTGGTTTCCCTCGGTCTCCATGTCGATGAAGTCGATCACGATGATGCCACCGATGTCGCGCAGGCGAAGTTGCCTGCCGATCTCCTCGGCGGCCTCCAGATTGTTGTGGAGAACCGTCTCCTCGAGACTCGACGACCCGACAAACCGGCCGGTGTTGACATCGATCACAGTCAGCGCCTCGGTCCGGTCGATGACCAGATGACCGCCGGATGGCAGATAGACCTTGCGATCGAGGGCTTTACGAAGTTGGTCTTCGACGTGGTACCGCTCGAACAGCGGCATCTCCTCGTCGTAGAGCGAGACCTTGGAAACCAAGTCAGGGGCGGTAGAACGGAGATAGGCGCATACCTGCTCATAGGCGACGGCGTCGTCGATCAACAGACGGCGAAAATCGCCGGTGAAGTGTTCCCTGATCACCCGTATCAGCAGGTCGGGTTCTTCATAAACGAGTCGAGGTGCGGTACCCCCGGTGGAATCGGCTCCGATCTGCCCCCAGATCTTCACAAGGCGGTCGATGTCGGCGGCGATCTCCTCAGCCGAGGCGTGCATGGCGGCGGTGCGGACGATCACCCCGAAGGTGTCGGGCTTGACCTTGGCCAGTACCTCTCGCAGCCGGATCCTCTCCGACTCGGGGAGCCGCCGGGAGATCCCCTGGTTGTCGGAGTCGGGGACCAATACCAGGTAGCGGCCGGCGAGAGAAGGTAGACCGGTGAGTCGCGCACCCTTCGCCCCCATCGCATCTTTGGCGACCTGCACCAGAATCTCCTCGCCCTCGCCGAGTACGTCTTCGATTCGTACCTCGCGGTTGGTGTACTGCTTGGGATCGGCCTTGACGTCGGCCGTGTAGAGCACTCCGTTCTTGCTGGACCCAAAGTCGACGAAGGCCGCTTCCATCCCGGGAAGGACGTTGCGAACCTTGCCGAGGTAAATGTTGCCGACGAGGGACGAGCGATCCTGGCCGGCTACATAATGTTCGACCAGCACCGGCCCTTCGAGGACCACCACCTGGGTCTGATGGGGCAAGACCCGAACCAGCATCTGCTTGCGCCCCACCTCGGGGGCGACGATCAGTTCTTCGTCTTCGGGACGCTCCCAGGCACGCCGACCGCTGGCCTGGCCATTTTCGGTGCGCCGCCCCTCCTTCCGACTCCTGGCTGTCTTGGCCGTAGAGGCCCGATCTTTACCTTGCCTCTCAGTGGGAGCCGGGGCCACCTCGGTGACCCGCCGCACCTCCACCTTGTGCCCACCGAACCGCACTGATTTGCGCTCTTCGGTCATGCTCGAAGAGCCGCGCCGGATTACCTCCGGATCTTTCCTCCGAAAGATTGCCATCTAACTGGACTCCTGACTGCGTTATGAAACCCGCCAGGGTGTCGGCGTTCCTGGTGCCAACACCGACGGGGCGAAATACGGCCGCTCGGCTAGGACGGGCGGTTGGGGCGCTAGGCCCGAATACCGGCAAAGACCTGGTTGAAGAAAGCTTCACTCTCACCGAACGGCCAGATGGAAGACCAAAACTGCCGCTCAGAGCGGCAAAACGAAGGTTAGCAGGCTGGACTCCAACAATTTGGGCTCCACGCCGAAGGGTGTCGAGACATCGATTGGGGACAAGAGCGGTATCGATCCGCCGGTCAGCCGACCAGGGGTGGGCCGGGAACAGGCGACCTGCGGAGCCAGATCGAGTTGGCGATGCCGAGGGCAAGGGAAAAATTCAAAAATGAAGATCCGCCGGCACTCATGAACGGAAGGGGAAGCCCGGTAACCGGCATGATTCCGACGGTCATGCCGATGTTGACAATGACGTGAAACGCGAAAACTGCGGCAATCCCCAGGGCGACGAGCGCTCCGAACCGATCGCGGGCGTTGGCGGCAATCACCAGCAGCCGCCACACAAGGACCAGGAAGGCAGCTATCACCAGTATTCCCCCGACGAAGCCGAGTTGTTCACCGACCGCAGTGAAGATGAAATCGGTGCCCTGTTCGGGTACGTACTGAAAGTTGGTCTGCTGGCCCTGAAACAACCCTTTCCCGGTCAGCTGACCCGACCCAACCGCCAGAATGCTCTGGCGGAGGTTCCAACCAATCCCGGTCGGGTCGATTTCGGGACTAAACAACACGCGGATGCGGTCGAGCTGATACGCACGAAGCCAGCCGAACTGGACGACGGCCATCAGTACTGCGACGCCGAGCCCCGAGAGCACGAGAGCCTGCCGGCCCGAGATACCCGCGCCAAAGAGCATCACCACGACGAGGAAGCCGAATACCAACATCGTTCCGAGGTCCGGCTGGAGAAAAATCAGGATGCTGGGAATCGCCATCACCGCCAGCGCCTGGGCGATTCGCTTCCACGAAAGATGGGTAGCCGGTCGGGCAAGTACCGCGGCGAGGACGATGACACAGGCAGTCTTGGAGAACTCCGACGGCTGGAGCTGGAAGGCCCCGAAGTCGAACCACCGCTGGGCACCTTTCACGGCCGGGAAGAGGAACACGGCGGATAGCGGCACGATCATTATCCCGTATATGACGTGGGCCAGGTGTCGCAACTCGCGGTAGTCGACGAAAGACATGGCGACAAAGAGGATGAGGCCGGCGGCGACAAAGATGAGCTGTCTTTCCATCGAGAACGAAGCAGGCAAATCGCTTCGCTCCAGACTCACCCTCGTGGCCGAAAAGATCATGAGAAGGCCAAGGGCCGAAAGCACCACGGTCGTGATGAACAGCACCCGGTCGGGAGTGTTGCGTCGCCGGTCTTCGATAGCCGGGGGGGCGTCGGGCCGCGCGGCGAGGGTCATCAGGCTGAGAGGGTCATCAGTCGGCGAGATCTCCTTCGACGATCGGCGTAGGGGGCTCGCCCATCAGGTACTGCATGATGTGGCGGGCTACCGGTGCCGCGACTCTTCCACCGCTACCTCCCTCGTCGATCAGAACCACCAACACCCACCTCGGTGAGTCGAGTGGACCCACGCCGACGAACCAGGCGTGGTTGTCGTTGTGGGCGATGGTCTGCCCGGTACCGGTCTTGCCACCCACCCGATCGAGGCTGGCTCCAAAATCGGAGAAGGCGGCGGCGGCCGTTCCCCGAGTCACGACCCGGTTCATGTCAGCCAACAGAGAATTTACCGTCGCCGGATCGATCGGGACCTGGCGGACCAGATTCCGTTCGGCTTGAAGTTCGATCGACCCGTCGCGCCCGACGACCTCTGAAACGACGTGAGGCTGATACACGTAGCCACCGTTGGCGAGGGCGGCATAAGCCTGGGCGAGCTGAAGTGGGGTGGAGGTCAGCTCCCCCTGCCCGATGGCCAGGTTCATCAGATCTCCGCCTACGAAGGGGCCTTCTGCCAGATCGAGCCGCCCCGAATCGAGACGGGCGGGGGCATCGGGGTTCTCTACCTGAAACTGCTTCCACTCCTCGAACAGTGCCCGGTCGGGGACGATCCCCGATGCCTCGCCGGTGAGATCGACTCCGGTAGAGGCTCCGAAACCGAGCTGGCGCGCCCAGCCCTGGAGGACGCTCTCGTCCGCCGACAGCTTGTACGCCCGCCAAGTGCCGAGCGCAATCGACCAAAAGTAGATGTTGCAGGACTGTTCGAAGGCGGCATGCAAATCGAGCCAGCCCTTGTCGCCCGTGTACCAGTCGTGGAAGATCTGCTGGCTTCCTTCTTCGAATCCGGGTAACCGCAATGTGCCGTTGCAATGGACCAAGCCGTTGCTGGCGTCGACATTGGGGATGCCGTTGGGGAGGGGGAGGTCGTCCTCTATCGAAGCCACATAGGTGATCGCCTTGAAAGTCGAGGCGGGCGGATAGAGACCGGAGATGGCGAGGTTGTTGAACGCCTGGGCATCGTTGAGCGCCGAAAACGTGGAAGAGTCCATGCCACCGACAAACAAGGACGGGTCGAAGTCGGGGAGAGAAACCAACGCAAGGATTTCGCCGTTGGTCGTGTCGACCACGACGCTCGCCGCCTTGACCGCGTCATGATTGATCGCTTCGCCGGCGGCTCGATCCTGATCTTTGACCTGGTTGGCCAAGAGCAGTCCGCTCGCCAAAGCTTGTTTCACCACTTCCTGAAGGCGCATGTCGATTGTGAGGTGGAGCGAACCCCCTTGCACGGGCTGTACCGGACGGGTCTCTTCAATCACCTCTGCCTGCCGGTTGAGCCGAAGCTCGGTGAGACCGGGGGTGCCCTGTAGGTAAGCGTCGTAGACCCGCTCGACTCCCAGCTTGCCGATGCGAAGATTGGGATCGAGGTTGGGCCGATCCTCCAGATCGGCCTGGTCGGGAAAACCGAGGTGGCCGATCACATGGGCCATGGTCGGGCCGGCCAGGTAGACGCGCTTCGGAAGTTTTTCGATGCTGACCCCGGGCAGTTCCGACAACTGCTCGTTGATGCGGTAGGCGGTCTCGGTGGGAACCTCGGTAACCGGGAAGCGGCCGTTGAGCCCGGCCTCTTCGTAGAGACGGTCAAGGGCATCGGCTGGCAGTCCGAGCAGGCCCGACAACCTCTGGATCTGCTCGTCCTTCTCGCCGGGGTGGATGAACCGGCGATCGACCACAACTCGGGGCACAAATCGGCTGGTGACCACCAACACCCCGTCCCGGTCGAAAATGTCGCCCCGGGCAGCCTGGCTGGGGACCTGGACCCACGCCTGCTCTTCGACGATTTCGGCGCTTTGCGCCCCTTCGGCTACCTGTACGAACCATAGGCGGATTCCGACCAACCCGAACATCGCGAAGAAGGCGGCGGCGAGAGCGGTCAGTCGGGTTCCGAACTTCATCGTGGACTTCCACCGCCAAGATGGAGCAGGCGGGTTATCGGGACGGCCAACAAGAGACCAACGACAAGGTTGGCAACTGGGACCTGGATCAGCCGGCGGAGCATCCGATCCCCAAGTTCAGCAGATTGTCCGAAGAGGATTCCAACCACGAGCAGTACCACCACCGATACCAGGCTCAATATCCCCGCCCACAGACCCACCGCGAAAATCCCGAGATCGGTCCGCTCCCGGGTTCGGATCGCCAGGTAGGCCACCACCGTATAGGTCAACGAGCGCAAACCGAGCACCGAGCTAGCGACCGAGATATCAACGACCGCCCCGGCCAGAAACCCGGCGACGAGGGCGCCGGCGGGCGGGAGGCTGATCGCCGCCAAAATCACCACCAGCACTACCAGGTCGGGTGTTAACCAGGTGAATCGACGGAACAGGGTCGCCTGAATCACCAACCCGAGCACGGCCAGCATCAAGGTGATCAGGATCGGCCGCAGTCCCCTCATCCGCTGCCAGGGGTGCCGGCGATGGGTGTGGTTGTCGTGGTGGTGGTGGTCGTTGCCACCACCCCGGGTGATCCGGGTTCGGGCGGCCAGGTGATAACGACAACCACCCGAAGGGTGTCGGGCTTCGAGAACGACCGAACCGACGCCGACAAGGCTGTCCCTTCCAGCGCCACATCTTCAGTGACCTCGCCCACCGGTAGTCCCTGCGGATAGGTGACCGAGATGGAACTGGTCACGACCAGATCCCCGGCCTGGAGCGGCTCGACCGCATCGAACACCTCCAGGCTGAGAAGGTCGCTGCCCAGATGGGAGGTGAGGGTGCCGATCTGGCCATCGACCAGCACAGTGATCGCCTCCTGATCCTGGATGATCGGAACCACCGTGGCGAAGCCCGGAGCTACCTCGACCACCTTGCCGACCACGTAGCCGAACGGATCGACGATCGGGTGGCCGATAGCGACTCCGTGATTGGAGCCTTTGTCGATGATCAGGCTGGCACCGAAGGGGTCGGGGCGGCCGACCACGTTGGCAGAGATCTTGGACGTGTCCGGATCGAGTATCTCGAGATCGTTGACCTGTTCGAGCACCCGAAGACGGGCCTGTACGTCCTGAAAGCCGGCCAGGTCGGCCTGGAGCCGGGCGACTTCGGCGCGGAGGGCCTGGTTCTCGGCCCGCAGCGTGGCCAGACCGGCGAGGGCGTCGGCCAGGTCGACTATCGGGTCGATGATCGCCGCGGCCAGGTTCTGAAGGGGAGCCAGGGTACTGAGGGCGGCGCTGCGAATATTGCCGGTCACCGCTCCCCCCGCCACTCGCACATCGAATGTCATCAGAAGGAAAGCCGTCACCAACAGGGTGATGAAGGTCGGAAGCGTGCGGTCTCGACGTCTCTCCCGATCGATCATCTCGTTTCAATGAGCCGGGCGGGCCGGCGGGTTCATGGCCGGGCGGACGAGGAGAGCAAGGTTTCGAACTCCTCCAAGCACATGCCCGACCCGATCGCCACCGACTGCAAAGGCCGGCGGGCGGTTACGATCGGCATCCCGGTCTCATGTGCTAGGCGTTCGTCGAGACCGACCAGCAAAGCCCCCCCGCCGGTCAGGACAATCCCGCGCTCCATGATGTCGGCCGCCAGTTCGGGCGGAGTCTTGTCGAGGCTGAACTTGACCGCGTCCACAATGGCTTGAGTCGGCTCCTCGATCGCCTCCCGGATCTCGGGGCTGGAGAGCAGAATCGTCTTGGGCAGCCCGGTGACCAGATCGCGGCCCCGCACCTCGGCCGACGGCTCGTCGGCATATGGCCAGGCAGACCCGATCGCCATCTTTACCTGCTCGGCGGTTCTCTCCCCCAGCAGGACGTTGCACTCCTTCTTCACCCACTCGATGATCGCCTCGTCCAACTCGTCTCCACCGGTCCGGATGGAGCGGCTCACCACGATCCCTCCGAGGGAAATCACCGCCACTTCGGTGGTGCCACCGCCCATGTCGACCACCATGGACCCCGACGGCTCCCCGATCGGCAAGCCACACCCGATGGCAGCCGCCATCGGCTCTTCGATGGTGTATGCCCGCCGGGCCCCGGCGTGGTAGGCGGCCTCTTCGACGGCGCGACGCTCGACCGGAGTGATCCCTGATGGCACCGCCACCACAATCCGGGGCCGTGCCCAACGCCGTCGATGGACCTTCTGGATGAAATAGCGGAGCATTTTCTCTGTGATGTCGAAGTCGGCGATGACCCCGTCGCGTAGAGGGCGGATGGCCCGGATGTAGGCAGGAGTGCGCCCGATCATTCGTTTGGCTTCCATTCCCACGGCGAGCGCCCGGCCGTTCTGGACGTTGATGGCTACCACCGAAGGCTCGTTGAGGACGATGCCTTGACCCCGGACAAACACCAGCGTGTTGGCGGTGCCGAGGTCGATGGCCATGTCCTGGCCGGCAAATGAAAAGAGGTTTTCGGCCATAGCAGAAGTCAAAAGCCGCGAAAAGGACCGACGGAGTTTAGGTGGACCTTGGGTGGTCCGCCATTTGACGAATCAGCCGAAAAAGAGGGCCAGCTCACGGGCGGCAGACGCGGTTCCATCCGAGCCATGAACGATGTTCTGGGTCACTGCCAGTCCAAAGTCCCCGCGGATCGTTCCGGGGTCTGCCTGCATCGGGTTGGTCGAGCCCATCAACGTTCGAGCAACCGATATCGCCTGCTCTCCCGACCACTCCATCGCCACCACCGGTCCACCGGTGATGAACTCCAATAACTCTGGGAAAAAGCCCTTGTCGACGTGTTCGGCGTAATGACGTCGCGCCATTTGCTGGTCGATAGTGAGCATCCGTACCTTCTCGAGTTTTAGGCCTTTTCGTTCGAACCGGGAAATGACCTCACCCACCAATCCACGGGCGACGCCGTCCGGCTTGACCATAACGAATGTCCTCTCGCCCATGAGTTTGATGAGCCTAAACCGGCCGATGTTGGCGAACGCCGACCTCAGCGCTCGTTCCGTTGGGCTTTGCCATCGCCCACGAGGAGGCTTCGCACCATTCCCACGAGGTAAAGGGATCCCGCAACGAGAACAGCCCCCTCGGGGCCAGCCATTTGCCGGGCGAGCCGCAACGCCTCCGCGGGGTCGAGGGCCATCCTGGTTTCGACACCCAAAGATGCCTGGGCGCCGGCGGAGAGGTCGGCCACAGGCATCGATCGTTCGCTCCCGGTGGTCGTTGCCACCACACCGGTCACCAGACCCGCAAGCACCGGCAACATGGCGGACAGGTCCTTATCCGCCATCGCTGCCACGACCAATACCCAACGAATCCGGGGGAACTCCTCGGCGAGAGCCTCCGCCAGGACTCGAAACCCTTGGGGGTTGTGAGCGCCGTCGAGCATCACCAGTGGACCGTCGGCGATCGGCTCAAGACGCCCCGGGGAGGTGACCGCACCCGCCCCCAGCCGGAGCGCCTCCACATCGAGGGCTCTCCCCAGGAGGGCTTCGGCCGCTGCAACCGCCACCGACAGGTTTCGCGTCTGGTGCCGGCCGTGGAGGGGAAAGAAGATGTCGTCATAGTCACCCTCGCTGCCCGCCACATGGCATTGCCAACCACCCACGGCTCGAGCGGCGTCCTCAAGCCGAAAATCCCTGCCGTACCTGAGATGACGGACGTCGCGTTCGCCCACCACCTCCCGAACTACCTGCTCCGCCTCCTCTGGCAGGGGCCCCGTCACCAGCACCGCCCCCGGCTTGACGATGCCGAGTTTCTCGGTAGCGATCGCTGCGAGGGTTGTACCGAGTGTTTCGGTGTGGTCATAGTCGATCCCGGTCAGGACACAGACATCGCCCCGAGCGGCATTGGTGGCGTCGAGCCGACCGCCTAGACCCACTTCGACCACCGCCACATCGACCGCGAGTTCGGCGAACCAGGCAAAGGCCATCGCGGCCGTCAGCTCGAAGTAGGTGAGTTCGTCGGGGCGACGGGCCTCATAGATGTCGGCAAAAGCCGCCACGTCGGTAACGGCCTGGGCGAACTCTTCCGGGGTGGCGGTCCGGCCGTTCGCCCCGATCCGCTCCTCGATCCTCTCCAGATGGGGTGAGGTGAAGGTGCCGGTGTTGAGACCGTGCGCGGCCAGGATCATGGTGGCGATCCGGCTGGTCGAGGTCTTGCCGTTGGTGCCGGCAATATGGACGATCGGGTAGCCGTCTTCGGGGTGCCCCATCATGTCGAGCAGCGTTTTGATCCGGTCGAGCCCTGGTTTCATCCCCCGACCAATGTGGCGGTCGAGATAGGCGAGGGCGTCGTCGTAGTCCACGGTGGCGAGAGGATACGAGTCCTTAGAAAGGGAGAAGGGCCCCGAGGGGCCCTTCTCCCTGCAAGCAGTCTCAGGTCGGAGGTATCAGTTCCAAGCCCGGACTGGGTTCTTTTCCTCAACCTGGCGTGAGGAGGCCAGGAGGAATAGGCCGAAGGCTGCCAGCCCGGCGGCGACGACCGCCATCCCCGAGGTCGAGAGGCCGGTGAAAGGCAGGGTCGCCTGGGTCACCTGCGCCACCGCCGGCGGTGTCGTCACCTGAATGCCGCCGACGCCCACCGCGGCCGTCGTGCTGGTGGTGGCTTGGGTGGTCGGAGTCGTCGGCTGAGTCGAGGTGGTCGAGGTGGTCGAGGTGGGCTGCGTCGTTGTGGTGGTCGACGTAGTCGAGGTGGTCGATGTGGTCGAAGTGGTCGACGTAGTCGAGGTCGTCGACGTGCTGGTGGTCGTGGTTGACTGGGTCACGCCCCTGATCCCCCAGTGCGACAAACCGCACTGCACGGCGCCGCCACCGCAGTCCGCCGGTGGCCAGAAGGGCCCGCCGCCGGGGGCGGTGACGTTGTAGATCACATAGCCGTTGCCGCCCTTGACGCAAAGTTCCAGGCTGTAGCCGGAGTTCAGGCTCACCGATACCGACTGGTTGCCGTTGTCGGTGATGGTGCCCCAAGGTCCTGAGGGTATGTTTACCTGCCAGCCGCCGTCACTTTCAGTGCAGTTACCGGCGTGGTCTGCGAGTGCGGGCATACCAATTGTGACGACGGCCAAGGAACTCAATAAGAGCAGCAAGCCCAGGATCCCGATGGTGCGTCTTTTGGCCAGTTTCATTACGTTGCCTCCCCTTTATTTCGCGAGAAGGCCGGTCGCACCACTGGCTCCCTTCATCCCTGGTGCCCGCTTTCGCGGGATGAAGGTACATCGCCTCCCACTCGCTGCCACACCGCGTGGCGCCCGCCACTCAATGTAGCCGATTGTTTGAGTTTGTCCAGTAACGCAATCGCCGGTTGGCTAGTTCCAGCGATTAGGCGAAATAGGACGTTCCTGACTCCCTGAAGCCAAAAGACACAACACCCCGGCCATCGCCAGGACAAAAGCCACCACAACGAGCGACGAGGTCGACATGCCGGTTAGCGGCAACTCCGTCTGGAGGACCTGTGGCCCTTCGGTCGTCTGGGACACTTGGGCAACCGGCGGTGGTGCGGTCACCTGGATACCGGAAACCTGGGTCTCCCCTGGCGGGGAGGTAGGTTGACTCCCGCTTGGAGGGCCGGTAACTGGGGGGCGGCCACCTGGAGGATCGGTTGGAGGGCCACCGCCCGGAGGCGAAGAGGCACAGCCTGTGATCCAAAACACCTTGTGTTTGACGTCGGCGCCGATGGATCCGGTGGCGTTGACGGTGAGCTTCACATGCCATCCCTGTTGCGGATGTTTCTCATAGCCCCCCAATAAGGGGCCGAGGTCGTAGGTCCTTGCCCCGTCGAGATCGGTTCCTCCTCCGGCTTCGTCGCCACCAATGGCGACCGAATCCAACAAGATCGGTTGGAAAGGCCCGGTCGGCGGTTGCACCTCAAAGAGAACGGACGCGCCCGAACCGAGATCGTACCCGTAGAAGTCGACCTGGAACACGCAGCCAACGTGCGGCTGATTGTCCGGGTGGATGTCGAACTCGACTGCATCGATCTTGACCGTCCCGTTATTGCCCGGTGGATCGGAAGGCGCCGCGCCAGCCGGTAACCCCAAAACCACCAATAGCGACATCAGCAGCAGGATCAGCCCTGCCACCCCGATTGCCCGCCTCGATCGCGTGTTCACTTCTTCGCCTCCGCACGTCCAACTCAAAAAAGCCGGTCGCACCATTCCCACTCAGGCGTTGAAGGTGGTTGCCTCCCAACCCTGCCCACCGCGATGGCGCCCCATCACGTCACTTGCCAAGAACCGTCTCGTTAAAGGAATCGAATTGGATCCCTATGCGTGAAATTACACGAATGACAGTCACGGGACTAGTCCCCGCGTCGGTCTTTCGACCTATTTCGGCAGGCCGGCTCCGGAAAGGATTTAGCGGCCACCCCGGACGTAGCGCGAAACCGGGCGGTCGGAAGGCCCG